>NZ_JARVSS010000007.1:0-174930 GCF_030209095.1 Pseudomonas sp. lyk4-R2A-8
GGCTGCATTCCCACGCGGGAGCGTGGGAACGATCTTGGACCGGGTGATCGTTCCCCCGCTCTGCGTGGGAATGCCGCCTGGGACGCTCCGCGTCCCGCCAGGCGCTGCAAGTTCTGGCTATTGCGCACAGGTGACGCAGAGCGTCACGGGCTGCATGCCCACGCGGGAGCGTGGGAATGATCTTGAAAAGCACTGGCTTCGAAGCTGACGCCAGGATCTCCATTTATCTTGAGATTTTCACAAAGCCGGGCTTTAGGCCGAACACCTCCACCCCTTGCGCCGTCGACTGCCCGGTGGTCACCTTCACCCGCTCCACCGGTTTATCCATCGCCTCGCGATACTCCACCGTCATGTCTGCCTGGATCGCCTGGCTCGGCAGTACGATCGCCTGTGCATTGCTATAGGTGACGATGGTCAACCGTGCACTCATCCCCAACCGCACCCGCTGCAACTGCTGGGGCGTGAGCTTGGGAATCGACAGGGTCACCGGAAACTGTGCGCTGCCCTGGTTGTCACTGGCCATCGCCAACCCACTGACCACACTGACCGAACCGGTCAGCCGCTCGCCATCAAAACCATCGCCCATGACTTCCACCGCCTGGCCCTGATGCAATTGGTTGATGTCCAGCTCCGAAACCTTAGCGACGATTTTCAGTCGCTCGATATTGGCCAGCCCAAACAACACCTGGCCCTGGCTGACCTTGCTGCCGGCCTGGATAGGCACGTTGTTAGTGGCGCCGCCTTGGGGGGAATTATTACCGGGCGCGGGCACCACAATGCCGGAAAACGGCGCCTTGACTTCCTGGCCTTCGAGCAACGTGCGCAGGGCCTCATATTTCACCGTGGCGTTGGTCAGCTCCATGTCGGCGATCTGGCGGTACTCGCCCTTGCCCTGATCAAGCGCCTGCTGCAGTTCACTGCGTGCGGAGGCGAGGTCCAACTGCTGCTGCTGGGCCTGTTGGCGCAGGTCGTCCAGCTCATTACGCGGGATGATGCCGCGCTTGAACAGGTTTTCGCTCTCGGTGAGTTTGCGCTGAGTGTTGCCGGCGCTCATCTCGGCGGTGCGCAGGCTGCGGCGCGCACGGCTGACCGCCGGGCTGCTGTCCCAGTCCTGCATTTCCTGGACGGTGCGCCGGGCCTTGAGTTGGGCGGAGAGGGCGTCGCGCAATTGCACTTCCAGGGTTGCCGGGTCCATGCGCAGCAGCACCTGGCCGGCCTCGACCCGCTGGCCTTGCTCGACCAGATTGGCCTGCACGTTGCCGTCGAAGGGCGCGGCGAGGATGAGCGTGGTATCGGGCTCGATCTTGCCCACCAGGCCGATCTGGTGCACCAGCGCCTCCGGCTTGATCGGCAACCATTGTTCGGCGGTATCGGTGGGGGCGGACGCCGGGCTGCGCAGGGCCAGTCCCGCAGCGCCCAATAACAGGATCAGCAGCCCACCCAACAGGCGTTTTCGATTAGTAGTCATTGAGGGCGATTTCCCAACTTTCCAGCGTCATGCCCAGGGTCAGATCGAGCTGGGTCTGGGCGTTCAGATAAGCAATCAGCGCATTGAGCTGCGCGTTTTCGGCGTTGCGCAGGTCGGTCTCGAAGCTCAACACCTGGAAGTTGGTGGATCGGCCGGCGCTGAGTTTTTCCCGTTCGATCTCGATCTTGCGCCGCGACAACTCGACGGCGCGCTGGGCGATCTCATACTGGCGCCAGCGTGTGCCGAGGTCACGCACGACGTCATTGACGCTGCGCTCCAGTTCCTGGCGGGCGTCAGTGATGCGCACCTGCTGGTCCTCCACGTTCACCCGCGCACGCACCTCGGCCTGGCGCGTGCTGATATCACCGATGGGAATCTGCACCTGCACCCCGGCGTAGCTGTCCCAGGTGCGGTTGTTGCTGCTGCCGGCCTCGTTATTGTAGGTGTCGCGTATCTGGTTCGCGCCGGCGACCAGGTCCACTTGCCAGCGCCCGGAGTCCTTGGCGATCACCAGGTTGAGGTCGGCCTGCTGGCTGCCGAGCAGGGCGGTGAGGTATTCCGGTTGCTGGGTCTGCGCCAGGTTGAAGGCCTGGCGCTGGTCGATCTGCATCGGCCTGGCCTCCAGGGCTTCGGTGGCGCGAATCGGCGTGGACAGGTCCAGGGCCAGCAGGCGCAGCAGCGCCAGGCGGTTGGTGTCCAGTTGATTCTGCGCTTCTTCGACGCCCAATTGCTGGGTGGCGATATCGGCTTCGGTCTGCACGATTTCGAACTCGGCCATGCGCCCGGCGCTGATCAATGCCTTGTTCACTTCCAGCAATGTGCCGGAGCGCTTGAGGGCGTCCTGGACGATGCTCAGTTGCTCCTGGGCGCGCAGCAGTTCGCGGTAGGTGGCGATGATCTGGCTGATGGTCTGCGCCACGGTCGCCTTGAGGTTCAGGCGGTTGGCCTGTTCCGACAGGCGCGACAGGCGCAGTGGTGCGGTGGTGGCATCCCAGCCGGCGCCGCGCATCAGCGGCTGGATGATCGCCAGGTCCAGGCCATCGCTGCGGTAGCGTCCGGCGCGGTCGGCGTTGTTCAGTTGCTGGGTCCAGGCCATGCTCAGGCGCGTGCCGTATTCGCCGAGCAGGCTGGTGGACGGCGCCACATTGGCGTTGCGCGCATTATCCACCGATCCGCGGCTGCTGCGGTAATAACTGTTGAGGGTGAGCTTAGGGTTGAACACATCCTCGGCGACCCGCAGGTCGAACTTCTGCGCCACCCGCTGCAGGTACGCGCTGCGGATCGCCGGGTTGTTGCGCAGGCCCAGGTACACCGCGTCGCCCAGGGTCAGGCTGGTCACCTGTGCATTCAGCGATACCCCTCGGTCATAGCCGCTGCGGGTGGTGCTCGGCGCCGAGGGTTTGATGACCACATCCGCCGCCACGCCGGGCAGGCTCACCAAAGCGAGCCACAGCAGCCATTTACTCATCGCGCAGCGCCTCCACCGGTTGCAACCGCGAGGCCGAGACCGCCGGGTAGATGCCGAAGAACAAACCCACCAGCAAGGTGCTGCCCACCCCCAGCGGCAGGGCGGCGGCGGCCAGGGCGAAGGTCCAGCCTGAGAGCCAGGCGTAGAGCCACGCAGCCGTCATGCCGAGCACCGCGCCGCACAGGGCGCCGACGGCGGTGAGGGTGACCGCTTCAAGTAAAAACAGGTTGCGGATGTCTCGCTGCCGGGCGCCCAGCGCCATGCGAATGCCGATTTCGCGGCGCCGCTCCGAGACGTTCATCAGCATCACGTTCATCACCCCCACGCCACCCCCCACCAGAGAGATTGCGCCCAGGGCCAACAGCAGGTACGCGAACGTGCGGCTCTGGCGGGTCATGCCATCAATCATCTGCTGGGGTACCTGAATGTCGACATCATGGTCGACGAGCTGCGGTGTCAGGGCCGCTGCGGTATCGCGGGCGATGCGCTCCATGTCTTCGCCGGGCGCCGCGCGGATGATCACGTTGCCGACCTGCGGAGCAGCGTAGATGCGGCGCATGCCTTCGGCGGGCATGAACAGCGATTCGTTGGCCTGCACCGGCATCAGCATCGCGCGCGGTTGCCGGTGCAGCAGACCCACCACCAGGAACAGGTAATCGTTGATGCGCACGCGGTCGCCCAGTTGCAGCGGATCGCCCGGCGCACTGAGGGCCTGGGCGATGTCGGCGCCGATCACGGCATAGGTTTCGTTGACGTCGAACCCGGACAGAAAGCGCCCCTGCTGCAACGCCAGGCGCATGGCCTGCTCGATGCCTGGGGTGCTGCCGACCAGATTGGCGTTGACGCTGCGCCCGTGGAACACGATGGGGCCGCTGAACAGGCTGAGCGCGCCGATGTGGGCGATGCCCGGAACGGCCCGGCGCACGGCGTCCAGGTCCAGGCGCGTGCGCATCGGCACGTTGCTGGCGCCCTTGGGGGGGAACTGCGCCACCAGGGTGTCGGTGCCCATGTCCTTGAAGATCATCGCCGCATCTACCGAGGCGTTGTGGCCGATATTGATCAGCGCCACGACCGATGAACTGCCGATCACAATGCCCAGCAGGGCGAGGATCGAGCGCTTGCCCAGGGTGCGCAGGCTGACGAAGGCTTCATGCAACAGTTGGCTGAGGCTTTGCTCGACCCGCAGGCTCATGGGCGCGGGGCCTCGTGCACCACGCCGTTGCGCACCAGGATCCTGCGTTCCAGGCGTTCGGCGATGTGCGGGTCGTGGGTGACGATGATCAGCGTCACCTGTTGCTCGCGATTGAGCGCCAGCAGCAGGTCCATGATGTCCTGGGCGGTGCTGCTGTCGAGGTTGCCGGTGGGTTCGTCGGCGAGGATCACCGACGGGTTGCCGACCAACGCACGGGCGATGGCCACGCGTTGGCGCTGGCCGCCGGAGAGGTCGGCGGGACGATGATGGGCGCGTTCGCCCAGGCCCACCTGATCGAGCATGCGCAGCGCCTGTTCCACCGAGTCGTGGCGCGACACGCCGCGATAGCTCAGGGGCAGGGCGACGTTATCCAGCGCGCTGAGGCGCGGCAGCAGGTTGAAACTCTGGAACACGAAACCGATCTGGCGGTTGCGGATCGCGGCCAACTCGTCGGGGCTGGCGCTGAAAATATCGTGGCCGGCGAAGTGGTACTGGCCGCAGTTGGGCAGGTCCAGCAAGCCGAGAATATTGAGCAGGGTACTTTTGCCGGAGCCGGACGCGCCGAGAATGCCGCAGCTGTCGCCGCGATCGATGGACAGGCACACGTCGTTGAGAATCGACAGCGCCTGCCCGGCCAGTTGATAGCGTTTGCCGATGCCTTGCAGGGAAATCAACCCAGGGCGGGCGTGGATGTCGGTCATGGTCGCGGCGCCTTCAGTCTCGCCGCTGTCGTCATTCCCCTGGTAAAGCGTTGAAACACGTTCGGGAGCCAACGGTACGCGTCACGGACTGGTTTTATTTCTTGTTTTTAAAATATTGTTTGAATACTAACCGCGTTCCCTGCGCTTCGCCAGCCGCGATGGGAGAGCGTATTTACCCTTTGAAATGATTGTTTTCGCCGGCGTCCATGCGTGGGCAAAATACCGGTATCCAACGGCAAGCGGCCGTGCAGCAAGGCTTTGACCTCTATCGTGGTGCTTCACTACTTGCTTTCGCAGGGCTGCCCCGGTATAAAAAATCAAATTAATTTTTAAAACAATATTTCCGTGAGATCCCCATGGTCGCGAAGAAACTCAGCGCTCCAAACGTTACCAAGACTCGCTTGCTGGATGCGACAGAGGCTCTCTTCATCAAGTACGGATACGACGCGGTTTTGTTGCGGCAGATTACCGAGCGCGCCCAAGTCAACCTGGCGGCCGTGAACTACCACTTCGGGGACAAGGACTCCCTGATGAAGACCCTGCTGATGCAGCGCCTGGAGCCCCTCAACGAACAGCGCCTGGAACTGCTGGCGCGCTGCGAAGCCGAGTCCGACGGCCCGCTCGATTGCGACACGCTGCTGGGTGTGCTGTTCGCCCCGGCCATGGGCCTGGAGCGCAGCGACCCGGCAAGTGGGGAAGGGCGCTCATTTATTCGTTTCCTTGGGCGCGTCTACAGCGATACGTCGCCATTTATCCAGGAATACCTCAAGGTGCATTACCAACCGGTATTCCAGCGCTTCTTCGAAGCATTCGCCCTGGCCTTGCCGGATCTGCCGCGCAACGAACTGGGGGTGCGCCTGCAATTTGCCCTCAAGGCGATCTCCGGGGTGATGGCCGGCACCGAGCTGCGGCTGCTGATGAACTCCATGAGCCTCGGCCGCCCGGCGACGGATGCAGAAGTGATGGCCAAGCTGATTACGCTGGTCTCGGCCGCCATTCGCGTGCCGCAACAAAGCCCGGAGGCGCAAACCGCGCTGGCGAAGGTGCTGGATACCCAGCGAGCTATTCGTGAACAGGCGAGTACTCCAGCCTGAAGGCCTCGCGTTGATCATCCGGATTTCTCCAGGCAAAAAAAAGCCCGCTGGGGCGGCGGGCTTGATGTGCAACATTTGTAACGGATGAGGCTTCACAGTACGTTTGGGGATGTGAATAAAACGTGAAAAAAATGTAAGTGAAAGTGTGGAGAACGGGTTTTGACTTAATGGATTGCCGACCGTCTGTCGCCACTGTCAATTCTGACAGTTACCTGCTCCATCAGAATGAGAGTTTGATTCTCCTTGCACAACGCGCCGGTTCTGTGCGCGTCCCCAGCCAGGAGACTCACAATGTCCGACCATCCCCTCCCCGAGAGCGAATCAATCTCGGACGGTCCACGCGCAGCTGCGCTTCCAGCCCCCCATCAACCCAACGCGCTGGAACCAAACGAGCCGGCGCGCCCTGAACCGCGACGCCTTGAAGATCTGGATCACCCTTATTCGGCCTTCCCGTCGGTCGACCTGCGGTTCACCGCCTACCCTGAAAATGCGGAATACGGTTTGGGTAAGCGCCATGTGGATCCTTATGCGTTGTTCGCATTTGAAAACTGGCTGATTCAGAGCTTCGGCGACTACTTCGCGCTCTACCTTGAAGACCCGATATTTCCAGTCGCCGACGATATCGTGTGGGATCTGGACGGTCCCAGGCAGTACTTGGCGGTCCCCTACGAATATATTCCTGAAGGCGAGGTAACCAGTTATGGTCGGGTGAGTCGGGTAAGCAGTGGCAATGAAAGTACCTCGCCTGATCGAACCCTTTTAATCAAGACCGACCGCCCTGGTGGGGTCGATAGAGATCCGGGCATTCCGTGGCATACCGGCCTGATCATGCGCGTCGAAGGATTTCCAGAAGGATCGAGCGTTGGCGCAGGCGATGTAGCGGGCGGCATTTGGTGCCTGATTAACCGGTACGAGCACATTCGCAAGAACGACGTCATTGAGCTGTCCTGGGATGGCGTGTTTGTTCTGCATACCGTGAGCCCGACTGAGGCGGACGGGTCAGGGCCGATTCGGGTCTTTGTGCCCAAATCGGTCATTGATCGGGGCGGACAACTGGGGACATTGACCCTTCGTTTTCGTGTGCGCGATGTGGTGGAAAATTTCTCCGGGGAAATATATCAGTACTCCAAATCCTATTTCCTGACGGCTGAATTGGACCCCAGTTTGCTGGAGGCTCCGGAGTTCCTGGTAGACAACATCCCGTTCCAGCAGATCGATTTCGATGTCGTATTTGACTCGGACTTTGATGTAATCGCCTACACCGATCGGCAGCGTCCTACCCCCAGCCCCTTGCATCAGATTATCGTAACCCTGATCGGTACACTGGCGGACGGTACCGAAGTAATTTTCCCCGACCTTGAGGCTGTCGAAGATCCCAATCGCGGCTCCACTTATATCCCCGTTGACCGGAGCATTATTGGCCAATTAGTCGGGGGCTCATTTCGGGTGTCGTTCCGGTGGCAAACCGCCGCCGGCGTGCCGCTTGGCCAATCCGGCAGCATTACCATCACCGTGGTCGGCACACCGGTCTTGATGCCGGCACCGGACGTCAGCCCTATTGAGCTGGGGTTGATTCCGGAAGGCGAAGACATCACGGTCACCATTCCGGCTTACGAGCCGCATGACCCCGGCTGGCTGGAAACGCTGTTCATCACCCACGTACCGACGGGGGGGGGTAGTGCCATTATCTACCGCCAGGAACAACTGGCGGGCGCTCAAGGGGGCAGCTACACAGTGCGCGCCGCCGACCTGGAACAGTTCAATGGGCTGGGTCACATTGATATCTATTACGAAACCAATGACGGTGCGGCCCATATCCTGGGCGGCAGTGCCTTGGCGACTCGGCGCTCCTTGAGGCTGGGAGCCCAGATCGGCGAGCGCATGGCCGACATGCCGGCGCCCCGCCTGCAAGGTGTTATGGGGAACAACGTAGACCCCGCGGACGTTCCAGGCAGCGATGTATTGGTCACTTTTACCTACCGTGGTACTCAGGCCGGCGACAAGCTCCATTGGTCTTGCATTGGCTCGGGCCTGGGCGGTTCCGCCAGTGGCACCCTCGACATCAATAGCGCCACGGCCGGCCGGGAACTGCCGTACCCGGTCACGCGTGACATTCTCGACAAAAACAATAACGGCAGCCTGCGCGTCTCCTACAGCCTGGAACGCACTGGCCCACCGCGGGTAGTTCTGCGTTCGGAGGCGTTGGCCGTTACCGTGGGCAAAGGGGTGGAGTTGGATCGGCCCATTATTGTGGGCGCCACGGTTTTTCCTGATGAACTTAACCCGTTGGCGGCCTTGAATGGCACTGAAGTGTTTGTGAAATTCCGGCCAATGCTGGCCACCGACCTCATCTACGTCGACTGGCTCAGCGCCGACGGTATCGGTAGCGTCACGGAACAGGAGCAAGGCAACCCGGTGAGCCATCAAGTTGCAGTGTTCATCGACAAACGCACCATCGCCAAAGGGATCCGCGAGCACGGCAACAGGATCTATGTGCAATATCGCTTCAATCGCGGCACGTTCCCGTACGCGTCCCAAATTGTTGCGTTGACACTGCTGCCCCTGCAAGGGTTGCCCACACCCTATATCCAGGGAGTAGGCGATGCAAAGGACCTGGTGCTCTCCCAACTCATCTCAGGAGCGAGAACTCTGACGTCGGTCTGGCATTTTATTGATCCAGACAGCCGTATCTGGATGGAATACGAGGGGACGCTGGCCGATGGCAACCGCTATCACGAAACAGTCTATAGTTCACACCGCCTGGGGGAAAGCGATGCACTCACCGGGCTGCAACCTCCGACGCCGGTTGAGGCGCTGCAACGACTCATGGACCATTCATCCCTGACCATTCAAGTATGGGTTGGATTCAGCCAAAGCCTGGATAAAGCATTGGCCGTCGCTTTTCCAACGCGGACCTACACAGTACGGCTAGATTACTTCAGAGACCTGACTAACTTTAACAACTTCAACTGGAACGGTTGGACGAACAGCATCAGCGGCAGGGGTGGACTTCAGATTGAAGGCGCGGAAAATGTGATTTGGCGTGCTACCAAGACCGGCATTGAGAACATACAGCCCGGCGTGCAGAAAACTTATATGAACTTGACCGCAAACACTCGCTACGAAGTTAGCTTCTATTGCAAGACCACCGGCACGACTGCTCTGGTAACCGCCAGTATCAACTTCAGCGGCACAACGGTTCCAATGACGGTTGCCCCTGACCTGAATTGGGCCAGGTTCACTCATACATTCACAACGCCCGCAACACCGCCAACGCAGAGCCACGTGGTGAACATAGCGTTCTCGACCAGTGGGGCGGGCGTATTTAGCATGGATGAAATTCTGGTGCGGGAGGTACACAGCGTGCAAACCACGCAAACTGCCAAGTAATAGGTGACTGAAGCAGGTTATATCTGTCTCGTCCTCATAATTGCCCGATGCGTTGCATCGGGCAATTATTTTTCAATACCTGTAACAGCCCGTGGTGATCATTCATCAACAGCGATTTATTCAGTCGTTCGCTTTATTGGTCAAACTCATTGGGCGCTGCCAATGGCGTGATGTCCGATACCGGTTGACCACTATAGGTCTTCGGGGGGTATAACGCAGAAGAAAAATGCCCGTATCTAACGATACGGGCATTTTTCTGTTCTATTTTGTTGGCCTCGGATCAAAATGCTGGTTTCTCACATTCCCTCCCCATAACACATAGGTGCCATCGACACGTCTTGCAGCGAAGGAAGGGTCCGTGTGAGGAGGAATGGGAGGAGGAGGGGGCGGAAGGACCACATAGGGGAACCGTTTGATGGAATACAGTTCCGTTACCCCGTTGCGCAGGTGCTCCCGCAGTTCGGGAGGGATTTCGCCAGCATCTTCCATCGCCAGGGTCGCGCCCCACACTTCAACCGCACCGTCCGTGCCCCCTTGCGTGAGGATCACTCCGTATGCGCCATTTGTGCAGTAAACATCACGGATCAAACTGGCCATCAGCGTTTGTCGCAGCGCATCACTCATTCTGCCGCCGTGGGTGACCAAACCTGTCAACACGATGGCATTCGTCCTCCCATCGTCATAACGACTCAATAAAAAGAAGCTGACATCGTTAGCGTACAAGCTGAGGTTCCCGCCAACGATGATTGCCCTCGATGAAACATTGTTGCGGTGCCGTTTCGGCTGTTTTTTCTCGCCCCGGCGCAGAGGCTCGCCGGGTACAGCTTTAGCGTCTTTGAGCACCTGCCGGTAGGCGCGTTTTTGCGTGGCCGTCAGTTGCGCGCCACCATATTGAGGAGCGCCCCAGGCCTCCGCCTGACCACTGCGGTTTGCCATCAGGAATGCCCAGCGGGCCGCCCTGCATAAAACGATATTGCCTCGCACTGCGATTGCCTCGGCGCTCGGATTCATATCGCCGCCCTCTCCGGCTCTGCCCCAACTGACAGCTCTGCCACTGTCTCTGGTAATGGCGCAGAATGCTGCCGTCGCGGCAATCACTGATTGCACGCCACCGTCGTCAAGGATTCTCCGCAATTTATCCTCGGGAATAGTCCCACCCCCATTCGCCGCGCCCCATACGACGAAGTCGCCGTTGTCTGTTATTGCGCAGAAAGAAACGGCACTCGCAACAATCCGTGTGACAAACATCGAATCCAGTTGTGCCCGCGCGTCTTGTGGTATCGTCCCGCCGTTGTTCGGCTGCCCCCACGCATAAACCTTTCCATTTTGAGTGCGGACAGCAAATGCGTCATCCGCGGCATAGATGGCTTCAGGTGGATCGAACCACAATGCTCTTTGGATCTCTACAGGAACGGTCGAAACAGGATTGTTCACAGGACCAATGGCGCGAATGCTGTCTGCCCCTGGAGAGGGATTGTCATAAATGATAGCGAACGCACTTCGAGTACTGTACACCGACTTGATCCCCCGCAAAGCTGGTAAGTTGGCTGGAATAGTGCCACCCCAAACTAATAATTGATTGGTGATGCCTACGTTAACCAATGCGCCGAAACTGAACTCCGCCGAAAATAATTTGATTGCCTTGTTGTTTTTTAGAAAATTTACTATTTCTGCAGGTACCGGCAGTCCCCAGCCGGTCTGCCCTTCCAGATGAACGTCCCCAGTCGAGGGTTCAAGCAGTGCAAAAACTCCACCTGTGGAAACGAATAACCTGTCTGAAGGTTCAGGGACGTGAAATGAAAAATTACCGCGCTGTTTAAGATAGCACCATTCATTTTCTTCGTCGGATATACCTTGAAAACCTGAGCGCACCAAGTATGTAGAAGAAAAGTATTCTGCTCCCTCTATACCGTTGGAATCGACTGGAATAACCGAGAATTGCAGATATTTGTTGGTGTCTGAAGACCTGAGTTTGAGGTCCGGCTGGCCCTCATCTTCAAGTCGATTGCCGTTCAGGTGCCAGTAAAAACGAGAGAGTCCTTCTGGACCGCCGCCATTATTGTCATATCGATAATCACCATGTACGGTCGCACCTACAAAAATATCGCCCAGCACTTGAACATCCGTAGCTATAGGCCCCAGCTTCTTTTTTGCTTCGTTATTTTTTTTGCTCATTTCTATTGCTCCGAGTAAAGCAACATGTTGAGGAAGAATGTAAAGCGGGCGTTAATTAAAAGGAGGATGGATTCAGTACCCTCCTCTTAAAATGCTCAGGTAGGCACAAACAGTTCATCGGTTACCCATCCACCGCCGCCCCAGACGACGTAGTTTCCGTCTTCACGCCGGGCTGCGAACGCCGATACTGATCGAGAGGCAGTGGGAGCAAAGGGAGGGAGGGTTTTCATCGTGTAAAGACTGCTTACGTCCCTTCTCAAATGATCCTCTAACGCGGTCGGAATCACTCCCGCATCTTGTTGAGCCGGTCCACCGCCAAATGCTGAGACAGCGCCTGGGGTGGTACCCTGAGTGCTAATTACCCCATAGGCGCCATTGGTACAATAAACTCCTGTTATAAGGCTGGCCATTAGCACTTGCCGGGTATTCGGCGGGATAGCTCCGCCCCCCGTTGCCTGACCCCAGGCAAATAAATCTTTGGTACGTCCATCCGGTTCCTTTGCAACCAGGAAAAAGCTGGAGTCGTTTGAATGAATGCTGATTACCCCATTGGGGGTTACTACTTCGCTCAGATTGCGACCCGGCAGTGTGTTCGGATCACACTCGCATTTATGCGGTACGGAACGCATACGCTGCTGATACCAGTCATCAATCTTCATGTCGTTGAAGAGCGCTGCAATGCTCTCCTTTGCACCGCTCTCCTCAAATAACTGTGCGGCGTCAACATCCTCCTCGTCTTTACCGTCAGTCAGCGACCCCCCCCCAGAGCCTGCAGCACCCCATGATTCCGACTGCCCTGAGCTATTGACCATGCAAAACGCCCATGCAGAACCTACGCACAGCATGATGTTACCGCGCGCGGCGAACTGTTTCGTGCTGTCGCCCATGGTGCCGCCATAGGGGGCGTACCCCCAGCTTACGGCCCTTTTCCTGCGTTTGGTGATGGCACAGAAGGCGTTACGATTGGCGACGACTTGATCAACCCCATCCTGATCAATGATGGTTTCCATCTCTGGGGCAAGGATATTGCCACCACCATTGGCATCGCCCCAAGTCAATACCAGTTTGATTTCTGGGTCACCGAAGCGTTCCGGCCCAATTGCACAGAATGCACTCGCAGTGCAAACGATTCGTTCAACCTTCATATACATCAGTTGATCCGCGATGTTCCCAGGGATAGTCCCTCCGGTCGTTGGATTTCCCCATGCATAGACGCGGCCTTCATGAGTTAACACAGCAAATGCATACTCCGTCGCATAAATCGCCATGGGGGGATCAAATAAAAGTGGTGTCTGGATTGCGACGGGCACTACGCCTCCGAGGGTGGGACTACCGAAAGCGCCAATGGTGTTTTTTCCACCAGGCGGATTGTCGTATATGAAAGCAACGGCAGCACGATTGCTATAAACGTATTTAATGTTATTCAGGTCAAGAGTAGGAGGCACATTAAGCATGTTGTTGCCCCACAACAGCAAACGCTTAGTGCTGCCCAAAACCGGCACCAAGGCCCCAAAGTCTCGCTCGGTCGAAAACATACGAGTGGCGGGGTTGTTTCTAAGATACTGCTGTATTTCTGCGGGGGGCACGCCTGCAAAGTCAGATCGTCCTCTTACATTGACACTTTGGCTGCTACCGTTGGTCAGCGAAAAGGCGACCGCATTGCCGACGAATACTCTGTCTTTCGGATCCGAACCATAAACGGAATAATGGCCCCGCTGCGACATAAAGCTATTGCGGTCTTCCTCTTCAGTAATATTCTGATATCCGTCAAAAACCTCAAGCGGCAGTGAGTAAGTTTCTATGCCCATGCTGCCGTCGGTTGAAACAGGAGTCACTGAAAACCTTATCTTTGCTCGGGCGTGCTCGTGGGTTATTTCATAGTCAAGACTGGGGGAAGGTAAAAACGATACGTCGTCTACATACCATCTATATATAGAATTTTCCTCAGGGCTTGTGCCGTCATAAAAATAACTTCCTCGAAGGAACGACCCAGGTACGGGGTCGCCAATAATCGTGACGTTAGTTACCACTGGTGTGGTTAATACTTGGCTCATGGTGCAATCCTCTCAAGGTTGACAGCCGGCGCTAAGCGATTCCAATTAGTCAAGGGAGTGTGATTTATTGATAGAGATAATTGATAAGGCGCGCCATGTTTATCCTATGGTTTGACCCGCTGCATGGGATCATTTGCGCAATTCTTGTTTGCGCATCAGTAGTAGGCAGCGCAGGAAAAACCTTGTCTACTGTCATTGTTAACAGGTATCGCGACCGTTCGTCCGCTGGATTGATTCGTTGATTTAAAATCGTTGAATTGACATTAAGGGCATGACGCGCCAACTGCAGCGTGAGGACACAGTACGAGTGTTTCGAGATGAAGGCACTATGCGGTCCGCTTATCATCGCCGTTTGTCGGCCCTGTCAGCGTTGAGCCACCAGCACGGTTATTCAGCAGCACTCGGGCCATAGGAGCCAGTTCGCCCCGGTACTGAGCGATAAGGCGTTGAATGCCTCTTCGGCGGCGGATTCGCTTGCACCATTGTCAATAGAGTGGGCGATAAGGAACTTTGGGTCTAAATACAGATGTTGGCAATTTGATGTGTAAACCAGTGCTCAAATTTTCCACTGCCCTGAGTGCTTTACCAACACCCCTCGCATCGCATTCACGTTTTCAGCCAGCTGTATGGTCAACAATCGATACCCATCCAGCATGGTATAAATAGGTGTTTTTCCAAATTCAGCTTCGCCTGCAGGCAATAGGTTCGACCTCTCCAACCGCTCCGTCACCCCCGACCTCAACGCCCGCGCCATCCCCACCAACTGCACCCGAATCTGCCGATGCTCGGCCTTCAGCATCACCTGCATCCGCGCCATCGCCTGTTCATCGCGAGGGTCCGGCCGGGTATTGCCGAGTATCTCCAGTGTGCTGATGCACAGGCGCAAGTGCCGCTGGATCACGTCCAGCTCGGTCATGGAGATGCGCACTTCCTTGGACACCGACGGCATCAGCGAGCGCAATTGCAGCATCGCCGCGTTCAGGCGGTTGAGCAGTTTGAGGTGTTCGTCGTCGGTGACCGACTGGCCGTTGATGATCCGGCTGTAGATCTGCGCGCAGTCGCGCAACGCACCGGCAAGGTTGTAGCGCCACGAGTACACGGCGTACAGCGGCAGGGCAAACGAGAACGCCAGGGCCAGCACGATGCCGATAAGGATATCCACCGTGCGCCACAAGCCATCCGAGAT
Organism: Pseudomonas sp. lyk4-R2A-8; assembly: GCF_030209095.1. Taxonomy (NCBI): domain Bacteria; kingdom Pseudomonadati; phylum Pseudomonadota; class Gammaproteobacteria; order Pseudomonadales; family Pseudomonadaceae; genus Pseudomonas; species Pseudomonas sp. lyk4-R2A-8. The sequence continues at coordinate 14,729 of NZ_JARVSS010000007.1, forward strand.
CGGGTTGTCGCCGTGGCCGGCGACGATAAACACCGTGATCGCCGACAGCAGCGCGATGTAACCGCCCTTGCCGATGGCGTGATAGGAAAAGAACCCGCACACCATCGACATCAACAGATAGGTCAGCAGCGGCAGGCCGAAGTAGGCCTGTTGCACCACGAGCAGCAGGCCGACGCTGGCGCCGATCAGTGTGCCGTAGGCGCGTTCCATGGCTTTCTTGCCGATATTGCCGTGGTGCTGCAAACCGCCAATGACGATCAGCATGGTCACCGACGCCCACTCTCCGTGGGGCAGGTTGAGGCCGGTGGTCAGCAGGATCGTCGCCAGCAGCCCGATGGACACGCGCACGGCGTGGATCAGCTTGGCATGGCGATAGCGGCGGTAGGGGTCGAGCAACGGGCGCAACAGGCGCCGGGCAACCATAGGCAGATTCATTGATAACAACGGGGCCTCAATTCTGGAGATGTACACAATTCGAATGTGGGAGGGGGCTTGCCCCCGATGACCATGGGTATCTACACAACTTTCAGATCCAGACAAATCCCCTGTGGCGAGCGGGCTTGCCCCGCGTTGGGCTGCGAAGCAGCCCCAGTAAAGAAGAATGTGGTGTATCAGACACTCTGTAGAGGCTGGTTTTGGGGCTGCTGCGCAGCCCAACGCGGGACAAGCCCGCTCGCCACAACAGCCCTATCTGCCGGGAATTCAGCGTTGAGCCAACGTTGTGTAGATACCTATGCCTCGATAACTGTGGATCAGTAAAGAATCGGTTAGCTGACACATCGCTATCGAGGCCAGGCCCTCTCCCACATGGTTTGACCGAGGTGAACCTAGAAGATGTAGTCAGTGGTCAGGAAGCTTGAATCGCGGTTGCGCAGGATCTCGCTGACCAGTGCCTTGTTGCTGTCCTGGAACTTGGTCGCCACCAGGGTGCGGATCGAGAACACGCGTAACGCATCATGTACCGACAGCGTGCCTTCGGCCGAGTTCTTGCGCCCGTTGAACGGGAAGGTGTCCGGCCCACGCTGGCATTGGGCGTTGATATTGATGCGCCCAACCTGGTTGGCAAAGGTGTCCACCAGGCGCCCGATGGCTTCGGCGTTGTTGCCGAACAGGCTCAGTTGCTGGCCGAAGTCCGACTCCAGCACGTAGTCGATCACGGTCTCCAGGTCGCGGTAGGGCACGATCGGTACCACCGGACCGAACTGCTCCTCGTGGTACACACGCATTTGCGGGTTTACCGGGTACAGCACCGCCGGGTAGAAGAACGAACCGCGACTGGCACCGCCATTGGCATTCACCACCTGGGCGCCGTGTTGCGCCGCGTCGGCCACCAGGCCGTTGAGGTAATCCACCTTGCCGACTTCCGGTAACGGCGTCAGGGACACGCCGTCTTCCCATGGCATGCCGGGCTTGAGCGTCGCCAGTCTGGCGTTGAATTTCTCGATAAACGCGTCGACCACGTCTGCATGCACGAACAGAATTTTCAGCGCGGTGCAGCGCTGGCCGTTGAATGAAAGCGAGCCAGTGAGCGCTTCGCTGACGGCATTGTCCAAGTCCACCTCCGGCAGCACGATGCCGGGGTTTTTTGCGTCCAGGCCGAGGGCGGCTCGCAGGCGGTGCGGCTTGGGGTGCAGTTTTTTCAAATCGCTGGCGGCCTTGTTGGTGCCGATAAACGCAAAGATATCGATCTTGCCGCTGGCCATCAGCGCACTGACGGTTTCGCGGCCGCTGCCATAGATCACGTTGATCACCCCGGCCGGGAAGCTGTCGCGGAACGCCTCCAGCAATGGGCGAATCAGCAGCACGCCGAGCTTGGCCGGCTTGAACACCACGGTGTTGCCCATGATCAGCGCCGGGATCAGCGTGGTGAACGTTTCGTTGAGCGGGTAGTTGTAGGGGCCCATGCACAGCGCCACGCCCAGGGGCACGCGGCGGATCTGCCCGAGAGTGTCCTGTTCCAACTCGAAGCGGCTGCTGCGGCGGTCCAGTTCCTTGAGGGCATTGATGGTGTCGGTGATGTAGTCGCAGGTGCGGTCGAATTCTTTCTGCGAGTCCTTGAGGTTCTTGCCGATCTCCCACATCAGCAGCTTGACCACCGCATCACGCTGTTCGCGCATGCGCCGCAAAAACGCTTCGACGTGGCGGATGCGGTCGACCACGCGCATCGTCGGCCATTCGCCCTGGCCACGATCATAGGCGCGCACGGCGGCATCAAGGGCGGTGAGGGCGGTGTCGGCGTCCAACAGCGGCGTGCTGCCGATCACCACGCGCTGATCACCCAACTGCACCGGGCTGTGGACCTGGGCCAATGGGCCGTGCCACACCTGCAACTGGCCGTCCACCAGGTAATCACGCTGTTCGATGGGCGCCGCCAGGCGGTATTGCTCGGGGATTTGGGCGGTGGAAGTGGGAAACAGCTGGGCGAGCAGGTGCTGAGTGGTCATAGCGCTATCCCTGTAATGGTTACAAAACTTGACTGGTGCTTGACTAGAGAGTCACCCAACCAAGGGCTCTATGGCAAGGCTTGTGCGCTTTGCAGTACGCAGCGCCACGGGTGCCGGGTAAACTGCGCGCCTTTCTTGAAGGAGTTCACATGAGTCAGTACCAGCCGGGCATTCTTGCCGCACCGGTGCCGTTGCAGGCACGCCATCTGTTTTTTGCCGTGGATTCCCTGGCCGCTGTGCCCGTCGCGCTGGACGCCCTGGTGCGGTTGACCGATGCGGCGGCGGTGGTCGGCCTCGGCGAGCCGCTGGTGACTGCACTGGGCGCGACGATTGACGGTCTGCGGCCGTTTGCACCGATCAGCGGGCCGGGGGCACATAACCCGTCGACCCAGCAGGCGTTGTGGGTATGGCTGCATGGTGTGGATCGTGGCGAACTGCTGTTGCGCGCTCGCGCATTCGAAAAGGCCCTGGCCCCCGCGTTTCGCCTGGTGCAGTCGCTTGAAGGTTTCCGCTACAAGACAGGCTTCGACCTCACCGATTACGAAGACGGCACCGAAAACCCTCACGATGAGGCTGCGGTCGACGCTGCGATGAGCGCCAGTGGCGCAAGCTTCGCCGCCCTTCAGCAGTGGCGGCACGACCTCGACGGTTTCGCCGCGCTGCCGGCCCAGGAGCGCGACCATATTATCGGCCGTCGCCATGGCGATAACGAAGAGTTGGAAGACGCGCCTGAGTCCGCCCACACCAAGCGCACCGCTCAGGAGAGTTTCACTCCCGAAGCCTTCGTGGTGCGCCGCTCCATGCCCTGGGCCGAGAATGGCCAGGCCGGGTTAATGTTTCTCGCCTTCGGCCACTCCTTTGATGCATTCGAAGCGCAGCTGCGCCGCATGAGCGGTCTGGAAGACGGGATTGTCGACGGCCTGTACCGCATCAGCACGCCGTTGACCGGGGGCTATTACTGGTGCCCGCCGATACTCGATGGCCATCTGGACCTGAGCGCACTCGCCGGCTGAACCGGCTGCGGGGGTGGATCAGCCGATCAGCTCAACCTCGCCACTGTGCAGGCGGTATACGCCGCCGACAATTTGCAACGTGCCTTTGGCCAGGGCATCGCTCAGCAGGCTTGATTCGGCCTTGAGCCGTGCCACCGTGTCCTGGACGTTTTGTGCGATGGCGTTATCCAGGGTGTCGCCCGGCGCCTTGAGCACTTTGGTGACGGACGGTTTGAGTGCGTCGGCCAGGCCCTGGATTTTGCCGGGGAAGCGCGCGCTGTCCTTGACGGCCTTGACCCCGGCCGCCACGGCGCCGCAGCGGTCGTGCCCCAGCACCATGATCAGCGGTGTACCCAGCACTGCCACGGCGTATTCGAGACTGGCCAGCCCGTCCTCGGTGACGAAATTACCCGCCACCCGCACCGCAAAGAGGTCGCCGCGGCCGGTATCGAAGGCGTATTCCGGCGCGATCCGCGAATCGGCGCAGCTGAGCACCGCGACGAAGGGGTTCTGACCGCCCACCAGAGCCTCGCGTTCATGCGTGAAATCATGGCGCTTGGTAACCCCATCGACGTAACGCTGGTTGCCTTCCATCAAGCGTTTCAATGCCTGTTGTGGGTTGAGATCGTTGGCGACTTTAGGCGCAGGCGCCGCGTTCACCAGGCTGGCAGGCAAGGCACCGGCCAGCATGATCGCTCCCGCGCCGACGCCGGTGAGGCGCAGAAAGTTGCGGCGGCCGTTGTTTAAAGGGGCATCAGCAGGGTGTTGAGCGTTGCACATGGATGGGCTCTCGCAGTAGGGATGAAGGAAAGCGCAAAGGGTGCAGAGAACGCAGCATCATGGATGTAGGAAGTTTCTGGGGGTATGGTCAGCGGCTCACGGTGATCGTCCTCTGCAAAAGGGCTGACCGGACATTGTAAAAAACCGTGGAGGAACGCTACCTTGACCGCCTGAAGATTTCGGGATGTTTCAGATTTATGTCCAGCCAGGCCCAACGCTCTGCCGACTCCACCTCACGGCGCGCCGCGCTGACTCTCGCCCTGTGCCTGCCCAGCGATGTCCTGCTCTACCTGTTGCTGCCCATGCAATCCCAGGCCTTTGGCATCACCCTGGCCCAGGCCGGGGTGTTGCTGGCGGCCAATCGCCTGGTGCGGATCTTCGGCTACCGGCATGTACTGAATTTTTACGCGCGCCACGGTGATCGTCTGACCTGCATGATCGCCGCCGGCGCGGCCGCCCTGTGCGCCGTCGGCAATTCGCTGCTGTGCGGGTTTGCCGCCTTGCTGGGGTTGCGGCTGGTGTGGGGGCTGTGTTTCGCCGCGCTGAACCTGTCGACCCAAGTGCTGGCGACCGCCGAGCCGGCGGGTGCCGCACGACGCGCGGGGCGTTCGCGGGCGTTGGTCGCCTTGGGACCGATGCTCGCGCTGCCGTTTGGCGGCTGGCTCACAGTATGGGCCGGGCCGCGTCCGATCTTTATGCTCCTGGCCGGCTGTTGCCTGGTTGGGGTGTGGATGGCGCGCGGCTTACCCAGCGCCGGCCATGCCTTGCAAAACAGTGGCGTACGTCGCTTCAGATGGCCCGACAGTGTGGCCCTGTGGTCGTTTATTGAGGGCGTGGCGCTGGATGGGCTGTTTATCTTTGGCCTGTCGATTCAAGCGCAGAAGAGTATGGGCGGTAACGCGGTGCTGATCGCCGGCGGCCTGATGGCGTTGCGGTATGTGTCGGAGCTGCTTTTGAGCCCCTTGGGCGGGCAGGCGGCGCAACGCTTCGGCGCGACGTCGATGTTGCTGCTGTTTTCGTTCTTGAGTGCCCTGGCGTTGAGCGCGTTCGGCAGCCATTGGGTGATTCTCGGGGCGGCGGCGGTGTTGGTATTGCGCGCCTTGCAACTGCCCTTGGTAACCACCCTGGTGGCCGAGCGCAATCCCGGTGCGATGCGTGTATCGGCGCTGGCATCCAATGCGGTGTGGCGCGACATCGGCGCAGGCCTCGGGCCGCTGCTGGCGGGGGTGTTGCTGCCGGTGGCGTCAGCACCGCTGGTGTTCGGCCTGGCCGGCGCGGCCATCGCCGTGAGTGCACTGTTTTGCTGGCGCGCACGCCCCACGGTGGTGTGACTCAGGCGCTCTTGATGCGGTCGAGCCAGGCGGGGTCCAGGCGGGTCTGGTCGGTGTCCAACCCCAGCGCCTGCATCTTGCCGGCGTGGGCCTGCATCTCACCGACCAACTGTGCCTGGGCGCTGGAGTTGGCATCCAGTGCGTGCATCTGGGTCAGCCCCAGATGATAGAAGCGCAATAGCTTCATGGCCGTCGGATCGTTGGCCTGCACCCGCTCGGTAACGTTGTGCATCACATTGGTCACTCTCATCAGGCTGCGCTTGAGCTGCCAGCCATACACCGCCGGCGCCAGCCACGCCTGGCTCCAGAACGGGCCGCGCACCAGCGCCACGGTGATCAGCACACCCGCGAATACACCACCGACATTGAAACGAAAATTGTCCCCGCCAGGTTCGCCGAACAGCATCACCGCCAGGCTCGACAGCAGCATGGCCAGGGCCAGGAACAGTAAGGCCACGATCAGCGTGCTGCGGCGGGTCTGTCGACGGTAGGTGGCAGGATCGCAGGGTTTGAGCTCGAACATCCGGGGTAGGTCTCCAGAGGGTGGCGGTGCGGCATCATCGCACGCCTGGGCAAACAAGTTGAACGTTGGTGCGCAGGGCTTTCTCTAAATCGATGCAGGCCACCAACCTTTGCGAGGTGAACCACCATGCCCGAATACAAACAACCGCCGCCCGGCACGCCGGACCCCAACCGTACCCCCGGCGAAGAAGAGCGCGACAACGACGCCCTGCGTCCCAATGACCCGGCGGATCGTCCGGACACCGACGACGATGTGGAGCAGGCCGAGCAAGACCTGGAACACCTTCACGATAAAGCCCGTCCGCTCTAGAGGAGACACCCATGAACGCTCCAGACAAAGGCCCACGCTCCAGCGAGCATGCCAGCGGCAAGGATGAGCTGGGTTTCGACCCGGACTCGCCGGATGTCGCTGACCCGCAGGTCGACCCCATCGGCCCGGCCATCGCGCCGTTGGACAGGGACAAGAAGGATCAACCGGAAAAAAAGCCGCCCTACGATCCGTTGGGCGACTTGAAGAATTAAGGCAGGCCCCGCTCGATTGAGCGGGGCTTTTTCGTTAAGGGGATGGGGTTATTTAGGTGGCATCCAGGTGACATCGGTGATGCCGTATTTCTCCGCCCACGGACGGGTGGTTTTCTTTACTTGCTCATGGCCCACGCGGCCTATGCGACTCACGTGGGCAATGTCGGCGTCGACCGCCGCCCAATGCCAGGCCTCGGCGTTATTCATCACTTCGGCGCGTACTACAAAGGACTTCGGTTGACCGTGCAGCTGATAATTAATGGTGTAGATTTTTGCGGTACTCATGGTGCCTCCCTGACTTGTTATAAATGGATAGGAAGGCGTTTAAAAAGGTTCATTCAAAATGACAGTCTGCACGCGAGCGCGGCATAGTGACGCCTTTGCCCGTGCCCAAGGACCGTGCCATGCCTCGACTCAACCATTGCCAACGCTACCTGCAACGCCTGGGCTACGACACGCCGCCGCCGCCCACTCTGCAAACCCTGCAGGACCTGCAATTGCGTCATGTCAGCACTTTCGCCTTCGAAAGCCTGTCGACCCTGCTGCACCAGCCGGTGCTGATCGATCTGCCGAGCGTCGAGCATAAAGTGCTGTTCGAAGGGCGAGGCGGCTACTGCTACGAATTGAACCAGATGTTTCTGATACTGCTGCAGGAACTGGGCTTCGACGCGCGCGGCATCACGGGGCGAGTGGTTATGGGCGGCCCGCCGGACGCGCGTACGGCGCGTACCCATCGCCTGAGCCTGGTGACCCTGGACGGGGCGCGCTACATCACCGACGTGGGCTTCGGCGGCATGGTGCCCAGCAGTCCCTTACTGCTTGATAGCCAAGCGGCGCAGGCCACGGCCCATGAGCCCTACCGTGTGACTTTCGATGCACGGGAGGGCAGCTACACGCTGTGGGCCGAGGTGGCCGGGGAATGGCGCGGCTTGTATGTATTCGACCTGCAAGTGCAGGCCGACATCGACTATGAAATCGGCAACTGGTATGTCTCGACTCACCCTGGCTCGCCATTTCTGGGGCAACTCAAAGTCGCGCGGCTGGCCGTGGGGGAGCGTCACACGTTGAACAACGCGCACTACGCGATTCATTACCTCGACCGGCCCAGCGCCAAGCGTACGGTGCACCACACTGATGAACTGCTGGCGTTGCTGCATGACACCTTCGGCATTCAGGTGCCGACGCATCCGCACTTGAAGGACGCACTGGACGGCTTGATCCGGGCGAGCCGCCAAGAGCCTTGATCTAGAGCATTCGCTGAACCGTTTTACCTCCAAAATCAGGTGATTTTTTTCGAACCTTTTGCACGTGCGAAGGTTCGAAGCGATTCCTGAATAATTTGTCCACCTGACAAGGAGATGTAAAACGATGTCCAAACTATTCGGAACATTCCTCAAGAACGCTTCGTTGTTCGCCCTGGCCACCGCGCCGGCGATGGCGTTCGCAGCACCGTCCACCGACCCGATTTCCATCTTCGGGCTGCAGGGCAGCTACAACGATTTCAAACTCGAAGGCGGCAGCCAGAGCGACAAGGAGCACATGCCTGAAGCAGGCCTGTTCTACACCTTCGGCAACAAGCTCACCGCTGAGTCCGGCTTTATCTACCAGGCCGGTATCGAAGCCAAATACGGTGAAAAGAGCGACAACAAACTCAAGGAAGGCCAGGCCGACCTGGACCTGGGCTGGCGTGCCGCCCTGGACGCACGCAACTTTGTCGACGTCATCGTGGGCGGCGGCTACAGCTGGACTCGCTACGAGCCGCAGACGAATGGCTACGACCTGGAATTGACCAGCAAATCGCCATTTGCCAAAGCTGCACTGGGTTACAACCATCAATTTGATGACATGACCCTGCGGGTTGAAGCCGGCGCTCGTCATACCCTCGACGGCCGGGTCAAAGTCAAGGTTGACGGCCTGGGCAGCGACTCCGTCGACCTCAAGGACCGCACCAATCCGTACGCGGAAGTCAGCCTGCTGATGAACCAGAAGGGCAACCTGCCAGTGATGGCCGGCCTGTACTACACCCGCACCGAATACAAATTGGATGAAGATTCCCCCGTGGCCGACAACACCAAGCTCAAGCGTGACGAGTACGGGTTCAAGGTCGGTATTGCGTTCTAATCCGCTTGTAGTGAGCGGGCTGATTGGATAAGGGGGAGCTTTGTGGTGACTGAGCTTGTGGTCTACAGGCTCTTATTGTGAACAGGCTTTTGTGGTGAGCGGGCTTGCCCCGCGCCGGGCTGCGCAGCAGCCCCACCAAAGGCACTGCTAAATCCGGCTTGGCACTGCGCTGCAAACCTCCAACCTAATCCCCACAATGCAAAAACGGCGCCCCTAAGGCGCCGTTTTTGTTTACTCACATCCCGCTAAGCGATCAAACACCCAGCACCGCATGCTGCACCAGGGTGAGCAACGGCTGTGGGTACACGCCCAGGAAGAAGGCGAGCAGGGCGATGGCCAGCAGCATTACGCCACCGGCTTTCTGTTCCCAGTGCAGCTCGGCATCCACACGCCGCAGGTTCGGCTCGATCAGGTACAGGGTGACCATCACGCGCAGGTAGTAGAACACGCCGATGGCGCTGCCCAGTACCAGCGATGCAACCAGCCACCACTCATGCGCTTCAACACCGGTAGCGACGATGTAGAACTTGCCGATAAAGCCTGCGGTCAGCGGGATACCGGCCAGGGACAGCATCATCACGGTCAGCACAGCGGTCAGGTACGGACGGCGCCAGAACAGGCCGCGGTATTCGTACAGGGCGTCGGCATCACGGCCTTTGTAAGGCGAGGACATCAATGTGATCACGCCGAACGCGCCGAGGCTGGTGATCACGTAGGTGACCAGGTACACGCCGATGGCTTCCACGGCCAGGCCTTTGCTCGCCACCAGGGCGATCAGCAGGTAGCCGAAGTGCGCGATGGACGAATAACCCAGCAGACGCTTGAGGTTGTTCTGGGTCAACGCCAGCAGGTTACCGAACAGGATCGACGCAATCGCGATCACGGTCAGCACGTTGCTCAGCACGCCGGTATTGGCGGCAGGGGAGATCTGGAACAGACGCACCATCACCGCAAACACCGCGACTTTCGACGCCGTGGCCAGGAACGCAGCCACCGGCGCCGGGGCGCCTTCGTACACGTCCGGGGTCCACAGGTGGAACGGCACAAGCGACAGTTTGAACGCCAGGCCAATCAGCATCATGGCCAGGCCCAGCTGGGCGATCGGTGCAGGCAGGTGGGTGGCGGCCAGGGCATGGCCGATACCGGTGAAGCTCAGGCTGCCGGCTTCGGCGTAGAGCAGGGCCATACCGAACAACAGGAACGCGGAACCGGCGGCCGACAGCACCATGTACTTGATGCCGGCTTCCAGAGAGCGCTTGTTGAAGAAGGCGTAGGCCACCAGGCCGTAGGTCGGGATCGACAGCAGTTCCAGGCCGATGAACAAGCCGGCCAGGTGCTGCGCGCTGACCAGCACGATACCGCCGGCCGCAGCCAGCAGGATCAGCAGGTACAGCTCTTCGCGGTTGCCCGGGTAGCCGGTGCCGCCTTCGCCGAGGTAGGCGTGGGCGAGGGTGACGCACGCCAGGGTGGCCACCAGGATCAGCGCGATGTACAGCAGTGCGAAGTCATCGATCATCATCAGCGGGGTGACCGCTAACGGCGCGACCTTGAGGGCCGGAATGATCGACAGCAGGGCCAGGTTCAACCCGGCACAGGACAGCAGGAACGTTTGCGAGTGATTGCGGCGCCAGGCGATCGCCAGCATCACCACCACGATGGTGAGGCTGGTGATCAGCAGCGGCGCAAGCGCGATAAAGTGTTGGATCGTGAATTCCATAGCGCTCTTACCGGGCCGAAGCGAGTTGAGAGAAGGCGGTGCCGAACCACTGCTGCACGCCATGCATCGTTGCGGCAGACGTGTCCAGGAACGGTTGCGGGTACACGCCGATATAGATCAGCAATACCGCAAGACCGAGCACCATGATCAGTTCGCGCGCATCCATCCCTTTCAGGACGGTGTCGGACTTGGCCGGGCCGAAGTAAGCGCGGTGGATCATGATCAGCGAGTAGACCGAACCGAATACCAGGCCCGAGGTGGCGATGGCGCTGATCCACGGCGTCTGTACGAACGCGCCCATCAGGATCAGGAACTCGCCGATGAAGTTGCCGGTGCCCGGCAGGCCCAGGGACGCGGCGGCGAAGAACAGGCTGATCGCCGGCAGGTAGGCAATGCGCGACCACACGCCCCCCATCTCACGCATGTCACGGGTGTGCAGGCGCTCGTACAGCTGACCACTCAGGATAAACAGGGCCGCGGCCGAGACACCGTGGGCCAACATCTGGATCACTGCGCCTTGCAACGCCAGTTGGCTGCCCGAGTAGATGCCGATCAGTACGAAGCCCATGTGGGAAACGGACGAGAAGGCAATCAGACGCTTGATGTCGGTTTGCGCGAAAGCCAGGAACGCACCGTAGAAAATCCCGATCAGACCCAGGGTCATGGCAATCGGCGCAAACTCGGCCGAAGCATTCGGGAACAGCGGCAGGGCAAAACGCAGCAGACCATACGCAGCGGTCTTCAGCAGGATACCGGCCAGGTCGACGGAACCGGCGGTCGGTGCCTGGGCGTGCGCATCCGGCAGCCAGGAGTGGAACGGCACCACCGGCAGCTTCACCGCAAAGGCGATGAAGAAGCCCAGCATCAGCACGTACTCGGTGGTCAGCGACATCTTGGTCTTCAACAGATCGGCGTAGTTGAAGGTAATCACGCCGGTGTTGTTGAAATTGACCAGTACCAGACCCAGGATCGCCACCAACATGATCAGGCCGGAAGCCTGGGTAAAGATGAAGAACTTGGTCGCCGCGTAGATCCGGGTTTTCTTGCCGTCCGAAGAACTGTGACCCCAGAGCGCGATGAGGAAGTACATCGGCACCAGCATCATTTCCCAGAAGAAGAAGAACATGAACAGGTCGAGGGCGAGGAACACGCCGACCACGCCGCCCAGGATCCACATCAGGTTCAGGTGGAAGAAGCCCACGTGACGCTGGATCTCTTTCCAGGAGCAGAGTACCGAGAGGATACCTAGCAGGCCGGTCAGCAGGATCATCAACAGCGACAGGCCGTCGAGGGCCAGGTGCACGTTGATGCCGAAGCGCTGGATCCACACGTGCTTGAATTCAAGCGCGAACGTCGGATCGACACCCGGTGCCGGAGCAAATGAATAGTCGCCATGGGCCCACAGCCAGAGGCCGAGCGCGAGTTCCAGGGACATGGTCAGCAACGCAATCCAGCGGGGGAGGGTGGCGCCGAAGCGTTCACCCATCCAGCAGAGCAGGCCGCCGATAAAGGGGATCAGGATTAGCCAGGGCAGAATCATGACGGGCTCGTTTCCTTTCGCAAGTTCGCAAAGTTCATATCAGACCGCTACCACTACGATGGCGCCGATCACCAGCACGGCGCCAGCCGCCATGGAAGCCGCATACCAACGCAATTGGCCGGTCTCGCTGCGGCTCAAGGCTGTGTGACCGCCTTTGGCCGCGCGCGGGATCAAACCAATGGTCTGGTCGAGCGGGTCTTTACGCAGTACATGGCTGATGGCCAGGTACGGCTTGACGAACAGTTTGTCGTAGATCCAGTCGAAGCCCCAGGCAGCGAACCACCAGGCCGACAGGAAACGGCCGATGCCACTGTTGGCCACGGCGGTCACGAAGCGGCGCTTGCCGAGGAACAGCAGGGCCGCCAGCAGGATACCGGCAATGGCAATGGCGCCCGAGGCGATTTCCAGGCTGTGCTTGGCGTCGCCGCCGGCATGGCCCACGCTTTCCGGCAATACGCCGGCCAGTGGCGGAGTGATCATGGCGCCGATGAAAGTCGACAGGATGATCAGCACCGACAGTGGCAGCCAATGCGAGATGCCGTGGCCTGCGTGTGCTTCGGTCTTGGCTTCACCGTGGAAGGTGATGAAGATCAGGCGGAAGGTGTACAGCGAGGTCATGAAGGCACCGACCAGGCCTGCGTACAGCAGGTTCTGGTTACCGCTGGCAAAGGCTTCCCAGAGGATTTCATCCTTGGAGTAGAAACCGGCGGTCACCAGCGGCAGGGCGGCCAGGGCGGCACCACCGACGATGAAGCTGGCATAGGCCAATGGCAGTTTCTTCCACAGGCCGCCCATCTTGAAGATGTTCTGCTCGTGGTGGCAGGCCACGATCACCGCACCGGAAGCGAGGAACAGCAGGGCCTTGAAGAAGGCGTGGGTCATCAGGTGGAAGATCGCCGCGTCCCAGGCGCCGACGCCCAGGGCCAGGAACATGTAGCCGATCTGGCTCATGGTCGAGTAGGCGAGGATGCGCTTGATGTCGGTCTGTACCAGCGCGGCGAAGCCGGCCAGTACCAGGGTCACGCCGCCGACCAGGCCCACCAGGTGCAGGATCTCCGGCGCCAGGGTGAACAGGCCGTGGGTACGGGCGATCAGGTAGACACCGGCGGTCACCATCGTTGCGGCGTGGATCAGTGCCGACACCGGGGTAGGGCCGGCCATCGCGTCCGCCAGCCAGGTCTGCAGTGGCAGTTGCGCGGATTTACCCACGGCGCCGCCCAGCAGCATCAGCGTGGCCAGAGTGATCCAGAAGTCGCCGATCTGGAATTTCTGCGGTGCCAGTACCAGCAGTTCCTGGATGTTCAGCGTGCCCACCTGTTGGAACAGGATGAACAGGCCGATGGCCATGAACACGTCGCCGATACGGGTGACGATAAACGCCTTGAGCGCGGCATTACCGTTGTTGCGGTTGCTGTAGTAGAAACCGATCAACAGGTACGAGCACAGACCCACGCCTTCCCAGCCGAAGTACAAGAACAACAGGTTATCGCCGAGCACCAGGAACAGCATGCTGGCGATAAACAGGTTGGTGTACGAGAAGAAGCGCGAGTAGCCCGCTTCACCGCGCATGTACCAGGACGCGAACAGGTGGATCAGGAAACCTACGCCGACCACTACGCCGAGCATGGTGATCGACAGGCCGTCGATGTAGAGGGCGAAGTTGGGCTTGAAGCCTTCCACCGACATCCACTGCCACAGCACCAGGGTGTAGTGACCGCCTTCCGGCGGCGCCACGTTGAATTGCCAGATGACGTAGGCGGCGACGATTGCCGACAGGCCAATCGAACCCACGCCGATCAGCGCGGACAGGTTTTCCGACCAGCGCCCGCGAGAGAACGACAGCAGCAGGAAACCGATCAGGGGAAACAGGAAAGTCAGAAAGATCATGTTCATCCGCGCATCTCACTGGCAGCGTCGATATCAAGCGTGTGGAAGCGACGGTACAGCTGCAGCAGGATCGCCAGGCCGATACTGGCCTCGGCGGCTGCCAGGCTGATCACCAGGATGAACATGACTTGTCCATCCGGCTGGCCCCAACGTGCACCCGCGACGATGAACGCCAGTGCGGCGGCGTTCATCATGATTTCCAGGCTCATCAACACGAACAAAATGTTACGGCGAACCATCAGGCCGACCAGGCCAAGGCAGAACAGGATGCCGGCGACCGCCAGACCATGCTCCAAAGGGATAGCAGGCATCGTCATTGCTCCTTGGCTTCGTTGCGGCCCAAGTGGAAGGCGGTGACGGCTGCGGCGAGCAGCAGCATCGACGCCAGTTCGACCACCAGCAGGTACGGGCCGAACAGGCTGATGCCGACGGCTTTCGCATCCACGGTGGTGTGGCCGATGGCCTGGCCGCTCTGGTGAGCGAACAGCACATACAGCAGTTCACCCAGCAGCAGCGCCGCGAGGACAACCGGGCCGAGCCAGATGCCGGGCTTGAGCCAGACGCGTTCCTGGGCGACCGAAGCCGGACCCAGGTTGAGCATCATCACCACAAACACGAACAGCACCATGATGGCGCCGGCGTAGGCGATCACTTCCAGCACACCGGCGAACGGTGCGCCGAGGCTGAAGAAGGTCATGGCCACGGCGATCAGCGAAATGATCAGGTAGAGCAGGGCGTGCACGGGGTTGGTGTTGGTGATCACGCGAAGCGTGGACACAACCGCGATACCCGATGCGAAATAGAAAGCGAATTCCATCTTTCTTCCTTAAGGCAGCAAGCTCTTCACGTTGATCGGCTCGGCTTCGTTTTGTGCGGCGCCTTTGGGCTTACCGGCAACGGCCATACCTGCAACACGATAGAAGTTGTAATCAGGGTTTTTACCGGGACCGGAAATCAAAAGATCTTCTTTCTCGTACACCAGGTCCTGACGTTTGAACTCGGCCATCTCGAAATCCGGTGTGAGCTGGATCGCGGTGGTCGGGCAAGCTTCCTCGCAGAGGCCGCAGAAAATGCAGCGCGAGAAATTGATGCGGAAGAAGTCCGGGTACCAGCGACCGTCTTCGGTTTCAGCTTTCTGCAGGGAGATGCAACCCACCGGGCACGCCACGGCGCACAGGTTGCAGGCTACGCAACGCTCTTCGCCATCGGGGTCGCGGGTCAGTACGATGCGGCCGCGATAGCGCGGCGGCAGGTACACCGCTTCTTCCGGGTATTGCAGGGTGTCGCGTTTGCGAAAGCCGTGGCCGAAAACCATCACCAGGCTTCGCAACTGGGTACCGGTACCCTTAACGATGTCGCCAATATATTTGAACATGGGTCAAATCCTCACTGAACCGCGCCCGCTGGCGTGTTCAACAACACAACGGCAGCGGTCACCAGCAAATTGATCAGGGTCAGCGGTAGGCAGAAGCGCCAGCTGAAATCCATCACCTGGTCGTATCGTGGACGCGGAATGGAAGCGCGCAGCAGGATAAACAACATGATGAAGAACGCGGTCTTGAGGAAGAACCAGAAGAACGCCAACTGCGGCAGGATGCCGAATGGACCATGCCAGCCGCCGAAGAACAGCGTGACCAGCAGGGCCGAGATCAAGATGATGCCGATGTACTCACCGACAAAGAACATGCCCCACTTCATACCGGCGTATTCAATGTGGTAACCGTCGGCCAGTTCCTGTTCCGCTTCCGGCTGGTCGAACGGGTGACGGTGAGTCACGGCCACGCCAGCGATGAAGAAGGTACAGAAGCCAAAGAACTGCGGAATGATGAACCACAGGTTCTGCGCCTGGTACTCGACGATGTCGCGCATGTTGAACGAGCCGACCTGCACCACGATGCCCATCAGCGCCAGGCCCATGAACACTTCGTAGGACACGGTCTGGGCCGAGGCCCGCAAGCTGCCCAGCAGGGCGAACTTGTTGTTGCTCGACCAACCGGCGAACAGCACCGCGTAGACCGACAGGCCGGCCATGGCGAAGAAGAACAGCAAGCCGATGTTCAGGTCCGCCACGCCCCAGGTCGGGGTGATCGGGATGATCGCGAAGGCGATCAGCAAGGCGCTCATGGCCACGACCGGTGCCAGGGTGAAGATCACCTTGTCGGCAAACGGCGGAGTCCAGTCTTCCTTGAAGAACATCTTCAGCATGTCGGCGGCGATCTGGAACATGCCGAACGGGCCGACACGGTTCGGACCGTAACGGTCCTGCCACCAGCCCAACAGGCGACGTTCGATGAAGCTGAGCAGGGCGCCCGCCACAACCACGGCCAACAGGATCACGATAGCCTTGACGACCGAGATGATCACGTCGATCACTTCAGGGGTGAACCAGGTCATTGCGCTGCCTCCTGCAGACCGTCAACGGTAAAACCTTCGATCGCAGGCGGGATGCCGGCGAGGCCTTTAGGCAGTGCAACCAGGCCGGCGCCCAACGCTTCGTTGATACGCAGCGGCAGACGCAGGGTCTGGCCGGCCACGTTCAGGCTGAGCAGGGCACCGTCGTTGACGCCCAGGCGGTCGGCTTCGGACTTGGCCACGGACACGTAGGCTTGCGGAATGCGCTCTTGTACCGGCGCGGCTTTGGAAGAGTTCTCTTCGCTGCCGAACAGGTGGAAGAACGGCACAACCTGCCAGGTGCCCTGGGCCGGGTTGAACGGACGCGGTATGGCGGCGAACCAGTTCAGCGAATCGCCCTGGGTTTCGATCAGGCGGGTGCCCGGGTCGCCGGCACGGATGTGGCCACCGACTTCGTCCTGGAACTTGTTCCAGGCCTGTGGCGAGTTCCACCCCGGCGACCAGGCGAACGGCACCTGCTGACGCGGTTCGGCCGACCCCGAGTAGCCTTCCATGGAGAAGGCAAACGCGGTGTCGATATCCTGCGGCGTACGCGGTTCATGCACGCTGATATCGGCGCGCATGGCGGTACGACCGGAATAACGCAGCGGCTCACGGGCCAGTTTCAGACCCTTGATGCGGAACGCGGCGGACGGCGCGGCGTCGACAATCCGGGCAAGCTGCGGCGCGCTCGCGGCAGTGGCGGCGGTGACGTGGTCGAGCTGGGTCCAGTCGATCGGCTGGTTCAGCAGGGTGGCGCGCAGGGCATGCAGCCAGCGCCAGCCTTCGTGAACCAGGATGCTGGCATCCATGTACTTCGGATCGAACACCTGGAAGAAGCGCTGGGCGCGGCCTTCCTGGCTGACCAGGGTGCCGTCGCCTTCGGCGAAGGTGGCGGCCGGCAGTACCAGGTCGGCGCGGTCGCTGGTGGCGGTCTTCTGGTGGTCGGCGACGATCAGCACCTTGGCGGCGTTCAGCGCAGCGTCAACCTTGGCCGCATCGGTCCGGGTGTACAGATCGTTTTCCAGCACCACGATGGCGTCGGCGTTGCCGTCGATCACCGCTTGCAGGGCAGCATCCACGGACTCGCCACCGAGCATGGCCAGGCCGAGGCTGTTGGCTTCCGGTACAACCAGGCTGATGGAGCCGTTCTTGTCGCGCAGCTTCAACGCCTTGGCGATGTTGGCCGCCGCTTCGATCAGCGCCTTGGAACCCAGCGAGGTACCGGCAATGATCAATGGACGCTTGGCCGCCAGCAGGGCGTCGGCAATGCGTTGGGCCAGTTCGGCGGCTTCAGTATCCAGGCCTTCGACGGCAGGGGCGCTGGCGTCGAGGGCATGGGCTACGGCGAACCCGAGGCGGGCCAGGTCGTCCGGTGCGGCGTGTACGCACTCTTCGGCAATATCGTCGAGCTTGGTTTCAGCCAGGCTGGCGATAAACAGCGGGTTCAGCGCGTGCTGGCCGATGTTCTTCACTGCCGCGTCAAGCCAGGGCTGTACGCGCATGGCGTCGGCCATCTCTTCAGCCTTGCCTTTGACCGACTGACGCAGGGACAGCGCGATACGCGCGGCGGTCTGGGTCAGGTCTTCACCGAGGACGAAGATGGCGTCGTGGTCTTCGATGTCGCGCATGTTCGGCACCGGCAGCGGGCTGTCGTTCAGCACTTGCAGGACCAGGCGGATGCGTTCCAGCTCACCGGCTTCGATGCCGCTGTAGAAGTGCTCGGCGCCGACCAGTTCGCGCAAGGCGAAATTGCTTTCGAGGCTGGCGCGGGGCGAGCCGATACCGACGATGTTACGGCCGCGCAGCAGATCGGCGGCTTTGTCCAGCGCCGCGTCCAGGCTCAGCTTGGCGCCATCGGCCAGCAGCGGCTGGCGTGGGCGGTCTTCGCGGTTGACATAGCCATAGCCGAAACGGCCACGGTCGCACAGGAAGTACTGGTTGACCGAACCGTTGAAGCGGTTTTCGATGCGACGCAGTTCACCGTAGCGCTCGCCCGGGGAGATGTTGCAACCGCTGGAGCAGCCATGGCAGATGCTCGGGGCGAATTGCATGTCCCACTTGCGGTTGTAGCGCTCGGAGTGAGTCTTGTCGGTGAACACGCCGGTGGGGCAGACCTCGGTGAGGTTGCCGGAGAATTCGCTTTCGAGCACGCCGTCTTCAACGCGACCGAAGTACACGTTGTCGTGGGCGCCGAATACGCCGAGGTCGGTGCCGCCGGCGTAGTCTTTATAGAAACGTACGCAGCGGTAGCAGGCGATGCAGCGGTTCATCTCATGGGAGATGAACGGGCCGAGGTCCTGGTTCTGGTGGGTACGCTTGGTGAAGCGATAACGGCGCTCGTTGTGGCCGGTCATCACCGTCATGTCCTGCAGGTGGCAGTGACCGCCTTCCTCACAGACCGGGCAGTCGTGGGGGTGGTTGGTCATCAGCCACTCGACGACACTGGCGCGGAACGCCTTGGATTCTTCATCGTCGATGGAGATCCAGGTGTTGTCGGTGGCCGGTGTCATGCAGGACATGACGATACGACCACGGGTGTCGTTCTCGTCGGTGTACTGCTTGACCGCACACTGGCGACAGGCACCGACGCTGCCGAGCGCCGGGTGCCAGCAGAAATAAGGGATGTCGAGACCGAGTGACAGACATGCCTGTAACAGGTTGTCCGCCCCATCGACTTCGAGCGCTTTGCCGTCTACGTGGATAGTGGCCATGGTTCAAAGTTCTTCGTTGGCCCGTTGTCAGCGGGCGTGGCTAATGGAATCTTGTTATTCATGTGCATCTACACAGCCTTCAAGGCGTCAGCACATGAGAAAAGCGAAGGGCACGGACCCTTCGCTTTTTTAAGCGTTACGCACCGACCATGGTCGGTGATACCACCTGATTGAGGTCGCCCGCGCGGGTTGGCGCGATGCCGGCCTCGAATTCAGAGCGGAAGTATTTGATTGCGCTGCCCAATGGCTCCACGGCGCCCGGTGCGTGAGCACAGAAGGTCTTGCCTGGGCCGAGGAAGCCGACCAGGCCCAGCAGGGTCTCGATATCACCCTCGCGGCCTTCGCCTTTTTCCAGGGCCATCAGCAGCTTGACGCTCCACGGCAGGCCGTCGCGGCATGGGGTGCAGAACCCGCACGATTCACGGGCAAAGAACTGCTCCATGTTGCGCAGCAAGGACACCATGTTGACGGTGTTGTCCACCGCCATCGCCAGGCCCGTACCCATACGGGTGCCGACCTTGCCGATGCCGCCGGCGTACATTTGTGCGTCGAGGTGTTCGGGCAACAGGAAGCCGGTACCGGCGCCGCCTGGCTGCCAGGCTTTCAGGGTATAGCCGTCGCGCATGCCGCCGGCGTAGTCCTCGAACAGCTCGCGCGCGGTCACGCCGAACGGCAGCTCCCACAGGCCAGGGTTCTTGACCTTGCCGGAGAAGCCCATGAGCTTGGTGCCCATGTCTTCGCTGCCTTCGCGGGCCAGGGATTTGTACCAGTCCACGCCGTCGGCGATGATCGCCGGCACGTTGCACAGGGTTTCGACGTTGTTCACGCAGGTCGGCTTGCCCCACACGCCCACGGCGGCGGGGAAGGGCGGCTTGGAGCGCGGGTTGGCGCGGCGGCCTTCGAGGGAATTGATCAGCGCGGTTTCTTCACCGCAGATATAACGCCCGGCGCCGGTGTGCACGAACAGTTCGAAGTCGAACCCCGAACCGAGGATGTTCTTGCCCAGCAGGCCTGCGGCCTTGGCCTCTGCCACGGCACGGTTGAGGTGCTTGGCGGCAGTGGTGTATTCGCCACGCAGGAAGATATAGCCCCGGTAGGTTTTCAGCGCGCGGGCGCTGATCAGCATGCCTTCGATCAGCAGATGGGGCAGTTGCTCCATCAGCATGCGGTCTTTCCAGGTGTTGGGTTCCATTTCATCCGCGTTGCACAGCAGGTAGCGGATGTTGATGGATTCGTCTTTGGGCATCAGGCCCCATTTGACGCCCGTGGGGAAGCCTGCACCGCCGCGGCCTTTGAGGCCCGCGTCTTTCACGGTCTGGACGATATCGTCCTGGGCCATGTCGGCGAAGGCTTTGCGCGCGGCGGCGTAACCGTTCTTGGCCTGATATTCGTCGAACCATACCGGTTCGGCATCGTCGCGCAGGCGCCAGGTCAGCGGGTGAGTTTCGGGCGACCGCTGGATGCGGTTGGCCGGGCCGAAAGATGTCAGGGTCATGGGTAGCCCTCGAGCAATTGGGTCACGCCGGCAGGCTGGACGTCACCGAATGTGTCGTCGTCGATCATCAACGCCGGCGCCTTGTCGCAGTTGCCCAGGCAGCACACCGGCAGCAGCGTGAAGCGGCCGTCCGGGGTGGTCTGGCCGAGGCCGATGCCCAGTTTGTTCTGAATTTCGCTGACCACGGACTCGTGACCACCGATGTAGCAGACCATGCTGTCGCACACGCGAATGATGTGGCGGCCGACCGGCTGGCGGAAGATCTGACTGTAGAACGTCGCCACGCCTTCAACGTCGCTGGCGGGGATGCCGAGGATTTCGCCGATGGCGTAGAGGGCGCCGTCCGGCACCCAGCCGCGCTCCTTCTGGACGATCTTCAAGGCTTCGATCGACGCCGCGCGCGGGTCTTCGTAGTGATGCAGCTCGTGCTCGATGGCCGAGCGCTCGGTTTCACTCAAGGTGAAACGGTCTGTCTGGATAAGCGTGCTGTTCATGCTTAGCGGTCCACGTCGGCCATAACGAAATCGATACTACCCAGGTACGCAATCAAGTCCGCGACCATCTCGCCTTTGATCACCGAAGGGATCTGCTGCAAGTGCGGGAAGCTCGGTGTACGAATCCGGGTGCGGTAGCTCATGGTGCCGCCATCGCTCGTCAGGTAATAACTGTTGATACCCTTGGTCGCTTCAATCATCTGGAAGGATTCGTTGGCCGGCATGACCGGGCCCCACGAAACCTGCAGGAAGTGCGTGATCAGGGTTTCGATGTGCTGCAGCGTGCGCTCTTTGGGCGGCGGCGTGGTCAGCGGGTGATCCGCCTTGTACGGGCCTGCCGGCATGTTGCGCATGCATTGCTCGATGATTTTGAGGCTCTGGCGCATTTCTTCGACGCGCACGATGCAACGGTCGTAGGCATCGCCGTTGGCCGCCAGCGGTACTTCGAACTCGAAGTTCTGGTAGCCGGAGTAGGGGCGAGCTTTACGCAGGTCGAAATCGCAGCCGGTGGAACGCAGGCCGGCACCGGTGACGCCCCATTCCAGGGCTTCCTTGGTGTTGTACTGCGCAACGCCAATGGTACGGCCCTTGAGGATGCTGTTATCCAACGCAGCCTTTTGGTACTCGTCCAGGCGCTTGGGCATCCAGTCGATGAATTCCTTGACCAGGCGTTCCCAGCCATTGGGCAGGTCGTGGGCCACGCCACCGATGCGGTACCAGGCCGGGTGCAGGCGGAAACCGGTGATGGCTTCGATGACCTTGTAGGCGCGCTGACGGTCGGTGAAGGTGAAGAACACCGGGGTCATGGCGCCGACGTCCTGGATATAGGTACCCAGGAACAGCAGGTGGCTGGTGATCCGGAAGAACTCGGCCATCATGATGCGGATGGTGTCGACACGGTCCGGCACCTTGATGCCGGCCAGCTTCTCGACCGAGAGCACGTACGGCAGGTTGTTCATCACGCCGCCGAGGTAGTCGATACGGTCGGTGTACGGGATGAAGCTGTGCCAGGACTGACGTTCGGCCATCTTTTCGGCGCCACGGTGGTGATAACCGATGTCCGGTACGCAGTCGACGATTTCTTCACCGTCCAGTTGCAGGATGATGCGGAAGGCACCGTGGGCCGAAGGGTGGTTCGGGCCCAGGTTGAGGAACATGTAGTCCTCGTTGGTGCCGGAGCGCTTCATGCCCCAGTCTTCCGGACGGAAACGCGCCGCTTCTTCTTCAAGCTGCTGCTTGGCCAGGTTGAGGCTGAACGGGTCGAATTCGGTGGCGCGCGCAGGGAAGTCCTTGCGCAGCGGGTGACCTTCCCAGGTCGGCGGCATCATGATGCGCGACAGGTGCGGGTGGCCCGGGAAGTCGATGCCGAACATATCCCAGACTTCACGCTCGTACCAGCTGGCGTTGGGCCAGATGCCGGTCACGGTCGGCACGCTCAGGTCACTTTCGGACAGCGCGACCTTGATCATCACGTCGCTGTTACGTTCCAGCGACATCAGGTGATAGAACACAGTGAAGTCGGCGTCGCTTGGCAGGCCCTGGCGCTTGGTGCGCAGACGCTCGTCCACGCCATGCAGGTCATAGAGCATGACGTACGGCTTGGGCAGGTTGCGCAGGAAAGTCAGGACTTCGATGAGCCTGGCACGTGCCACCCACAGCACCGGCATACCGGTGCGTGTGGCCTGGGCGGTAAAGGCGTCAGGGCCAAAACGGTTATTGAGTTCGACGACCACATCCTGGTCGTCTGCCTTATAAGGCGGGATATACAGAGCACTGCCTGTAGTCATGGTTTTTTATCGCTTTCGGTCAACGTAAAGAATGAGGCCAGGTTTTCGTTCTATGAAAGAAGCGGGCTGGATCAGACTTCGTCGGGGCTGCGCAGGTTGGTGACTGCGATTCGCTGTTCGCGGCGCTGTTCCTTTTGGGACGGCATCTCGGCGCGGTAAACACCTTGATCTCCGACCACCCAGGACAGTGGGCGACGCTCCTTGCCAATCGATTCCTGCAACAGCATCAAGCCTTGCAGGAATGCTTCCGGGCGGGGCGGGCAGCCAGGCACGTAGACGTCCACGGGCAGGAACTTGTCCACCCCCTGAACCACGGAGTAGATGTCGTACATGCCCCCGGAGTTGGCGCACGAACCCATGGAGATAACCCACTTCGGCTCGAGCATTTGCTCGTAGAGACGCTGAATGATCGGCGCCATCTTGATGAAGCAGGTACCGGCGATAACCATGAAATCCGCCTGGCGCGGCGATGCCCGGATTACTTCGGCGCCGAAGCGCGCGATGTCGTGGGGCGCCGTGAAGGCGGTGGTCATTTCCACGTAGCAGCACGAAAGGCCGAAGTTATACGGCCATAGGGAATTCTTACGCCCCCAGTTGACCGCGCCACTCAGCACGTCTTCGAGTTTGCCCATGTAGATGTTTTTGTGGACTTGATCTTCTAACGGATCGGAAACGGTTTCCCGTTCGCCGATGGGGTACTGCTCGTTAGGAGCATCCGGGTCGATCCTGGTGAGATTGTATTGCATCGCCAAAGCCTCATTGTTTCAGCTTCGCCTGCCGCTTGCGACGAGCTTCCGGAGCCCAATCAAGGGCGCCCACTCGGAACAGGTAGACAAGACCTGCCAACAGAATTGCTATGAAAACGAGAGCTTCGACGAATCCGGTCCAGCCGCTTTCGCGGACGGACACAGACCAGGCAAAGAGAAAGAGGGCTTCGATATCGAAGATCACGAACAGCATCGCGACCAGATAGAATTTGGCTGAGAGCCGCAAGCGGGCGCCACCTGTGGGTAGCATGCCGGACTCGAACGGTTCGTTTTTGCTGCGGCCCCAGGCTTTTGACCCGAGGAGGCTGGAGACGCCGAGCATGAAGGCACAAAGGCCGACAACACCGAGAAGGAAAATGGCAAAGCCCCAGTTGTGGGCCATGAGTCCTGTCGCTTCGGTCATGCTGGAAATCCTTAACAGAGGGCAAAGGCCTCTGAGCTCGAAAAAGTAACGATGCAGTGACGATATGTCGCAGCGTAGTCAATCGCGTTGATTTTATGGCTAAACACCGGGCAAGTAAAATTCCGATGGCGAAATTATTCGGCGGAATAAGCACATAGTGCACCTTCTTGGGGCTGTAACCCTTGCGTGGTGGGCATTAGCGGGCATTTGATCAATTGTGTTTTGTTTAGGTTGTAACGAAGTTTCTATGTTCTAAATGATAATGAATATTGTTTGGGTGGGTTTTAAGCGGACGGTTGTGGTGTGGCGAGGGAAGTTGCCGTTACTTGATCGGTTACCGCTAGTTGTCGCAGCGGATCTTTTAACCGATTTATCTGCGGTGAATACCGCTCTGGATCAAGGTTTTGCACAAAATCTTCAGGTTGCAGGGTTCCTCCCACATTGGGCCCTTATTGAATCGGTGAGATGTATATCGGCAAAAAAACGCCCCGAACCAGTCGGGGCGTCAGATCGTGCGGCACTGCGGTTAGCTTTTTAACGGGTCCGCGGTGGCCGTGTACTTGGATCGATCAGTGGAACTGCTCTTCTTCAGTCGAACCGGTCAGCGCAGTCACGGACGAGGTGCCGCCCTGGATCACGGTGGTCATGTCGTCGAAGTAACCGGTGCCCACTTCCTGCTGGTGCGCGACGAAGGTGTAACCCTTGGCGGCGTCAGCGAATTCCTGCTCCTGCAGTTTCACGTAGGCGGTCATGTCGTTGCGGGCGTAGTCGTGCGCCAGGTTGAACATGCTGTGCCACATGTTGTGAATGCCGGCCAGGGTAATGAACTGGTGTTTGTAGCCCATGGCCGACAGTTCGCGCTGGAACTTGGCGATGGTCGCGTCGTCCAGGTTTTTCTTCCAGTTGAAGGAAGGCGAGCAGTTGTAGGACAGCAGCTGATCCGGGTATTCCTTCTTGATTGCTTCGGCAAAGCGACGGGCTTCGTCCAGATCCGGCTTGGCGGTTTCGCACCAGATCAAGTCGGCGTACGGCGCGTAGGCCAGGCCGCGGGCGATGGCTTGATCCAGGCCTGCGCGAACTTTGTAGAAGCCTTCCTGGGTGCGTTCGCCAGTGACGAACGGCTGGTCGTACGGGTCGCAGTCCGAGGTCAGCAGGTCGGCGGCGTTGGCGTCGGTGCGGGCAAGGATAATGGTCGGCGTGCCGGCGACGTCAGCTGCCAGGCGCGCGGCGGTGAGCTTCTGCACGGCTTCCTGGGTCGGTACCAGTACCTTGCCCCCCATGTGGCCGCATTTTTTTACCGACGCCAGTTGGTCTTCGAAGTGCACGCCGGCAGCGCCTGCCTCGATCATGCTTTTCATCAGCTCGTAGGCGTTCAGCACGCCACCGAAGCCAGCTTCGGCGTCAGCCACGATCGGTGCGAAGTAGTCGATGTAGCCTTCGTCGCCCGGGTTCTTGCCGGCTTTCCACTGGATCTGGTCGGCGCGGCGGAACGAGTTGTTGATGCGCTTGACCACGGTCGGCACGGAGTCCACCGGGTACAGCGATTGGTCGGGGTACATGGATTCGGCGGAGTTGTTGTCCGCCGCCACTTGCCAGCCGGACAGGTAGATTGCCTGGATACCGGCTTTTACCTGTTGGACTGCCTGGCCGCCAGTAAGGGCGCCCATGCAGTTGACGAAATCTTTATCGGGGCGGAAGGATGGCTTGGCACCTTGGGTAACCAGGTTCCACAGCTTCTCGGCGCCGAGTTTTGCAAAGGTATGCTCAGGTTGAACCGAGCCGCGCAGGCGGACGACGTCAGCAGCGGAATAAGCGCGGGTCACGCCTTTCCAGCGTGGGTTTTCAGCCCAGTCTTTTTCAAGGGCTGCAATTTGCTGTTCGCGTGTCAGTGCCATGGGGAAAAACCTCGTCGCGTCTTGTGGAAAATCTACTGGGTTGAACATTCCGTTGGCCAGCCACTGTAGCCAGTGCGTGGTCATGGCTGCTCGCTGATCAGAAGCGTAGGCAGTCAGGTCAGGTTCGACGGGGTGGGCGACGGGTTGAACGATGGGCTCAAGGGGGAGTTGAGCAGGTAAGGGCAGACTGCGAACGGTCTTCGGGCGTCGTGGGCCTTTGTACGATCCATCAGTGTGTAGCCGGGTTACCTGGTTAGCTTCCGTCCCTCGGGACAACTTCGTTCCAGTCGCAACCTCGTCAAACACGCCTTGTGGGCGGTACAGACACGAATCGGCTCGGGTGGGTAACTTGGAGCGACGATCCGAAGGCCCTTGCCAGGGCCCCTGATTAGCGGGAGCGAGGCCATCATGCCCAGGCTTTTTTGGATCGTCAAATGTTTTGTAGTGCTTTTTTTCAGGCACTACATCTTTAGTCTTATACGACTCATCAGTCAGTTTTTGGTGCTTCAGTTCAGGGTGTCGACCTTGACCCGCAATGTCAGGTCATCCCGGCCCTGAGTAGAGTAGCTGCGGGTCGTGGACGTTTTATCGGCTTGAGTCTGGCGGTTGATGCCAGCGAGCGGGATCCACTCACCCAGGCGCCCGCTGACACTTGTGTCGGTGCTCTGCACGTTCACTACATCGGGACGTTCCTGGCTCATGCGGTCACGGTTGGTACTGATCGCAAGGTGTACGGTGTCGCCGGTGACGCTGGCGGTGACATAGAACCCTTGGGTGACGTTGCGATACTGGGTCTGGTTTTGCAGGCGCCCGTAGCTGTCTTGCGAGGTGGTAGTCAGCGGCACGCTCTGGCCGACCTGGATCAGCGCGGGCACGCCTTCGCTGGCCTGGATCTGCTGAATGCCGCCCTCGCGGCTGACGGTGCCATAGTTGATGATGCGGGTCTGGCTGTCGCCAGTGTCCTGTTGGTTGCTTTCATTGGTATCGACGGTGATCAGCAGGCGCTTGGCCGGTGTGTCCAGTTGGGAGAGCAGGGTGCGCAGGCCCTCGATCTTCCCAGGGGCAGCGTTAACGATCAGCTGGTTGCCGTAGGCACTGACAGTGCCGTCCTTGCCGATAAAGTTCTGCGCCACCGGTAGCAGGTCGGCACTGGTGCGGTTGCTCAGGTTGACGACTGCGGTGTCGGCGCTGGCCGAGACGCTGACGGTCAGGAGGAGGGCGGTGAGCAGGGTGCGTAGGGACATGTCCGTTATCTCTGCGAGTCAATTAGACGTGATAGTGCCAGTTTGTCGGCCTGGCCGGTCGCATATTGAATCGTAGACGGCAAAATGCCCCGCATGGCAGGGCATTGCTGGTGTGGCTGAAATAGCTATCGGGGGCAAGCCCCCTCCCACATGTTGACCCTGTACATTTCAAATGTGGGAGGGGGCTTGCCCCCGATAGCAGCGACGCGATCTCGAATCAGGCGCCGCGCACCATATCGACATGAGGAATCCCGACTTCCAGGAATTCATCACTGACGATCTCAAAGCCCAGCCGCTCGTAGAACGGCGCGGCATACACCTGGGCACTGAGGAATTGCCTGGTCTGGCCGCGGTTTTCAGCGGCTTCGATCACGGCCTCCATCAGCTTGTCGCCCACCTTCAGCCCGCGCCAGTCCTTGAGCACCGATACACGACCGATCTCGCCGCTGGGAAGCAGGCGCGCGGTGCCGATCGGGAAGTCGCCTTCGAACGCCAGGAAATGCATGGCCTCTGCGTCGTCCGCGTCCCACTCCAGCTCAGGTGGAACCGACTGCTCAGCAATAAACACTGCTTCACGAATGCGCCGAATCTCAGCGATATCCTTATGCCAGTTCGCGACACTTACGTGAATTCTATTCATCGGCAAATCCCAGGCTTCCTTGCTTGACCAATTCGCACAGCAAGTCGCGACCGTCTTCGTCCGCCAGCCACGGGCCGAGGTTCTCGGCATGCAGGGCGTCGGCAGAGCAAATCATTTTCAACAGTTCGCGCAACTTGCCCGGCAGGTAACGACTCTGGCCGCTGGCGAACAGCAGCACGTCATCGTCCACTTCCGACCAGGCCATGCGCGCGCTTGGGTTGCGCACCAGGATCGCGCCGTCCTGCAGGCTGGCGACAAAGTCTTCTTCGCCCAGCTCTTCGCCAGCCACCAGTTCCGGATAGCGCGGTTCGGTCATGAATTGGCCGAACCAGGTCAGCAGCATGCGCTCATCGCTCATGTGCTCGGCCAGCAGGCTTTTGAGGCGGTCGAGGGCGTCGCTCTGGATCTGGTGCGGGTCGCTGACCGGCTGCGCGTCGGCATCGGTGTAACGTTCTTCGTCGGTCAGGTACTGGGCGAGGAAGTCGGTGAAGTGAGTCAGTACTTCGGCAGCGCTCGGTGCACGGAAGCCGACCGAGTAGGTCATGCAGTCATCTTCGGCGATGCCGTAGTGCGCCAGGCGCGGCGGCAGGTAGAGCATGTCGCCCGGTTCCAGCACCCACTCGGCGCTTTCTTCGAATTCGGCCAGGATGCGCAGGTCGGCGTGTTGCAGCAGCGGGCTCTCGGAGCTGCACATCTGGCCGATCTTCCAGTTGCGCTTGCCCTGGGCCTGCAGCAGGAACACATCGTAGTTATCGAAGTGCGGGCCGACACTGCCCCCAGGCGCGGCAAAGCTGATCATTACATCGTCGATGCGCCAGCTTGGCAGGAAGCGGAACTGCTCAAGCAGCTCGGCCACTTCCGGTACGAACTGGTCGACCGCTTGCACCAGCAGGGTCCATTCGCGCTCAGGCAGTGTGCTGAAGGCGTCTTCAGCAAACGGACCACGGCGCAGTTCCCACGGACGCTCACCATGCTCGATCACCAGGCGTGATTCGACTTCCTCCTCCAAGGCCAGGCCGGCCAGTTCGTCGGCGTCGATCGGGCTTTCGAAGTCAGGGATGGCCTGACGGATCAGCAGCGGCTTTTTCTGCCAGTAATCGCGCAGGAATTCCCGTGCCGTGATGCCGCCCAGAAGTTGAAGAGGAATATCAGGATTCATGTGTAACCTATTGAAAAAAAGCACTTTTCAGACTGGAATAAAAACGCCCGGCGCGGCCGGGCGTCTCAAAGGGTCTTGCTTGGATCAGATGCGCTTGGCTTGCTCTACAGCGTTGCCGATGTAGTTGGCCGGGGTGAGCAGTTTCAGCTCGGCCTTGGCTGCGGCTGGCATGTCCAGGCCGTCGATGAAAGTCTGCAGCGCTTCAGGGCTGATGCCCTTGCCGCGCGTCAACTCTTTGAGTTTCTCGTACGGGTTTTCGATGTTGTAGCGGCGCATCACGGTCTGGATCGGTTCGGCCAGTACTTCCCAGCACGCATCCAGGTCAGCGGCGATCTTCTGCTCGTTGAGTTCCAGTTTGCTGATGCCTTTGAGGCTGGCTTCATACGCGATCACGCTGTGGGCAAAGCCCACGCCGAGGTTGCGCAGCACGGTGGA
The DNA here is from genome assembly GCF_030209095.1 of Pseudomonas sp. lyk4-R2A-8. Classification (NCBI taxonomy): domain Bacteria; kingdom Pseudomonadati; phylum Pseudomonadota; class Gammaproteobacteria; order Pseudomonadales; family Pseudomonadaceae; genus Pseudomonas; species Pseudomonas sp. lyk4-R2A-8. The sequence goes on from NZ_JARVSS010000007.1 coordinate 44,009, forward strand.
GTCAGTCAGGTCGCGCTGCCAGCGGGAGATCGGCAACTTGCTGGCCAGGTGCTGGAACAGGGCGTTGGCGATGCCGAGGTTGCCTTCGGAGTTTTCGAAGTCGATCGGGTTGACCTTGTGCGGCATGGTCGACGAACCGATTTCACCGGCAATGGTGCGCTGCTTGAAGTAGCCCAGGGAGATGTAGCCCCAGATATCGCGATCGAAGTCGATCAGGATGGTGTTGAAGCGCGCAATGGCGTCGAACAGCTCGGCGATATAGTCGTGCGGTTCGATCTGCGTGGTGTACGGATTGAAGCCCAGGCCCAGTTCGTCTTCGATAAAGGCGCGGGCGTTGGCTTCCCAGTCGATCTCCGGGTAAGCCGACAGGTGGGCGTTGTAGTTGCCCACCGCGCCGTTGATCTTGCCCAGCAATGGCACGGCGGCCACTTGCGCGATCTGGCGCTCCAGGCGGTACACCACGTTGGCCAGCTCTTTACCCAGGGTGGTCGGCGAGGCCGGTTGGCCGTGGGTGCGCGACAGCATCGGTACGTCGGCGAAACGGATCGCCAGCTCGCGGATGGCGTTGGCGGTCTGGCGCATCAGCGGCAGCATCACGTCGTCACGGCCTTCGCGCAGCATCAGGGCGTGGGACAGGTTGTTGATGTCCTCGCTGGTGCAGGCAAAGTGGATGAACTCGCTGACCTTGGCCAGTTCCGGCAGCTTGGCCGCTTGCTCTTTGAGCAGGTATTCGATGGCTTTGACGTCGTGGTTGGTGGTGCGCTCGATCTCTTTCACACGCTCGGCGTGCTCCAGGGAGAAGTTCTCCGCCAGGGTATTGAGCACGGCGTTGGCTTCGGCGGAAAACGCCGGCACTTCGCTGATGGCGGGGTGAGCGGCCAGGCGCTGGAGCCAGCGCACTTCAACCAGAACGCGGGCGCGGATCAGGCCGTACTCGCTGAAAATAGGGCGCAGGGCCTGGGTTTTGCCGGCGTAGCGGCCGTCAACAGGGGAAACCGCAGTGAGCGAAGAAAGCTGCATGGGGTGTTCTCGGACAGTCGGGCAACGAAATGGGGCGCGTATCATACATGAAAAAATCCGCCGGTCCGTCGCCAACTGACCGGCGTATTACGCGTAACGGCGTGAAAACAGCCTGCTGCTGCGACTTATTCGTTGCGCATCAACGGGTAAAGCTCTTTGAGCAATTTGCGACGGCTGATGACCAGCTGCCAACGGTGACCGCCCAGCTGGCGCCACAGTCGCGCCGAACGAATGCCGGCCAGCAACAGGGCGCGGATCTTCGACGCGTTGTTCGGTTGCTGCAGGTTGCGCATGTCGCCATGCACCTGGATGCGCTGGCGCAGGGTGCTCAAGGTGTCCTGGTACAGCGCACCACAGGCGGCGATCACGTTTTCGTGGGCCGGGCCGAAGTGCTCCACCTGGGACTGGATTTGTGGCAGACGCTTGCCGATGGTCTCCAGCATGTCCTCGCGCTTGGCCAATTGGCGCTCCAGGCCGAGCATCGACAGGGCGTAGCGCAGTGGCTCGCGCTGCAAGGTGCTGGGGTCGCGCTCCAGGGCGCCGATCAGGGCGCGGTAACCTTCGCGCAGCGCCAGGTCATCACCGCCGTAGACTTCCAGGGTGTCCTTGGGGTCGCGGATCAGCAGGCTGCCGAGCATGCAGGTCAGGCCCGCCTCGGTGACCTGGCCGGTCTTGGCGATTTTGTCCACCAGCACCGCGGCCAGAAATACCCCGCCCAATGCCGTCAATTGCTCCTGGGTCGGGCTCATGCCGGGTTGCTCCAGGGTTCGGCGACTTCGATCACGCCACCGCCCAGGCACACCTCGCCGTCATAGAACACCACGGACTGGCCGGGAGTGACGGCGCGCTGCGGGTCATCGAAGGTGGCGCGGTAGCCGTTGGCGGTCTTTTCCAGGGTGCAGGGCTGGTCGCTCTGGCGATAGCGCACCTTGGCGGTCAGGCGGCGCGGGGTAGTGAGGTCAATCGGGTTGACCCAGTAGATCTCCGAGGCCAGCAGGGCGCCGGAAAACAGCAACGGGTGCTCGTTGCCCTGGCCGACGATCAGCACGTTGTGTTCCAAGTCCTTGACCAGCACGTACCACGGCTCTTCGCCGGCGTCCTTGAGGCCGCCGATGCCCAGGCCCTGGCGCTGGCCGATGGTGTGGTACATCAGGCCATGATGACGGCCGATGACCTCTCCCTCGGTGGTCTTGATCTCGCCCGGTTGCGCCGGCAGGTACTGCTTGAGGAAGTCACTGAAGCGGCGCTCGCCGATAAAACAGATCCCGGTGGAGTCCTTTTTCTTGGCGGTAGCCAGGCCGTGCTGCTCGGCAATCCTGCGCACTTCGGGCTTTTCCAGCTCGCCCACCGGGAACAGAGTCTTGGCGATCTGTTCACCGCCGACGGCGTGCAGGAAGTAGCTCTGGTCCTTGTTTGGGTCCAGGCCCTTGAGCAGTTCCGTGCGGCCATCGATATCGCGGCGGCGCACGTAGTGGCCAGTGGCGATCAGGTCCGCGCCGAGGATCATGGCGTAGTCGAGGAACGCCTTGAACTTGATTTCGCGGTTGCACAGGATGTCAGGGTTCGGCGTGCGTCCGGCCTTGTATTCGGCCAGGAAGTGCTCGAACACGTTGTCCCAGTACTCGGCCGCAAAGTTGGCGGTGTGCAGCTTGATGCCGATCTTGTCGCACACGGCCTGGGCATCCGCGAGGTCGTCCATGGCGGTGCAATATTCCGTTCCATCGTCTTCTTCCCAGTTCTTCATGAACAGGCCTTCCACCTCATAACCCTGCTCCATGAGCAGAACGGCGGAAACGGAAGAATCCACGCCGCCGGACATGCCGACGATGACGCGCTTCTTTTGTGTGTCAGAAGGGGCTGGATCACGCATAGGGTTTCAACGGGTGTCTTGAAAAAGGACGCGATTCTAGCAGGCCTGGGCCCGCAAGGCTAAAGAGAAGGGCGGATCAATTCCAGGCTGTGCCGCTGGCCGGCCAGATAATCATCGATGCAGCGGATAATCAGCTCGCTGCGCCAGGCGTCGCGCAGGCCCATCAGTTCGCCGCGGGTCAGCCAGCGGGCGCGGAGGATGCCGTCGTCGAGTTGATAGTCCGGGTGGTGTTTCAAGGCGTTGGCAATGAAGCAGACCCGTTGATAAGTCACGCCATTACTGGGGGCGGTGTACAGGTAGATGCCGACGATACCGGTCGCTTCCACGTCCCAACCGGTTTCCTCAAGGGTTTCGCGTACGGCGGCTTCGGTTAGCGTTTCATGCGGGTCGAGGTGACCGGCAGGCTGATTGAGTACGGCGCGCCCGCCCTTGAGTTCTTCGACCATCAGGAACTTGCCGTTGTCTTCGACGATGGTGGCGACGGTGATGTGGGGTTGCCAGGTCATGGTGTGCCTCTTGATTCAGGGGGCGGTGCGTTCTTGGATCTGGATTACAGTCAATGTGGGAAGGGGCAGGCCCCTCCCATATTTGATCCGGTTTCCTGAGTTGAGCGCTGGAAACAGAAACCCCGGCACGGGGCCGGGGCTTCTCTGCATCCTTACAACCTTACTTCAACTTGGCAATCGCCGCGTTAAAGGTGTTGCTTGGGCGCATGGCCTTGCTGGTCAACTCCGGGTTCGGTGCGTAGTAGCCACCGATGTCCACTGGCTTGCCCTGTACGGCATTGAGCTCGGCGACGATGGTCGCCTCGTTCGCAGCCAGGGTCTTGGCCAGTTCGCCGAACTGCGCTTGCAGCGCTGTATCTTCAGACTGAGCGGCCAGGGCCTGGGCCCAGTACAGCGCCAGGTAGAAGTGGCTGCCGCGGTTGTCGATGTTGCCGACTTTGCGCGATGGCGACTTGTTGTTGTCCAGGAACTGACCGGTGGCCTGGTCCAGGGTCTTGGACAGTACCAGGGCCTTCGGGTTGTTGTAGGTGACGCCCAGGTGTTCGAGGGACGCGGCCAGGGCCAGGAATTCACCCAGGGAATCCCAGCGCAGGAAGTTCTCTTCCAGCAGTTGCTGTACGTGCTTGGGTGCCGAGCCGCCGGCGCCGGTTTCGAACAGGCCGCCGCCGTTCATCAGCGGCACGATCGAGAGCATCTTGGCGCTGGTGCCCAGTTCCATGATCGGGAACAGGTCGGTCAGGTAGTCGCGCAATACGTTACCGGTCACCGAGATGGTGTCCAGGCCCTTGCGGGTACGCTCCAGGGTGAACTTCATCGCGTCGACCGGCGACATGATGCGGATGTCCAAACCTTCGGTGTTGTGGTCTTTCAGGTAGGCCTGAACTTTCTCGACCACCACGCCGTCGTGGGCGCGCTTGGGGTCCAGCCAGAAAATGGCCGGGGTGTTGCTGGCGCGGGCGCGGTTGACGGCGAGCTTGACCCAGTCCTGGATCGGCGCGTCTTTGGTCTGGCACATGCGGAAGATGTCGCCGGCTTCGACGGTTTGCTCCATCAGCAGGTTGCCCTTGCTGTCGGTGACGCGGACCACACCGTCAGCCTTGATCTGGAACGTCTTGTCGTGGGAGCCGTATTCTTCGGCTTTCTTGGCCATCAGGCCAACGTTCGGAACGCTGCCCATGGTGGTTGGATCGAACGCGCCATTGGCCTTGCAGTCTTCGATGACGGCTTGGTAGATGGTGGCGTAGCAGCGATCCGGAATCACGGCCTTGGTGTCGTGCAGTTGACCGTCGGTGCCCCACATTTTGCCGGAGTCACGGATCATGGCCGGCATCGAGGCGTCGACGATGACGTCGCTCGGCACATGCAGGTTGGTGATGCCTTTGTCGGAGTTGACCATCGCCAGGGAAGGGCGAGCGGCGTAGACCGCCTGGATGTCGGCTTCGATCTGCGCTTGCTGGTCGGCCGGCAGGGCCTTGATGCGGGCGTACAGGTCGCCGATGCCGTTGTTCAGGTTAAAGCCGATCTGTTCCAGCACGGCAGCGTGCTTGGTCAGCGCTTCTTTATAGAACTCGGCAACGATCTGGCCGAACATGATCGGGTCGGAGACCTTCATCATGGTGGCCTTCAGGTGTACCGACAGCAATACGCCTTGTTTCTTGGCGTCTTCGATCTCGGCGGCGATGAACGCACGCAGGGCGTTTTTGCTCAGCACTGCGCTGTCGAGGATTTCGCCGGCTTGTACCGAGGTCTTTTCCTTCAGCACGGTTGCGGTGCCATCTTTGGCAATCAGCTCGATCTTGACCGCGTCGGCGGCTTCGATCTGTACGGCTTTCTCGCTGCCGTAGAAGTCACCATTGCTCATGTGGGCAACGTGGGACTTGGAGTCTGCCGCCCAGGCGCCCATTTTGTGCGGGTGCTTGCGCGCATAGTTCTTGACCGACAATGGCGCACGGCGGTCGGAGTTGCCTTCGCGCAGTACCGGGTTCACGGCGCTGCCCTTGACCTTATCGTAACGGGCACGGGTTTCTTTTTCCGCGTCGGTGGTTACGGTTTCCGGGTAGTCCGGGAGGGCGTAGCCCTGGGCCTGCAATTCCTTGATCGCCGCCTGCAATTGAGGGGTCGAAGCACTGATGTTAGGCAGTTTGATGATGTTGGCTTCAGGGGTTACGGCCAGGTCGCCCAGTTCGGCGAGGTGGTCCGCCACGGCCTTGGTACCCAGTTGCTCGGGGAAGCTTGCGAGGATGCGCCCGGCGAGGGAAATGTCGCGGGTTTCCACGGCAATATCAGCGGAAGCGGTGAAAGCCTCTACGATAGGCAGCAGTGAATAGGTGGCGAGGGCGGGGGCTTCGTCGGTGAAGGTGTAGATGATCTTCGAGCGGGTGGGCATATTCGGATTAACTCTCTTCTTTGCTGAAAGCGTGCGCAGAAACTCGAGATGCGCCGGGTGGAGCGCGTTCGTTCAAAGTCATCCATGAGCGAAATGTCGAGGTTTCTTCGCGGTGATGTTGGGTTGCATCAGTCGAGCGTCAAGCGGGTGGACTATTGTAATAGTCCTGCTTTCTGGCGGAGGGCCCGGTTCCAGAGCGGTCTGCCGGCGTGACTCTTGGGTCAGCGGCGGCATTATACATAGGTCGCTATGCTTACGCTGAGCCTTCATACAAAAGGTGGGTCGTCCATTGGTCTAAAGGTCGCAGGTACCGGGTTACGCCTAAAGTCGCACGTTGTGCTCAAGATTGGCGTTTTTCCCTTTGCTTTCAGGCTTGTAGGCGACAATTTATGCTGTTTTCGATGCAAATGAGCATGGCGCTAGGTTTCAGTCGTCATTTATCTGGAGTAGGCTCGAACGCAGCCAGATGTTCAATCCATAGATGGAGTTCAGCATGGGATACAAGAAGATTCAGGTTCCGGCAGTCGGCGACAAAATCACCGTCAACGCAGACCATTCTCTCAATGTTCCTGACCACCCGATCATCCCGTTCATCGAAGGTGACGGTATTGGCGTCGACATCAGCCCGGTGATGATCAAGGTGGTCGACGCAGCTGTTGCCAAGGCTTATGGCGGCAAGCGCAAGATTTCCTGGATGGAAGTCTACGCCGGCGAAAAAGCCACGCAGGTTTACGACCAGGACACCTGGCTGCCCCAGGAAACCCTGGACGCGGTCAAGGATTACGTAGTGTCCATCAAGGGCCCGCTGACCACGCCGGTTGGCGGCGGTATCCGTTCGTTGAACGTTGCCCTGCGCCAGCAACTCGATCTGTATGTTTGCCTGCGCCCCGTCCGCTGGTTCGAAGGCGTGCCCAGCCCGGTGAAAAAGCCTGGCGACGTGGACATGACCATCTTCCGTGAAAACTCCGAAGATATTTACGCCGGTATTGAGTGGAAAGCCGGTTCGCCTGAAGCGATCAAGGTGATCAAGTTCCTCAAGGAGGAAATGGGCGTCACCAAGATCCGTTTCGACCAGGACTGCGGGATTGGCGTCAAGCCGGTGTCCAAGGAAGGTACTCAGCGTCTGGCGCGTAAAGCCCTGCAATATGTGGTGGATAACGATCGTGATTCGCTGACCATCGTGCACAAAGGCAACATCATGAAGTTCACCGAAGGGGCCTTCAAAGAGTGGGCCTATGAAGTGGCCGCGCAGGAGTTTGGCGCGACCTTGCTGGACGGCGGGCCTTGGATGCAGTTCAAGAACCCGAAAACCGGCAAGAATGTGGTGGTCAAGGATGCGATTGCCGACGCCATGCTCCAGCAGATCCTGCTGCGGCCGGCGGAATATGATGTGATCGCCACCCTTAACCTCAATGGCGACTACCTGTCCGATGCCCTCGCGGCGGAAGTCGGCGGCATCGGTATTGCGCCGGGCGCCAATCTGTCCGACACCGTCGCCATGTTCGAGGCGACTCACGGCACCGCGCCCAAGTATGCGGGCAAAGACCAGGTCAACCCCGGCTCGCTGATCCTGTCGGCGGAAATGATGCTGCGTCACATGGGCTGGATCGAGGCGGCGGACCTGATTATCAAGGGGACCAATGGCGCGATTTCGGCCAAGACCGTGACCTATGACTTCGAGCGACTGATGGACGGCGCGAAGCTGGTGTCGTCGTCAGGCTTTGGTGATGCGTTGATTTCGCATATGTAAGGCAGGCTAAATAAAACGGCCATTCTGCTGAACCAGAATGGCCGTTTTTTTTGCAGGCTATTTGCCCAAATGCGATCAGGCCAGTTGCTTCTTTTCTTTAGAGGATTGATCTTTTTTGGGCTTTTTTTCGTGCGTCGTGTCGTGGGCCGTCCCGGGCGCCGCCGCGCAGGCCGCACAAATTTCAACGGCATGCAGTCCCTTTGGCCCCTGAATGATTTCGAACTCCACACTTTGGCCTGCTTTCAGCGTCTTGTAGCCGTCCATGGTGATCGCTGAATAGTGCGCAAAAAGGTCATCGGTTTTACCTTCTTCATTAATAAAGCCATATCCCTTGGCGTTATTGAACCACTTGACCTTGCCTTTGATCTTGCTGCCAGACATAACCCATTTCCTTCTGCACCAGACTCCATCACTGGAGTATCATCCAGTTTATCCGTCCTAACCCGAATAAATAAGGTTGACTGCGCGGACCTTTTTTACCCACTGTGGGTTCTATTGGTTGTAACACCGTTTTGCCGATAGTCAAGGCGACCAGTCGGTCAGAGTTGAAATTCTGACAGGTTGCCCCCACCACTGTATTGAACAACTGACGAACCTTTCTTTCCATGCATGCAATCAGCCAGATTCGACTAACATTCAATCAGGATCGACCGGATCACGAACACGATGACGACGGTTCTGCAGGCATTGCTGTTCAGGAGGCCAAGCCTGCCTTACAGGCGCCGCCGATGTACAAGGTGGTTTTGTTCAACGATGACTACACACCGATGGATTTCGTGGTCGAAGTGCTCGAGGTGTTTTTTAACCTGAACCGCGAGTTGGCGACCAAGGTAATGCTGGCCGTTCATACAGAAGGACGGGCAGTATGTGGAGTGTTTACCCGCGACATCGCCGAGACAAAGGCCATGCAGGTCAACCAGTACGCCAGGGAAAGCCAGCATCCGCTACTCTGTGAAATCGAGAAGGACGGTTAACGCCGACCACTTGGGTATGAGGTGAAGCTATGTTAAACCGCGAGCTCGAAGTCACCCTCAATCTTGCCTTCAAGGAGGCTCGTTCGAAGCGTCATGAATTCATGACCGTCGAGCACCTGCTGCTGGCACTTTTGGATAATGAAGCTGCCGCCACCGTTCTGCGTGCGTGCGGCGCCAACCTCGACAAACTCAAGCATGATCTGCAGGAGTTTATCGACTCCACCACGCCACTGATCCCCGTGCATGACGAGGACCGTGAAACCCAGCCGACCCTGGGTTTTCAGCGGGTATTGCAGCGTGCCGTTTTCCACGTACAGAGCTCCGGTAAGCGTGAAGTCACGGGCGCCAATGTGCTTGTGGCGATCTTCAGCGAACAGGAAAGCCAGGCGGTGTTTCTGCTCAAGCAGCAGAGCGTTGCCCGTATCGATGTGGTCAACTACATCGCCCACGGTATTTCCAAGGTGCCTGGGCACGGCGATCATTCCGAGGGTGAACAGGATATGCAGGACGACGAGGGCGGCGAGTCTTCTTCTTCGGGCAATCCACTGGATGCCTATGCCAGCAACCTCAATGAACTGGCGCGTCAGGGGCGGATCGATCCGCTGGTGGGGCGTGAGCTTGAAGTCGAGCGCGTAGCGCAGATCCTTGCGCGTCGTCGCAAGAACAACCCGCTGCTGGTCGGCGAGGCCGGCGTGGGTAAAACCGCGATTGCCGAAGGCCTGGCCAAGCGTATCGTCGACAATCAGGTGCCGGACCTGCTGGCCAGCAGTGTCGTATATTCCCTCGATCTGGGTGCCTTGCTTGCCGGTACCAAATACCGTGGCGATTTCGAGAAGCGCTTCAAGGCTTTGCTGGGCGAGTTGAAAAAACGCCCGCAAGCGATCCTGTTCATCGATGAGATTCACACCATCATCGGTGCCGGCGCAGCTTCCGGCGGGGTCATGGATGCGTCCAACCTGCTCAAGCCGTTGCTGTCGTCGGGTGATATCCGTTGCATCGGCTCCACCACGTTCCAGGAGTTTCGCGGGATTTTCGAGAAGGATCGCGCCCTGGCGCGGCGCTTCCAGAAAGTCGATGTGTCCGAACCTTCGGTTGAAGACACGATCGGCATCCTGCGTGGCCTGAAGGGCCGCTTCGAGGCGCACCATGGCATCGAGTACACCGATGAAGCGCTGCGCTCGGCCGCGGAGTTGGCGTCGCGCTACATCAACGACCGTCACATGCCTGACAAGGCGATTGACGTAATCGATGAGGCGGGTGCTTACCAACGTCTCCAGCCAGCCGAGAAGCGCGTGAAGCGCATTGATGTGCCGCAGGTCGAAGATATCGTGGCGAAAATTGCGCGGATTCCGCCAAAACACGTCACCAGCTCGGACAAGGAGCTGCTGCGTAACCTGGAGCGCGACCTCAAGCTGACCGTGTTCGGTCAGGATGCGGCCATCGATTCGCTGTCCACGGCTATCAAGCTGTCGCGCGCGGGCCTCAAGTCGCCGGACAAGCCTGTCGGCTCGTTCCTGTTCGCCGGTCCTACCGGCGTCGGCAAGACCGAGGCGGCGCGGCAATTGGCCAAGGCTATGGGTATCGAGCTGGTTCGCTTCGATATGTCCGAGTACATGGAGCGCCATACCGTGTCACGCCTGATTGGTGCGCCTCCTGGTTATGTGGGCTTCGATCAGGGCGGTCTGCTCACCGAGGCGATCACCAAGCAGCCTCACTGCGTATTGCTGCTCGATGAAATCGAGAAGGCACACCCGGAAGTCTTCAACCTGCTGCTGCAGGTGATGGATCACGGGACCCTGACCGACAACAACGGGCGCAAGGCGGATTTCCGCAACGTGATCGTGATCATGACCACCAACGCCGGTGCCGAGACGGCCGCGCGGGCTTCGATTGGCTTCAGCCATCAGGATCACTCTTCCGATGCGATGGAAGTGATCAAGAAGAGCTTTACACCGGAGTTCCGCAACCGTCTGGACACTATCATCCAGTTTGGTCGCCTCAGTCATGAGGTTATCAAGAGCGTGGTGGACAAGTTCCTTACCGAGCTCCAGGCGCAGTTGGAAGACAAGCGCGTACAGCTCGATGTCACGGAAGCGGCGCGCAGTTGGATCGCCGAAGGTGGCTACGATGCGGCAATGGGCGCCCGCCCAATGGCGCGTTTGATCCAGGACAAGATCAAGCGGCCACTGGCCGAGGAGATCCTGTTTGGCGAGCTGTCCGACCATGGTGGCGTGGTGCATATCGACCTGAAGGATGGTGAGCTGACCTTCGAGTTCGAGACCACCGCTGAAATGGCCTGATCGTACCGCACCCATGCAAAAGGCGTCGAAAGGCGCCTTTTTGCTGTGTGGAAATTCGATTGCCAGACCAATGAAGATCCAGTGTGGGAGAGAGCTCGCCGCGGAGCCCCTTCGATGTTTGAAAAATCATGCACACAAAAACGCCCGGCATAACCGGGCGTTTTGTATTGACTTGCTTAGCGAGCGCGGTAAGTGATGCGCCCTTTGCTCAAGTCATAGGGCGTCAGCTCGACGCGCACTTTGTCACCGGTAAGAATACGAATGTAGTTCTTGCGCATCTTGCCGGAGATATGCGCGGTTACGACGTGCCCATTTTCCAACTCCACACGAAACATGGTGTTGGGCAGGGTGTCGACGACAGTGCCTTCCATTTCGAAGCTGTCTTCTTTCGACATGCAGTAAAGCCCTCGGTATCCAGTGAATGGCCCGGTGCAACTGCGCCAGGCAAAAGCGGCGTGCATTGTGCCCGAAAAAGGGTGTTTAAGCCAAGGGGTTCTAGTTAAGCGTGACCCATCTTTGATTAATCAGCAGCTCAATGGGCCGATATTGGGTCTTGTAATTCATTTTTTTGCAGTTTTTGATCCAGTAGCCGAGGTACACCGCCTCCAGTTCCAGGCGCAGCGCTTCGCCGATTTGCCAGAGAATGGCAAAACGCCCCAGGCTGCGGCGCTCCTCGCCGGGTTCGTAGAACGTGTACACCGCCGACAGGCCGTTAGGCAGCAGATCGGTGACCGCCACGGCCAGCAACCGACCACCCGCGCGAAACTCATAGAATCGCGAGAAGGGCAGGTCGCGTACCAGGAACGTGGAAAACTGGTCGCGACTGGGTGGGAACATATCGCCGTCGGCGTGGCGTTGCTCGATATAGCGTTGGTAGAGGTCGAAATACTCTTCAGTGAACCTCGGCCTGGCCGACGTTACTGTCAGGTCGGCATTACGCTTGAGGATGCGTTTCTGGTTGCGGTCCGGCAGGAATTGCCCCACGGGGATCCGGGCCGGAACGCAGGCGTTGCAATTCTGGCAATGGGGCCTGTACAGGTGGTCGCCGCTGCGACGAAAGCCCATTTCCGAAAGATCGGCGTACACATGCACGTCCATGGGCTGGCTGGGGTCGAGGAACAGCGTGGTGGCCTGCTCGTCGGGCAGATAGCTGCAAGAGTGAGCTTGAGTGGCATAAAACTTCAAGCGCGCCAGCTCGGTCATGATCAACCCTCGGGATAAGCTTTGAAATAAGTGTAAGCCAGGTCAGCGCAAGTCGCCTAAGAAAGCCAGGGGCCGGCGTTGGGCTGGTCCAGGTGGTCGCGCAGAAAGCCCGCAAACTCGCTGCGGGAAATGCCGCGTGCACCCAGGCTGTGCAGATGGTCGTTGGGCATCTGGCAGTCGATCAACACAAAGCCCCAGGCCTGCAGTTGCCGTGTGAGGGTCGCAAACCCGAATTTGGAGGCGTTGTCGGCGCGGCTGAACATCGATTCGCCAAAAAACAGTTGGCCCATGGCCAGGCCGTACAGGCCGCCTACCAGCGTGCCGTTGTCCCACACTTCCACTGAATGGGCATGGCCGCGCCTGTGCAGTTCCAGGTAGGCGGCCTGGATGCCTTCGGTGATCCAGGTGCCATCGGCGTAGGCGCGTGGTGCGGCGCAGGCCTGGATGACGGCGGCAAAATCCTGATCGAAGGTCACGGTGTAACGCTGCTGGCGCAACAGTTTGGCCAGGCTGCGGGACACGTGCAGTTCGTCGGGGAAAATCACGGTACGAGGGTCCGGCGACCACCACAGGATCGGCTGGCCCTCCGAAAACCAGGGGAAGCAGCCGTGGCGATAGGCGTGTATCAGACGCTCGGCCGACAAGTCGCCGCCGGCGGCTAGCAGGCCGTTAGGTTCGCGCATGGCCTTGGCCAGCGGGGGGAAAGTCAGCGAGTCGCGTTGTAACCAGGTCAGCATGGGTATCCAGGCTAGCGAAAGGGGAGGGGAGTGGCAGGCTTGGCACCTGCCGCGCGAGTGCTGATTATTGTCGACGCGGCGCCCTGGGGCCAGCCCGAATCGGCCGTTGGCGTGGATTAGCGTGAGCGGGTGTTTCTGCAACTCTGGGCCGAGGGTGCGGTCGTAAGCGGGGCGGTGACATGCAGGCCATTTGCCAAGCTGCTTTGGATTGTCGGAAACAGCGCATAAGCCTTTGTCAGCAAAGGCAATGCATGCTCAAATTGAACCCGTCGCAACAGCGTAATCGGCCAGGCCGTCGAGTTGCAGGCAATGGCGTGGCATCGTGGTCACAAACCCGTACAATGCGGCCAGTGTGGCGTTATCGTCGTTTCGCACGGCAAGCACCCGTGCTGAAAGTAATTTTCACCCCGTTGGTTCATTTTTCAGCTGCCCGGATCCGGCAGTATTTTGCAGTCATTCAACAGATGGACGCGCTAAAAGCGCAGGAAAAGACCCGTTTTGAAGAAATCCACCGCGACACCTAAAACAGTCGTGCCGGCCTGGCGTCAGCACCTGCATTATCGTCTCAAGGAAGGTGCGCTGATCGCGATCGGCGCATTGTGCCTGTTCCTGATGATGGCCTTGCTCACCTATGGCAAGGACGATCCGGGCTGGAGCCATAACAGCAAGATCGACGACGTACAGAACTTCGGTGGCCCCGTCGGCTCCTACAGCGCCGATATCCTGTTCATGGTGTTGGGTTACTTCGCCTATATCTTCCCGTTGCTGCTGGCGATCAAGACCTGGCAGATCTTCCGCCAGCGCCACGAGCCGTGGCAGTGGAGCGGCTGGCTGTTTTCCTGGCGGCTGATCGGCCTGGTGTTCCTGGTGCTGTCCGGCGCCGCGCTGGCCCATATCCATTTTCATGCACCCACCGGTCTGCCGGCGGGCGCGGGCGGTGCCCTGGGTGAAAGCCTGGGCGATCTGGCGCGCAGGACCCTGAATATCCAGGGCAGCACCTTGATGTTTATCGCGCTGTTCCTGTTCGGCCTCACCGTGTTCACCGACCTGTCGTGGTTCAAAGTGATGGACGTGACCGGCAAGATCACCCTTGACCTGCTTGAATTGTTCCAAGGCGCCGCCAATCGCTGGTGGGCGGCCCGGGTCGAGCGCAAACGCATGGTGGCCCAGCTGCGCGAGGTGGATACCCGCGTCAACGAAGTGGTGGCGCCGAGCACGCCGGATCGTCGCGAGCAGGCCAAGGTCAAGGAGCGCCTGATCGAGCGCGAGCAGGCCCTGAGCAAGCACATGTCGGACCGCGAGAAGCAGGTACCGCCGGTCATCGCCCCCGCGCCGCCCAAGGCCCCGGAGCCGAGCCATCGCGTGCAGAAAGAGAAACAGGCCCCGTTGTTTATCGACAGCGCGGTCGAAGGCACCTTGCCACCTATCTCGATTCTCGACGCGGCTGAAAAGAAACAACTCAACTATTCCCCCGAGTCCCTGGCGGCCGTCGGCCATCTGCTGGAGATCAAACTCAAGGAATTCGGCGTCGAAGTGTCGGTGGATTCCATTCACCCAGGCCCCGTGATCACCCGTTACGAAATCCAGCCTGCGGCTGGCGTCAAGGTCAGCCGTATCTCCAACCTGGCCAAAGACCTGGCGCGCTCCCTGGCCGTGACCAGCGTGCGCGTGGTGGAAGTGATTCCCGGCAAGACCACCGTGGGTATCGAGATTCCCAACGAAGACCGCCAGATCGTGCGCTTTTCCGAGGTGCTGTCGACGCCGGAGTACGACAACTTCAAGTCGCCGGTCACCCTGGCCCTGGGGCACGACATCGGCGGCAAACCGGTCATCACCGATTTGGCGAAAATGCCGCACCTGCTGGTGGCCGGTACCACCGGTTCCGGTAAGTCGGTGGGCGTGAACGCGATGATCCTGTCGATTCTGTTCAAGTCCGGCCCGGAAGACGCCAAACTGATCATGATCGACCCCAAGATGCTTGAGCTGTCGATCTATGAAGGCATCCCGCATTTGCTCTGCCCGGTGGTCACCGACATGAAGGACGCCGCCAACGCGCTGCGCTGGAGCGTGGCCGAGATGGAGCGACGCTACAAGCTGATGGCGAAGATGGGCGTGCGTAACCTGTCGGGCTTCAATGCCAAGGTCAAGGAAGCCCAGGACGCCGGCACGCCGCTGACCGACCCGCTGTACAAACGCGAAAGCATTCACGACGAAGCGCCGCTGCTGACCAAGCTGCCGACTATCGTCGTGGTAGTGGACGAATTCGCCGACATGATGATGATCGTCGGCAAGAAGGTCGAAGAACTGATCGCACGTATCGCCCAGAAGGCTCGTGCCGCCGGTATCCACTTGATCCTTGCGACACAACGTCCATCGGTGGATGTCATCACCGGTCTGATCAAGGCCAACATCCCGACGCGCATGGCGTTCCAGGTGTCGAGCAAGATCGACTCGCGGACCATCATCGACCAGGGCGGCGCCGAACAGCTGCTCGGCCACGGTGACATGCTTTACATGCCGCCGGGCACCAGCCTGCCAATTCGCGTTCACGGCGCGTTCGTGTCCGATGACGAAGTTCACCGCGTAGTTGAAGCTTGGAAGCTGCGCGGCGCGCCGGAATACAACGACGACATCCTCGCGGGCGTTGAAGAGGCCGGCAGCGGCTTCGACGGCGGCAGCAGCGGTGGCGACGATGACGCCGAGACCGATGCGCTGTACGACGAAGCCGTGGCATTCGTGCTGGAAAGTCGCCGTGCCTCGATTTCCGCCGTGCAGCGCAAGTTGAAGATCGGCTACAACCGCGCCGCCCGTATGATCGAAGCCATGGAAAACGCCGGTGTCGTCACCGCGATGAACACCAACGGCTCGCGCGAAGTCATTGCCCCCGGGCAGATGCGCGACTGACTACGTGCCGCATGGCAGCATGCGGCATGCCCTAACGACTCAATGAGGACTCCCATGCGCTTTATTCGCATGCTGTTGTTGCCGGCCCTGGCCCTGACTGCTGTTTCGGCGCATGCCGACCCGGCTTCCGTCACCAGTTTGAAGAATCTGTTGGACAAATCCCAGACCCTTACCGCGCGCTTCTCCCAGTTGACCCTGGATGCCGGCGGCACCCAGTTGCAGCAGACCGAAGGTGAAATGGCCGTGCAGCGCCCAGGCCTGTTCTATTGGCACACCGAAGGCAAGTCCGAGCAGACCATTGTGTCCGACGGCCAGAAGGTCACGCTGTGGGACCCGGACCTGGAGCAGGCAACCATCAAGAAGCTCGACCCGCGCCTGAACCAGACGCCGGCGCTGCTGCTGTCGGGCGATGTGTCGAAAATCAACGACAGCTTCGACATCACCTCCAAGCAAACCAGCAACGTGATCGAGTTCACCCTTAAGCCAAAATCCAAGGACACGCTGTTTGACAGCCTGAACCTGTCGTTCGGCAACGGCGTGATCAACAACATGCGCCTGATCGACAGCGTCGGCCAGCGCACCGATATCCTGTTCTCCGGCGTCAAGGCTAACCAGCCAGTGGATGCATCCAAGTTCAAGTTCGTCATCCCCAAGGGTGCCGACGTGATCCAGGAATAAACTGCCCAGAGGTTTCAAACGCTGCCCATGGACCTGTTTCGAAGTGACCCGATTGCCCAGCCCCTGGCAGCGCGCCTGCGCTCGACCAACCTGGATGAGTACGTCGGTCAGGAACACCTGCTCGCCCGCGGCAAGCCCCTGCGCGAAGCCTTGGAGCAGGGTGCGCTGCACTCGATGATTTTCTGGGGGCCGCCGGGGGTGGGTAAAACCACCCTGGCGCGTCTGCTGGCGAAAGTCTCGGACGCGCACTTCGAAACGGTCTCGGCGGTGCTGGCTGGGGTCAAGGAGATCCGCCAGGCCGTCGAAGTCGCCAAGCAGCAGGCCGGCCAATACGGCAAGCGCACCATTCTGTTCGTCGACGAAGTGCACCGCTTCAACAAATCGCAGCAAGATGCGTTTTTGCCGTATGTCGAAGACGGCACCCTGATTTTTATCGGCGCCACCACCGAAAACCCCTCGTTTGAACTCAACAACGCCTTGCTGTCGCGGGCGCGGGTCTATGTGCTCAAAAGCCTGGACGAGGCGGCCATGCAGAAGCTGCTGCACCGGGCCTTGAGCGAAGACAAAGGCCTGGGCAAGCGCCAACTGAGCGTCAGCGACGAAGGCTTCAAAATCCTGCTCAGCGCCGCCGACGGCGATGGCCGACGTTTTCTCAACCTGTTGGAAAACGCGTCGGACTTGGCCGAAGACGGCAGCGAGATCGGCGTCGACCTCCTGCAAAGCCTGCTCGGCGACACCCGTCGCCGTTTCGACAAGGGCGGCGAAGCGTTCTACGACCAGATTTCAGCGCTGCACAAATCCGTGCGCGGCTCCAACCCGGACGGCGCGTTGTACTGGTTCGCGCGCATGATCGACGGGGGCTGCGACCCCCTGTACCTGGCGCGTCGCGTGGTACGCATGGCCAGCGAAGACATCGGCAACGCCGACCCGCGAGCCTTGAGCCTGTGTCTGGCGGCGTGGGATGTGCAGGAGCGCCTCGGCAGCCCGGAAGGCGAGTTGGCCGTGGCCCAGGCCATCACCTATCTGGCCTGCGCACCCAAAAGCAACGCGGTGTACATGGGCTTCAAGTCCGCCCTGCGTGCGGCCGCCGAGTACGGTTCCTTGGAAGTGCCGCTGCACCTGCGCAATGCGCCGACCAAGTTGATGAAGCAACTGGGCTACGGTGACGAATACCGCTACGCCCACGATGAACCGGACGCCTACGCGGCCGGCGAAGATTACTTTCCCGATGCTCTGGAGCCCCAGCCGTTCTACCAGCCGGTGCCTCGCGGCCTGGAGTTGAAGATCGGCGAAAAGCTCAACCATCTCGCGCAACTCGATCGCCTCAGCCCCAAACAGCGGAGAAAGTAGTGCTCAAGACAATTCTTGCCGTGTCCGTGGCCGGCATCGCTGGTACATTATTGCGTTTCGCCACTAGCACCTGGGTCAGCGCCAACTGGCCGAAGCATTTTTATGCGGCGACCCTGGCGGTCAATCTGGTGGGCTGTTTGATTATCGGGCTGTTGTACGGCTGGTTTCTGTTGCGCCCGGAAGTGCCGATTGAGATTCGCGCCGGCTTGATTGTCGGCTTTGTAGGCGGTCTGACGACCTTTTCATCCTTTTCACTGGATACGCTGCGCCTGCTGGAAAGCGGGCAGGCCCTGGTCGCCTTCGGGTACCTGGGCATCAGCGTGTTCGGCGGGCTGCTCGCCACCTGGGCCGGCCTGTCCTTGACCAAACTTTGATAAACGAGAGACCGACATGCTCGATTCCAAACTGTTACGTAGCAACCTTCAGGACGTAGCGGACCGCCTGGCTTCCCGTGGCTTTGCCCTGGATGTCGCGCGCATCGAAGCGCTGGAAGAACAGCGCAAGACCGTCCAGACCCGCACCGAAGCACTGCAGGCTGAGCGGAATGCGCGTTCCAAATCCATCGGTCAGGCCAAGCAGCGCGGTGAAGACATCGCGCCGTTGATGGCAGACGTCGAGCGCATGGGCACCGAGCTGTCCGACGGCAAGGCCGAACTGGACAAGATCCAGTCCGAGCTGGATCAGATCCTGTTGGGTATCCCTAACCTGCCGGACGCCTCGGTACCGGTCGGCGAAGACGAAGACGGTAACGTCGAAGTGCGCCGCTGGGGCACGCCCAAAGCCTTTGATTTCGAGATCAAGGACCACGTCGCTCTGGGCGAATTGAGCGGTGGCCTGGATTTCGAGACCGCCGCCAAGCTGTCCGGCGCGCGCTTTGCCTTGCTGCGCGGCCCGATCGCGCGCCTGCATCGTGCCCTGGCGCAGTTCATGATCAACCTGCACACCGGCGAGCACGGTTACGAAGAAGCCTATACGCCTTACCTGGTTCAGGCGCCGGCGCTGCAGGGCACCGGCCAGTTGCCGAAGTTCGAGGAAGAGCTGTTCAAGATCAGTCGCGACGGCGAAGCCGACTTTTATCTGATTCCGACCGCTGAAGTGTCGCTGACCAATATCGTCGCCGGCGAGATTCTCGACGCCAAGCAACTGCCGATCAAATTTGTCGCCCACACCCCGTGCTTTCGCAGTGAAGCCGGCGCCTCGGGCCGTGACACCCGCGGCATGATCCGCCAGCACCAGTTCGACAAAGTCGAGATGGTGCAGGTGGTCGAGCCGTCCAAGTCCATGGAAGCCCTGGAAGGCCTGACCGCCAACGCCGAGCGCGTTCTGCAGCTGCTTGAATTGCCGTATCGCGTACTGGCGCTGTGCACTGGCGACATGGGTTTCAGCGCCGTGAAGACCTACGACCTCGAAGTGTGGGTGCCAAGCCAGGACAAGTACCGCGAGATTTCCTCGTGCTCCAACTGCGGTGATTTCCAGGCGCGTCGCATGCAGGCGCGTTTCCGCAACCCGGAGACCGGCAAGCCGGAGCTGGTGCACACCCTCAACGGTTCGGGCCTGGCCGTCGGCCGTACCCTGGTCGCCGTGCTGGAAAACTACCAGCAGGCCGACGGTTCGATCCGCGTGCCCGAGGTGCTCAAGCCGTACATGGCGGGCGTCGAGGTTATCGGCTAAATGGAATTTCTGCCGCTGTTTCACAACCTGCGCGGCAGCCGGGTGCTGGTGGTCGGTGGTGGGGAAATTGCCTTGCGCAAATCCCGGCTGCTGGCCGATGCCGGCGCCGTGCTGCGGGTGGTTGCTCCTCAGATCGAAGACCAGTTGCGCGTGCTGGTGCAGGGCAGTGGCGGGGAGCTGGTTTTGCGCGGTTATCAGGAGGCCGACCTGGATGGTTGCACCCTGATTATCGCCGCGACGGACGATGAACCGCTGAATGCGCAAGTGTCCAGCGACGCCAAGCGTCGGTGCGTGCCGGTCAATGTGGTGGATGCACCGGCCTTGTGCAGTGTGATCTTCCCGGCAATTGTCGACCGTTCGCCTCTGGTGATCGCGGTGTCCAGTGGCGGCGACGCGCCGGTGTTGGCGCGACTCATCCGGGCCAAACTGGAAACCTGGATTCCGTCCACCTATGGCCAGTTGGCCGGGTTGGCCGCGCGCTTCAGGGCCCAGGTCAAAGGCCTGTACCCGGATGTGCAGCAGCGTCGTGCGTTCTGGGAAGAAGTTTTCCAGGGCCCGATTGCCGACCGTCAACTGGCCGGGCAGGGCGACGAGGCAGAGCGCCTGTTGGTCGAGAAGGTCAACGGTGCGCCGCCCCATGCGCCGGGTGAGGTCTACCTGGTGGGTGCCGGTCCGGGTGATCCCGACCTGCTGACGTTTCGCGCCTTGCGCCTGATGCAGCAGGCCGACGTGGTGCTCTACGACCGCCTGGTCGCCCCGGCGATCCTGGAGTTGTGCCGTCGTGACGCCGAGCGCGTTTATGTCGGCAAGCGGCGCGCCGAGCATGCGGTGCCGCAGGACCAGATCAACCAGCAACTGGTGGACCTGGCCAGGCAAGGCAAGCGCGTGTTGCGTCTTAAAGGGGGCGATCCGTTCATCTTTGGCCGTGGCGGCGAGGAAATCGAGGAGCTGGCCGCCCATGGCATCCCGTTCCAAGTAGTGCCGGGCATCACTGCGGCCAGCGGCTGCGCGGCCTATGCCGGTATTCCGTTGACCCACCGCGACTACGCGCAATCCGTGCGTTTTATCACCGGACACTTGAAGAATGGCACCTCTGACCTGCCCTGGCAGGACCTGGTAGGGCCTTCGCAAACGCTGGTGTTCTATATGGGCTTGATTGGCTTGCCGATCATTTGCGAACAGCTGATCCGGCATGGTCGTGCGCCGGACACGCCGGCGGCGTTGATCCAGCAGGGCACCACGTCCAACCAGCGCGTGTTCACCGGCACCCTGGCGGACTTGCCGCGCATGGTGGCGGAGCATGAAGTACATGCGCCGACACTGGTAATCGTGGGTGAGGTGGTGGTGCTGCGTGAGAAACTGAAGTGGTTTGAAGGCGCCCAGTCTCAGGTCTGAGCCTGAAGCGCCATCACCCTGTGGAAGGGGGCTTGCCCCCGACGCGGCCTGGCAGTCAGCCAGGATGTTGGATCAGCTCCACACCCCTTTTCCGCTCAACCGCTGCCGATGGTGCACGGTATCGAACGCCTGCAATGGCCCCTTCGGCACAATCCCGGTGGGGTTGATGGTGCGGTGGCTGGCGTAGTAGTGCCCTTTGATGTGTTCGAAGTCCACCGTCTCGCCCACGCCAGGCCACTGATACATTTCCCTCAGCCAATTCGACAGGTTCGCATAATCGGCAATTCGCCGCAGATTGCATTTGAAGTGGCTGTAATACACCGCATCAAACCGAATCAGCGTGGTGAACAGCCGCACATCGGCTTCGGTCAGGTATTCCCCGGCCAGGTAGCGATGCTCGCCCAGGTGCTGTTCCAGATGGTCCAGCTCGGCGAATACATCATTGAACGCGCTTTCGTAGGCCTGTTGCGAGGTGGCAAAGCCAGCACGGTACACGCCGTTGTTGACGGCCGGGTAGATGCGCGCGTTGAGTGCGTCGATGGTGGCGCGCAACGGTTCGGGGTAGAAGTCCAAGGTGTTGCCGGTCAGCCCATTGAACGCGCTGTTAAACATGCGGATGATTTCCGCCGATTCGTTGCTGACAATGCGCTTGAGCTGGTTGTCCCACAGCACCGGTACGGTGACCCGCCCGGTGTAGTCGGACGTGTCGGCGGTGTAGCGTTGGTGCATGTAGGCAAAGTCGTCGAGTCGATCGCCGGTGGAGCCTTTGGCCTTATCGAAGGTCCAGCCGTTTTCCAGCATCAGCCAGCTGACCACCGACACATCGATCAGGTTTTCCAGGCCCTTGAGCTTGCGCAGGATCAACGTGCGATGTGCCCACGGGCAGGCGAGGGAGACATAGAGGTGATAGCGACCGGCTTCGGCCTTGAAGCCGCCTTCGCCACTCGGGCCGGGCTGGCCGTCGGCGGTGACCCAGTGGCGGCGTTGCGCCTGCTCGCGCTGGAAAGCGCCATCCGCGCTACTTTCGTACCACTGGTCTTTCCAGTGTCCTTCGATCAGCAAACCCATGACTGGCTCCTCGACTAATAAGCGTTGGAGCCAGTCTAAAGCTCAGGGTTCGATTTAAAAGCGCAAAGACTGCGGGTCAATTATCGATTAAATCGATCTGTCCCGCGCTTGCCAGTACTCCTCGGCCATCGCAAATGCCTGCTCACGGGGTTGTCCAAGGCCGCGTAACGCCAGGGCCATGGTGGCGATCAGCGCCAGTTGTGGGTAGCTGTCCTCGACATCGCCACGCCATACCGCTTTGAGGTGTTCAGGCTCCAGGGTCGCCGGTTTGACATGGCGCTGGGTGGAAAGGGCCGGCCACTCTTCGTCCCAGCTCTGGCCGCCGGTGGTGCCGTAGAGATGGCTGAGGGTGTCGGGGTTGATCTCGATCTCGCCGCCATCCCCCTTGACCACGATCACCGTGTCGCCGAGCAGGCCGCTGGCATCGCGATGCACGCCCTGATAGCCGGGGTGGAAAATACTTTGCAGGCCGCATCGGGCGTTCAACGGGTTGAGCAGGCGCGCCAGGGAATGGATCGGCGAGCGCAGGCCCAGGGTGTTGCGCAGGTCGATCATGCGCTGCAACTGCGGCGCCCAATCCCCTAGCGGGATAAACGCCAGGTTGCCTTGGGCAAACGCGGCCTCGACCTGCTGCCAGTCGCGGCACAATGGAATCTGCAAACCTTGCAGCAATTGCTCGGTGTACAGCCGCCCGGCGGTGTGCGCGCCGCCACCGTGCATCAGGATACGCACGCCGTTTTGCGCCAGGCATTTGGCGGCCAGCAGAAACCACGGCAGATGGCGCTTTTTACCGGCATAGCTGGGCCAGTCGATGTCCACGTTCAGCGCCGGAGCGTTCAGGCGCTCGCGCACCGCTTCGGTAAAACCGGCGAGTTCTTCCGGGCTTTCTTCCTTGTGCCGCAGCAGCATCAGGAAGGCGCCGAGCTGGGTGTCCTCGACTTTTTCGTCGAGCAGCATGCCCATGGCTTCGCGGGCTTCCTCACGGGTGAGGTTGCGCGCACCGCGCTTGCCTTTGCCCAGGATGCGCACGAACGGCGCAAACGGATGCTCGTCAGGGGTTTGCAGGGTCAGTGGGGCAAAGTCGGTCATAAGCAATTCGTCGGCCTGGGCAGGCCCGCCAGTTTGGCGGCGAGTTTGGCGGGAGTGCCGTTGAACAGTTTGTTGAGGTGCAGGCTGTTGCCCTTTTCCGGGCCCAGCTTCAAGGCGGTGTACTTGATCAGCGGGCGCGTGGCCGGGGACAGTTGGAATTCGGCGTAGAACTGGCGCAGCAGATCGAGGATCTGCCAGTGGTCCGGGGTCAGCTCCAAGGCTTCGGCGGCGGCCAGGGCGTGGGCGACTTCGACGGACCAGTCATCCAGGTCGACCAGATAGCCGTCCTTGTCCAGTTCCAGGCTGCGCGTACCGACGATGAGCGTATTCATAGCCAGGTGTTGACCTTGTCGTAGTCGATCGACAATTGCACGAATCCCGGATAATCCACGCTGCCGGCCCATTCAGGCAGCGGCAGGTTGCGTGCCTGGCGGTCTTCGGCCAGCACGAAGACCTTCACGCCTTTGGCCTGCAGCGCCGCGTTGTGCAGGCCGTAGGTGCCGTCACCACACAGCAGGATTGCATCATGAGCGCCGCAGACCCGCAGGCAACTGGCGAGGCGGCTGTCGGTAAAGGGCGAGTGGGAAACCACATGGAGAGTCGACATCAGAGGGTCATCACCTGGTCGTAACGTTCAATCAACTGGGAAACAGCGGCGCTGTCCAAGGGCTGCGCACTGGCGGGAGGCGTAAGCCCGCGTTCGGCCAGGCTGTGGCTGCAGGCGAACACGTCATCGATGCCGAACAACCCGAGGGCCTGCAGATTGGCGCTGAGGTCTTTTTGCTGCACGGCCTTGGCGTCCTGGCCGGGGGCCAGTTGAAACACGCCGTCGTCCATGAACAGCAGGCCGATCGGCAGATCGAAGGCACCGCCGGCCAGCACGATGTCCAGCGCTTCGCGCGCACTTGGGCCGGACCACGGAGCCTGGCGGCTGATTACCAACAAGGATTTGGACATGTCATGGCCCTCCAAAACAGATCAGGCGGTCGGCGGCCTGGGTGGCGTCGTGCAATTGCCCCAGGCCCGACAGCGCCCAGGGTGCCTCCAGGTTCACGGCGCTGCGTTGATAGCGCGTGGCTTCTTCGGCGTTGAGCACGCCACGGCGCAGGGCGGCGGCGATGCACACCACGCCATCGAGCTGATGCTGGCTGACGAACTCGCGCCATTGGCGCGCGATGTCCTGCTCATCCTGGGGCGCCACGACGGTATTCGCCGCGCTGTACACGCCGTCCTGATAGAAGAACAACCGCACAATCTCATGCCCGCCGGCGAGCGCGGCCTGGGCAAACAGCAGGGCACGGCGCGATGAGGGCGCATGGGCGGCGGAAAACAAAGCAATCGCAAACTTCATGGAACACTCGGCAAGCAAACGTGGGCCAATGATAAAGCCGCCTGCACGAAAAAGCCCGCCGTGATCAAAACGGTCACTGTCGCTGACTGTTCTGACGATTGCCGGTAGGCAACGGGCTGCTTAGTCTGTGGGAACTCGACACCCAAAAGGAGTTTCCATGCCTGGTCCACTGGCGTCCCTTAAAGTGCTGGATTTTTCCACCTTGCTGCCCGGCCCGTTTGCGAGTTTGATGCTGGCGGACATGGGCGCCGAGGTACTGCGTATCGAATCGCCCACGCGCCCGGACCTGCTGCGTGTGTTGCCTCCCCACGACCAGGGTACCTCGGCGAGCCACGCGTACCTCAATCGCAATAAACGCAGCCTGGCGCTGGACCTCAAGCAGGCCGAGGCGTTGGAGATCGTGCATGCGCTGGTCGCGGATTACGACATTGTGCTCGAACAGTTCCGGCCTGGCGTGATGGAGCGCCTGGGTCTGGGGTATGAGGCGTTAAAGGCGATCAACCCGCGACTGATCTACGTGTCGATCACCGGCTATGGCCAGACCGGGCCCTACAAGGACCGTGCCGGCCACGATATCAACTACCTGGCACTGGCCGGCATGGCCAGTTATACCGGGCGCCAGGACAGCGGGCCGTTGCCCCTGGGCGTGCAAGTGGCGGATGTGGGCGGCGGCTCGCTGCACGCGGTCGTCGGCTTGCTGGCGGCAGTGATCGCGCGGCAGCAGAGTGGGGTGGGGCAATACCTGGATGTGAGCATGACGGACTGCTCGTTCAGCCTAAACGCCATGGCTGGCGCGGGTTATCTGGCGTGCGGTGTAGAGCCTCAATGGGAAATCCAGGTGCTCAATGGCGGCAGTTTCTACGATTACTACCGCACGCGGGACGGGCGCTGGATGTCGGTGGGCAGCCTGGAGCCGGCGTTCATGCAGGCCTTGTGCACGGCGCTGGGCCGGCCGGAGTTGACCGCCCACGGCCTCACACCCGAACGGCAGCCGGCGTTCAAGCAGGCGTTGCAGGTGGAATTCGAAAAACGCAGTTTTGATCAGCTCTGTGAGTTGTTTGCCGGTGTGGATGCCTGCGTGGAGCCTGTGCTGACGCTCAGCGAAGCCGTGGCCCATCCGCAGATAATGGCGCGGGCACTGGTCAGCCAAGTGCCCAGAAGCGATGGCTCGAGCCAGGCGCAGATTGCCTGCCCGTTGAAATTTTCAGAAGGGTTGCCGGCGCCCCGACACATTGGCGCCGCCGTGGGGGCACACAGTGATGAAGTGTTGGCGGAGCTGGGTTTCAGTGCTCAGCGGATAGCCGATTTGCGGCGGAGCAAGGTGGTAGGGTGACTGATCTGGCGCTATCGGGGGCAAGCCCCCTCCCACATTTGAAAGTTGATCGACATGACAGTGCGGTCAGATATGGGAGTCGGGCTTGCTCGCGAAGAGGCCCTTATTCCACCCGCGTTTCCCCGCTGAACACCAGGGTCTGCCGACACCGCCGACACAAATACCGCCGCCCCTGAGCCACCATTCCATGACGCTGCGACGAAAATGGAAAGTCGCTATCGGCGCACGTGCAGCGGTAGATGTAGCGGGTCATCTGGCGGCGTTTCACCGCATAGGTGTGACAACGGTCCGGCGGCAGTTCGTAAACCCCGCGCATGATCAATTGCCATTCTTCGCCGTGGGGCTGGATGCGTTCGCCGAACAATTGGTGGGCGATCAGATGCGCCACTTCATGGGCCACGGTCTGCTTGAGGAAGTGTTGGCTGTTTTCCTGGTAAAGCTGGGGGTTGAAGCGCAGCAGGTTCTCGTGCAAATGCGCGACACCGGCTTTCTGGCCCCGCAGCTTGAGGCTGACCTGGGGGCGTTTGAAGCTTCGTTTGAAAAAGGACTCGGCTAGCTGGAAACACTCTTCGACGCGGGTATTGAGTTGCTCGGGCATGCTGTATCTATCTCCAGAGACGCCCAGTATGCCGTAAAACCGGGTGTTTCCGAATCTGTCAGGCGCCGAATGGTCATGCCAGACGCACAAGGCCACCTTGCGGTGGCCCTGCCGGCGCGGTGGGTGCGTCAGTTGGTGTAGATCGGCCCGACGCCCAGGCCCCAGACAATCACGGTAAACGCCATGATCGCCACCAGCACCACCAAACCTACGGCCAGTATGGAGCTGGAAAACAGGAAGCCTTCATCCGGATCGATGCTCATAAAGGTCGGCACGCCCACATACAGCAGATACACCGTATAGCAGATCGCCGCTGTCCCCACGACCATGCCCAGCCACATATGCGGGTAAAGCGCCGCCAGCCCGCCGATAAACAGTGGGGTCGCGGTATAAGTGGCGAACGCCACGCAGCGCGCCATGCTGGGATTGGCGTCGTAGGTGCGTGCCATCCAGTGGATGAAGGCGCCCATCACCGCCACGCCGGCGAGCATGGCCGCGTAGGACATGATGGTCATCCACAACGCGCTTTCCTGAGTCAACATCACGGGTGCGCGGTTGCCGATAACCCAGCCGACCCGGGTAGTGCCGATGAAGGCTGACAGGGCGGGAATCGCCGCAAGAATCAGCGTATGAGTGAGGTACATGTGGCCGATGCTTTCTTCCTTATCGCCACGGATCTCCCGCCATTCCTGGTCAGGATGGGTAAACAGCCCCACGACGTGATGGATCATGCCAGTCACTCCTGTCGTTATTACCATCGCCCCCCATCGGAGCGCCCACGGGCCAGTTGGCCTGAAAGGTCTGGATAGCCTGTCTGCGACCTTATGTCGCAGTATAGGAACGGATGAACGGAAAAGCCGTAGGGCCGTTAGAGCATATTGCACTGTAAACACGCGGCGTAATCGCGCCAGGGTCTGTAGGTGGAGCACTGCAACCGCGCATTGGACTCGTTGGCGCATACCGGTAAAATGCTGCGCTTTTCGTCACACACCTCAAGCGGATCCAAGCGCCATGGGCACTCTTACGGTCAACCAGAACAAACTGCAAAAACGCCTGCGTCGCCTGGCCGGTGAAGCGGTCGCCGATTTCAATATGATCGAGGACGGCGACAAGGTGATGGTCTGCCTCTCCGGCGGCAAAGACAGCTACACCCTGCTTGACGTGCTGCTGCACCTGCAAAAGGTCGCGCCGATCAAGTTCGAGATCGTTGCCGTCAACATGGACCAGAAACAACCGGGCTTTCCCGAGCATGTGCTGCCGGCCTACCTGAAAGAGTTGGGCATCGAGTATCACATCGTCGAAAAAGACACCTATTCGGTGGTCAAGGAGCTGATTCCGGAGGGGAAGACCACCTGCTCGCTGTGCTCGCGCCTGCGCCGTGGCACGCTCTACACCTTTGCCGATGAGATCGGCGCGACCAAGATGGCGCTGGGGCATCATCGCGACGATATCGTCGAGACGTTTTTCCTCAATATGTTCTTCAACGGCTCGCTCAAGGCCATGCCGCCCAAGCTGCGCGCCGATGACGGGCGCAACGTGGTGATTCGCCCGCTGGCCTACTGCAACGAGAAGGACATCCAAGCCTACTCCGATTTCAAGCAATTCCCGATCATCCCGTGCAACCTCTGCGGCTCCCAGGAAAACCTGCAGCGCCAGGTGGTCAAGGAGATGCTGCAGGACTGGGAGCGCAAAACGCCCGGACGCACCGAAAGCATCTTCCGCAGCCTGCAGAACGTGATCCCGTCGCAGCTGGCCGACCGCAACCTGTTCGACTTCACCAGCCTGAGGATCGATGAGACCGCCGCGTCGCGCTTCGTTAATGTGGTGAACCTCTGAGTCGATTCAAGGCTCTGACACACGGCGCTCGCGGGCGCCGTTTTCAATTCCACTGCCAGGAGAGGGCATGCGCGATTACAAGTGGCTGCACGAATATTGTCTGAATCGCTTTGGCTCGGCGGCCAAACTGGAAGCTCATTTGCCGACTCCCAAGACCCCGGCGCAATTGCGCAGGATCAGCGATGATCGCTACCTGTCGACCTTGGCACTGCGGGTATTTCGCGCCGGCCTCAAGCACAGCGTGGTGGACGCCAAATGGCCAGCCTTCGAACAGGTGTTCTTTGGCTTCGATCCGGAAAAGGTCGTGTTGATGGGCGCCGAGCATCTGGAGCGGCTGATGCAGGACACCCGCATCATTCGTCACCTGGGCAAGCTCAAGAGCGTGCCGCGCAATGCGCAGATGATCCTGGATATCACCCAGGAAAAGGGCAGCTTCGGCGCGTTCATCGCCGAGTGGCCGGTGACCGACATCGTTGGCCTGTGGAAATACCTGAGCAAGCACGGCCACCAGCTGGGCGGCCTGTCGGCCCCACGCTTTCTACGCATGGTCGGCAAGGACACCTTTGTGCCCAGCGATGACGTGGTCGCGGCGTTGAATGCACAGAAGATCGTCGACAAGGCCCCCACCAGCCTGCGCGACCTGGCGACGGTGCAGGGCGCCTTCAACCAGTGGCATGCCGAGAGTGGTCGGCCAATGTGCCAGCTGTCGATGATGCTGGCGTACACCGTCAACCACTGACCCCCACGGTCAGCGCGGCGTTCGTGGCGAGTCGCCTCGCCACGGAGGATTTATGCGGCCAGGCGTCGGTTCAACTGATGGCGCCAGCGCACATACAGCAGCGCGGTACAGAACACCGCCAGACTCGCCAGCATTTCCAGCACGCCGAACCACTGGCGGTTCGGGTCATACGCCGCCAACGCGCCCTTGATGAAGTACAGGTTCACCGCAAAGCACATCCACGAGTGCCCGCGGGCGCTGCCGAGCAGCATGCCCGGTGCCAGTACCAGCAATGGCACCAACTCGATCAGCAGGATCACCCAGGGGCGTGCGCCGTGCAGATCGGCGACAAACAGATAATACCCGCACAACAAACCCACCAGCGCCAAAAACGCCAGCAGGCTTAATGCGCGCGCCACTTTTACCCGTGGCTCCAGCCACGCTTGCGGTGGCAGTACCTTAGGCTTTCTGGCCACGGCCGTTCTCCAGCAACGTGGCGGTAGTGGCCAGGCGCAGGCCGAGGGCTTTGCACAGCGCCATTTCATGGGGGTCGAGCAGGCGCTTGCCGTCCGGCCCGGCATGGTGGCTGGCGCCGTATGGCGTGCCGCCGCCCTGGGTGTCGAGCAGGGCCTGTTCGCTGTAGGGCAGGCCGGTGATCAGCATGCCGTGGTGCAGCAGCGGTAACAGCATCGACATCAACGTGGTTTCCTGGCCGCCGTGCAGACTGGCCGTGGAGGTGAACACCCCGGCCGGTTTGCCCACCAATGCGCCGGTGAGCCACAGGTTGCTGGTGCCGTCGAGAAAATACTTGAGGGGGGCGGCCATGTTGCCGAAACGCGTCGGGCTACCGAGCGCCAGGCCCGAGCAGTGTTTCAGATCATCGAGGCTGGCATACAGCGCGCCCTCGTCCGGGATGCTCGGCGCTACCGCCTCGCACTCGGTGGACACCGCCGGCACCGTGCGCAGGCGTGCTTCCATGCCGCCCAGCTCAATGCCCCGAGCAATGTGCCGGGCCATTTCACTGACCGAGCCGTTGCGGCTGTAATACAGCACCAGCACATAGGGCGCAGTCACGGCAGAATCTCCAATACGTTCTCCGGAGGACGGCCGATGACGGCCTTGTCGGCGGTTTCCAGGATCGGGCGTTCCATCAGCTTGGGATGGGCGGCAATGGCGTCGATCAACTGGGTTTCACTGAGGCTGGCGTCAGAAAGGTTAAGGCTTTTGTATTCGTCTTCGCCGGTGCGCAGCAGCTGGCGCGCACTCAGGCCGAGTTTGCCCAGCAGCGCCTGAATTTGCGCAGCGTTGAGCGGGGTTTCCAGATAACGCACCACGGTCGGGGTAAGGCCGCGCGCTTCCAGCAGTTCGAGGGCACCGCGCGATTTCGAGCAGCGCGGGTTGTGATAAAGCGTCAGATCGGTCATATGCGGGTCGCATCTTGCAGGAGGTGGCGGGTATTCTACCTGCGCGGCGCCCGGTCCTTAAACCGTAAGAGGCATCCGGTCGCAGCCCATGTCTATTTTTACGAAGGATTACCCCATGACACGTCGACTGATCGGTGCATTGGCGATCATTACAACCCTGCTGCTCAGCGGCTGCGGGAATGACTATGGCATTGACCAATACGGCCAGAAAGTCGCGGCCGAACGTTTGGACAAACAGTGGGTGGTGATCAACTACTGGGCCGAATGGTGCGGCCCCTGCCGTACGGAAATCCCCGAGCTCAATGCCTTGGCCGAACAGCTCAAAGGCCAGAATGTCGGAGTGTTCGGGGTCAATTTCGACAATGTGCAGGGCGAAGAACTCAAGGCCGCCAGCGAGAAACTGGGGATCAAGTTCACGGTGCTGGCGCAGAACCCGGATGGCATCTTCGAGATTCCGCGCAGCGAAGCGCTGCCGGTGACGTACATCATCGATGACAAGGGTAAGGTGCGCGAGCAGTTGATGGGCGAGCAGACGGCCGCAGGGGTGCTGGCCAAGCTCAAGGCGTTGCGCGGGTAAAGCGAGCTCTCAACGCAACGGTGGGAGAGGGCTCTGGTCCCACCGTTGGATGTTCATCCGGTCAGAACTCGGATCAGCCTTCTTCGAGCCACAGGCGGATCGGCTTGCCTTCGGCCGGCCAGAAGCGAGTCTGCTCGATGGGCGAGACGTCCCAGCGTTGTACGTTTTGCAGGGCCTGAAAGAAGCGGTGCTCCTGCTCCATCAGGGCCTCGGCGCAGAGTTTGCGGGTGCTGCCGATCTTGCCGAAGCTGAGTTTGTCGCCGTCCAGAGTGTAGGGCGCAAACCAGTGGTTGCAGCCTCCATTGCCGTAGGCACGTCCGTCATTGCCAAGGGTGACGGTCAGGTGCGCGTAATCCATCAGCGGCCGCTCACCGATCCACTCCACCACGTAGCTGTGGTCCTGCTTGAGTTTGACCTCATCGCCCGCACAGCCGGCCAGGCCCGCGCCGAGTGCTGCCATCAGCAGCACGCCTTTCATTGCGTGGCCTTCCGGCAGCTCGGGCAGCGGTGCTTGTCGCCGTCGCTGGCCCAGCCCAACTCCGCGACACGCGCGTTGGCGGCCGGTTGCAGCGGCTCCTTGGTCAGCTTGGTTTCCACAGCGAACTCAAATTCCAGCACGGCGTCGCAGCTGTCGCAGTTGACCTTCCAGGTGTGGATCTCCAATTCGCCGAATTTCGGCCCCTGGGCCATGGCGACCCATTGGCCGGCCGGGCGGATGGAGTAGCGCGCATCGCCTTCGACGGTCAGACGCATCGACAGGGTTTTACTGCCGCGCAGGGTGACGATCAGAACGTCGCCATGTTTGATCGAGCCACCGTTGCCGGTGACCTGGTAACGGCCCGGCACCAGGGCGCGGCATTCGA
Organism: Pseudomonas sp. lyk4-R2A-8; assembly: GCF_030209095.1. Taxonomy (NCBI): domain Bacteria; kingdom Pseudomonadati; phylum Pseudomonadota; class Gammaproteobacteria; order Pseudomonadales; family Pseudomonadaceae; genus Pseudomonas; species Pseudomonas sp. lyk4-R2A-8. The sequence continues at coordinate 75,610 of NZ_JARVSS010000007.1, forward strand.
TCAGGGTGTGTTGCGGGCTCAGCAAGCTGAAGCGGAAATCGTGTTCGGCCATGGATCCTCCAAATAGGCGCGGCATCCTATCACGGGTGCCGGCCTATCATCAGCGCGCTATGTGACCGCTGATCAACCATCAACCTGATTTCGCACCTGGCCGTCGGCCCATGCCGCGATGTTGGTCAGCGTGGTGGTGGCGATGGCCGCCAGGGCCTCGCGGGTCAGGAACGCCTGGTGCGCGGTGATGATCACGTTGGGAAAGGTCAGCAGGCGCGCGAGGACGTCATCCTGTAAGGGCAGGTCGGAGCGGTCTTCGAAGAACAACTGGGCTTCTTCCTCGTACACGTCCAGCCCCAGGTAGCCGAGCTGACCGTCCTTGAGGGCGTCGATCAAGGCGGGCGTGTCCACCAGTGCGCCGCGTCCGGTGTTGATCAGCATCGCCCCAGGCTGCATCTGTGCCAGTGAAACGGCGTTGATCAAGTGCCGGGTGTCTGTAGTGAGCGGGCAGTGCAGGCTGATCACCTGGGCCTGGGCGAGCAGCTCCGGCAGGCTCACGTAGCGCGCGCCGAGCGCCTGCACGTCGGGATTGGGGAAGGGGTCGTAGGCCAGGAGCGCGCAGCCGAATCCGGCCATGATCCTGGCAAAGGTTGCGCCGATCTGCCCGGTGCCGACCACGCCGACGGTTTTGCCCGCCAGGTCGAAGCCGGTTAATCCGTGCAGACTGAAATCGCCGTCGCGGGTGCGGTTGTAGGCGCGGTGCAAGCGGCGGTTGAGCGCCAGGATCAGCGCTACGGCGTGCTCGGCCACGGCGTGGGGCGAGTAGGCGGGCACGCGCACGATGGTCAGGCCCAGGCGCTTGGCGGTGGCCAGGTCGACATGGTTGTAACCGGCCGAACGCAGCGCGATCAGGCGCGTGCCGCCCTTGGCCAGGTGCTCCAGCACTGGGGCGCTGAGGTCGTCATTGATAAAAGGACAGACCACTTCGTGGTGCTCGGCCAGCGCCACGGTGTCGAGGTTCAGCCGCGCCGGCTGGAACTGCAGCTCCAGACCCGGCGGCAGCGGCGCGCCGAGAAAACTGTCGCGGTCGTAGGTTTGGCTGCTGAACAGAATTACGCGCATTGCAAAGCTCCCTGCGTATTCAAATCAATGGGCCGCGTCAGGCGCTGACCCGCGCTTCACTGGCCAATCGGGCGATGGCCATGTCGAGCTCGTCCAGTGCGTGCAAGGCCTTGGCGTCGTCCTGCTTGAGCAGGGTTTCAGCGCGCTGGCAGGCAGCGCGCAGTTGCGGCACGCCACAGTAACGTGTGGCGCCGTGCAGGCGATGCACGCGTTCGATGAGCGCGTTGTTGTCATTGGCTTGGCGAGCGACGCTGATGGCCGTGCGGTCCGCTTCCAGCGAAGCCAGCAACATGGCGAGCATGTCGGCGGCCAGGTCGGTTTTGCCGGCGGCCAGGCGCAGGCCTTCCTCATGGTCCAGCACCGGCAGTTGCACGCCAGGGGCCAGGCCGTCGGTGGTGCGCTCCGGCGCCTGGTTGCGCAGCGCCAGCCCGGTCCATTTGAGTACCACCTGGGCCAATTGCCGTTCGCTGATGGGTTTGGTCAGGTAATCGTCCATGCCGCTTTGCAGCAAGGCGCGTTTTTCGTTGGCCATGGCGTGAGCGGTGAGGGCGACGATCGGCAGCGGCGTGCCATGACGCTCGCTTTCCCACTGGCGTATCGCTTCGGTGCTCTGGCGACCGTCCATGCCGGGCATCTGCACGTCCATCAGCACCAGATCGTAGGCCTCCTGCTTGACCGCGTCGACGGCGGCGTAACCGCTTTCCACCGCGTGCACTTTGGCACCCATGTCTTCCAGCAACGTTTGCACCAGCAACAGGTTCGCCGGGTTGTCATCTACGCACAGCACACGCGGCGCGCGGCTGGACAACGGTTCGCCCGGCTCGCTGCGCGAAGGGCGCGGGCTGATCAGGTCCGACAGCGCCCGACGCAGTTTGCGGGTACACGCCGGCTTGGCCTGCAACTGGCTGTTGGGGTTGGGCACCGACTGATTGAACAGCATCTGCTCAGTGGTAGGGCACAGTACCAAGACCTTGCAGCCCAGGTGCTCCAGGTCCCACAAATGCTGGTTGAGGCGCTCCGGGGGAATGTCGTTGGCCGTCACGCCGAGTACGGCCAGGTCGATGGCCTGCTCAGTCTGATGGGCGCTGGTGATCCCGTTGGTCAGGCTTTCGAGGGTGTTGAACGGGGTGACTTCCAGGCCGCAATCCTCCAGTTGGTGTTGCAGGGCCTGGCGCGCCAACTCGTGGTTTTCGAGGACGGCCACGCGATGCCCCAGCAGCGGCGCGCAGGGCAGGTCCTCGACGTCGTCCCGGGTTTTGGGCAGGTTCAGGCTGATCCAGAACTCCGAGCCTTCGCCAGGCGTGCTGTCGACGCCGATTTCGCCGCCCATCTGTTCGATCAACCGCTTGGAAATCACCAGCCCCAGGCCGGTGCCGCCGGGCTGGCGCGATAATGAGTTATCGGCCTGGCTGAAGGCCTGGAACAGCGCGCGTACGTCCTGGCTGGACAGGCCGATGCCGGTGTCCTGCACGCTGATGCGCAGTTGCACGGTGTCTTCCTGCTCTTCCTCGATCATCGCGCGGGCCACGATGGTGCCCTCGCGGGTGAACTTGATCGCATTGCTGATCAGGTTGGTGAGGATCTGCTTGAGCCGAAGCGGATCGCCCACCAGCGCCAGCGGCGTGTCGCGGTAGACCAGGCTGACAAGCTCCAGCTGCTTGGCATGGGCGGCGGGCGCGAGGATGGTCAGGGTGTCCTGCAGCAGGTCGCGCAGGTTGAATGGAATGCTGTCGAGCACCAGCTTGCCGGCTTCGATTTTGGAGAAGTCGAGAATCTCGTTGATGATGCCCAGCAGGTTGTCGGCGGATTTTTCGATGGTGCCCAGGTAGTCGAGCTGACGCGGCGTCAGTTCGCTTTTCTGCAGCAGGTGGGTAAAACCGAGGATGCCGTTGAGCGGCGTGCGGATTTCATGGCTCATATTGGCCAGAAACTCCGACTTGATGCGGCTCGCCTCCAGGGCTTCCTTGCGCGCCAGGTCCAGCTCGATGTTCTGGATTTCGATGGTTTCCAGGTTCTGGCGTACGTCTTCGGTGGCCTGGTCGATGCTGTGCTGCAGTTCTTCCTGGGCGTTCTGCAGGGTCTCGGCCATGCGGTTGATGCCCGAAGCGAGCTGATCCAGCTCCTGGCTGCCCAGCGCGGGCAGACGCGTTTGCAGATTACCGTCCTTGAGCTGGGCCACGGCTTGCTTGATCAGGCCGATCGGCGAGGTGATCGTGCGGCTGATGCGCAGCGCCAGCGCGGCGGTAAAGATCAGCCCGATGGCAATCAACAGCAGGCTGGCGAACAGGCTGCGGTAGCCGCGCAGCAACATGCCGTTATGGGACAGTTCCACTTCGACCCAGCCCAGCAGGCGGTCGCTTTCGTCGGGAATCAGGTCGCCGGCGAGGTTGCGATGCCGGCCGAACACCGGCAACAGGTAACGGGTGGCGTCGTTGCCGGTGCGTTGCAACAGGTGAGAACTGTTGCCGATCGGTGCCGGATTGAGCATGGTCGGGCCGGCGTGGGCGAGGGTGCCGCGGTCGGGCGCGAGGAAGGACACGGTGCGTACATCCTGCTGCTCCAGGGACTGGGTGGCGATGCGCTCCAGCAAGTCCACGTTCCTGCTGCTCAGGGCCGGTGCCACCAGTGGCGCCAATTGCTCGGCGATCATCTCGCCGCGCTGCAGCAACTGGGTTTGCAGCTCCGACAGCTGCATCCAGGTGAAATACCCACCCAACAACAAGGCCATCAGGCTGGTCGGCAACAAGGTCAGCAACAGTACGCGGCCTTTTATCCCCATTCTTCTAAGCACGCCACTCTCCTGCTACTACATTGAAATCAATCGTTCGCGCAGGCATCCCGCCCGCGCCACCTGCGCAGTGTAGCCATTTGCGCGGGGTGGAATCTTGCAAATTCGACACCGCCGACAATCTTCAGGCCATTGGAAGGCGAGCGGCGATTGCCTGCGGCGGGCTAATCTTGAATAATTGGCGATTGAGAATGACTTGCAGACGCTAATGACTCCCGCAGCCAGTATCCTGACCATCGAAGACGATCCCGTGCTCGGTGCCTACGTTCATGAACACTTGGAGCGCAGTGGCTTTCAGGTCACCTGGTGCCAGAACGGCCAACAGGGCCTGGACATGGCGCGCGCGCGTGCATTCGACGTGGTGTTGATGGATATTCTGCTGCCGGGGCTGGATGGCTTGTCGATCCTCACCGATTTACGCAAAAGTCATTCGACCCCGGTGATCCTGATGTCGGCCCTGGGCGCCGAGGCCGACCGGGTCAGCGGTTTTCGCCTGGGCGCAGACGACTACTTGCCCAAGCCTTTCAGCATGCTTGAGCTGCGTGTGCGCATTGAGGCCATTCTGCGTCGCGTGGCGCTTGACCGACGGCCGTTGCCTGCCCGGCCAGCCCTATGCGAAGACGTGCCGGGCCTGCGCTTTGACGATGAGCTGGATGATGTTTTCCACCAGCAGCACGCCGCCGGCCTGACCCGCAGCGAATTCCGCCTGCTGGAAACCCTGCACCGCAACGCTGAGGAAGTCTTGAGCAAAGCCTTTCTTTATCAGCATGTGCTGCAACGCGGTTATGCCCCCCATGACCGCAGCCTCGACATGCATATCAGCCAGATCCGCCGCAAGCTCAAGGCCATCGGCTACACCGAGCGCGAAGTGCGCACCGTGTGGGGCAGGGGTTATACGCTGAGCGGTCGCGATGACAGCCTTTGAACGTCCTTTGAAGCGCCTGCCGGGCAAGCACTCGTTGTTCTGGAAGCTGGCCTGCCTGTTGATTGCTTTCTGCTTACTGATGATCTGGCTCAGTTGGTCCTGGGGCCGCTACATGGAGCAGCAGAACGCTTATCTGTCCGAAGAGGCGAAATTTACCCTGGGCGGTTATGCGGCGGGCGCGGAGCAGGCTTGGAACCGAGGTGGCCATGCAGGCGTCGATGCCTGGCTGCAGATGCTGGGGGCTCGGGAAACCACCTGGGTCGGCGTGATCGGCAACGACCTGCAATCGTTGAGCAGTTCTCCCCTGAGCAGCTCGGAGAGCCAGCGCCTGACCTTTCTGCGCGGCTTGGACTGGCCGGTGAGCCGGCATGTGAAAGGGCTGCCCTGGTTGAAGATTGCATTCCCCACCGACCCCGAGGCCGGTTCGTTGGTGATCGAATTGCCGCAGCGTTTTATGCCCGGTCGCTATCAAGTGTTCTGGCGTGTGGTCACCAACGGCGTGATCCCTGGTTTGTTCACGCTGTTGTTGTGCATTGGCCTCTATCGCCTGCTGATCATGCCGCTCAATCAGTTGCGCGAACAGGCCAACGCCTGGCGCGCCGACCAATTGAACACACGCTTGTCGCAAGATGCGACCAGTCGCCAGGATGAGTTGGGCGAACTGGGCCGCGCCTTTGACCATATGTCCGAGCGCTTGCAGGGCACCGTGGTGCTGCAGCAGCAGTTGCTGCGAGACATGTCCCACGAACTGCGCACGCCGTTGAGCCGCCTGCGCGTGGCCTGCGACAGTGAGCAGGACCTGGCGCAGCTGCGTGAGCGCCTGGGCCGGGAAATCGACGCGATGCAGCGGCTGGTGGAAGACAGTCTGCAACTGGCCTGGCTCGACGCCGAACGGGCGCCGCTGGTCAAGGAAGCGATCCAATTGCAGGCGCTGTGGGACATGTTGCGTGAAAACGCCTGCTTTGAAAGCGATTGGCCGGCGTCGCGCCTGCCGTGCCTGCTGGGGCCTGAATGCTGGGTGCGGGGCAACCTCAATGGGCTGGCCCAGGCCCTGGAAAATATCCTGCGCAATGCCATACGGCATTCTCCGACGGGCGGGGTGGTGTGCCTGGACGGGCGGCGCGAAGGGGAGTACTGGCACTTATGGCTGGAAGACCAGGGCGGTGGAATCGATGAGCGGGACCTGGAGCGCATTTTTGCGCCGTTTACTCGGCTGGACGGCTCGCGCCCGGGCGATGGCGGCTTCGGCCTGGGGTTGAGTATCGCGCGCAATGCGCTGCAACGTCAGGACGGCAGCCTGTGGGCGGAAAATACCGGCGCGGGCCTGCGTATGCATTTACGCCTGCCGGCGCTGTAGATCTCAGCCGCGACGCTGTTTGCGTTTCTTCCATTGATGGGCAACCCACCAACGCCAGTAGCCCATGGTCAGGCAATAGGCCAGTGCGCCCAGCACCAGCCCCAGTACCACCGAACCGAGCAGAAAGGGTTGCCACAAGGTGCTTAACTGGCCGCTGATCCATTCCCAGGTCAAGTCGTCGGGAAGGCTGCGCGCGGGGACGTTCATCAGCCAGGCGCCGGTCAGATAGGTGCAAATGAACACCACCGGCATGGTGATCGGGTTGGTCAGCCACACCAGGCTCACGGCGATAGGCATGTTGCCGCGCACCGTGATGGCGAGGATCGCTGCGAGCAGCATCTGCAAGGGAATCGGAATGAACGCCGCGAACAGGCCCACGGCCATGGCCCGCGCCACCGAGTGTCGGTTGAGGTGCCAGAGGTTCGGATCATGCAGCAACGTACCGAGAAACTGTAATGACTTGTGTTCCCTGATACTGGTGGGGTCGGGCATGTACCGTTTGAATAAGCGCCGAGGCATAAGGGGTCCAGGTCGGTTCGAGGGGCAAGTATGCCCGCATTCTATAAACAGGAAATTCAGACTTTGTGACAAAACATCATAGGCCTTGTCGCAGGCCCGTCTAAGACTGAGTGGATCACTTGAAAAGGATGATTCATGAGGACAGGGATGTGTGCGCTTGCGTTGGGGCTGCTGGCGGTGGTGTTCCTACCCACGCTGCCTGCCACGGGATGGCTGATAGGCATGCTGGCGCTGGCGTTGATGCTGTTGCCATTTCGAACCTACCCACTGGCGTTTTTCCTGCTGGGACTGAGTTGGGCGTGTATCGGCGCGCAGTGGGCCCTGAATGACCGGCTGTCGCCGGCGCTGGATGGGCAGACCCGTTGGGTAGAAGGCCGGGTGACGGGGTTGCCGCAACAAACCGAAGAGGCGGTGCGTTTCGAACTGACCGACGGACGGTCGCGGGCGGGTCGATTACCCAAGCGTATTCGCGTGTCCTGGCGTGACGGCCCGCCGGTACGCAGCGGCGAACGATGGCGTTTGGCAATTACCTTGAAACGGCCTGCCGGTCTGCTGAATTTCCATGGCTTTGACCGCGAAGCCTGGCTGCTGGCCCAGCGTGTCGGTGCGACCGGTTCGGTGAAAGACGGCCAACGCCTGGCGCCAGCGCACAATGCCTGGCGCGACGGCGTGCGCCAGCGGCTGCTGGCGGTGGATGCCCATGGTCGCGAGGCGGGCCTGGCCGCTCTGGTGCTGGGCGATGGCTCCGGTCTCACCACTGAGGACTGGCAGGTCTTGCAGGACACCGGCACGGTGCATCTGTTGGTGATTTCCGGGCAACACATCGGCCTGCTGGCAGGCCTGATCTACGGGCTGATCGCCGGGCTGGCGCGTCGGGGCGCCTGGCCGCGAGGCTGGCCGTGGCTGCCGTGGGCCTGTGGCCTGGCGTTTGCCGCCGCCCTGGGTTACGGATTGCTGGCCGGCTTCGGCGTGCCGGTGCAGCGTGCGTGTGTGATGGTAGGGCTGGTGCTGTTGTGGCGTTTGCGTTTTCGTCACCTGGGCGTGTGGTGGCCATTGTTGCTGGCATTCAATGGGGTGTTGATCCTGGAGCCGTTGGCCAGCCTGCAGGCAGGTTTCTGGCTGTCGTTTGCGGCGGTGGCGGTGCTGATCCTGGCGTTCAGCGGGCGTCTGGGGCCGTGGAGCCTCTGGCAGGTATGGACGCGGCCGCAATGCGCGATCGCCGTTGGGCTGTTTCCGGTACTGCTGGTGCTGGGGTTGCCCATCAGCCTGAGTGCGCCGCTCGCCAATCTGGTGGCCGTGCCGTGGATCAGCCTGGTCGTACTGCCATTGGCGCTGTTGGGCACCGCCCTGTTGAGCGTGCCAGTTGTAGGGGAAGGGCTGTTGTGGCTCGCGGGCGGCGCATTGGATGGGTTGTTCGTCGGCCTGGCCTGGCTCGCAGGGCACATGCCCGCCTGGCTGCCGGCCCAAGTGCCGTGGGCTGCCTGGCTGGTCAGCCTGCTCGGCGCGGTGGTGCTGTTATTGCCCCGCGGCGTGCCGCTGCGGGGGCTGGGTTGGCCGATGCTGCTGCTGGCGGTATTCCCTCCGCGCGCGCCGGTGCCCCACGGTCAGGTCGATGTGTTGCAACTGGATGTAGGGCAAGGGCAAGCGCTGATTCTGCGTACCCGCAATCACACGTTGCTCTACGACGCCGGGCCGCGTGCGGGAGCGTTCGACCTGGGCGCGCGCGTGGTGCTGCCGTCGTTGAAGAAACTTGGCGTCGCCAAACTGGACCTGCTGCTGCTCAGCCATGCCGATGCCGACCATGCGGGCGGCGCGGTGGCGATCGCGCGAGGCATGCCGGTTGACCGCGTGATCAGCGGAGAAACGCAACGGCTGCCGGCCCTGCTCGGCGCGCAGGCGTGTGTCAGTGGCCGGCAGTGGGTATGGGACGGGGTGGCTTTTGAATTATGGCAATGGCCTGAGGCTATCAGCGGCAACGCGAAATCCTGTGTCCTGCAAGTGCAGGCCAACGGGGAGCGCCTATTGCTGACCGGCGATATCGATCACGCCGCCGAGCGGGCGCTGCTCGACTCGCCGCTGGCGGTGCCGACCGACTGGCTGCAAGCACCGCATCATGGCAGCCACAGCTCGTCCTCCTGGGCCTTTCTGGAGCGCCTTGCGCCCCGTTCGGTGCTGATCTCGCGCGGGCGCGGCAACGCGTTCGGACATCCCCATCCGCAGGTCATGGAGCGCTATCGGGCGCTGGGCAGCCGGGTCTACGACAGCGCCGAGCAAGGCGCCGTGCGTCTGCAATTGGGCGCTTTTGCGACCCCGGAGGTTGCGCGCGGTCAACGGCGTTTCTGGCGCGAACGGTTACCCTGACCCGGTATGCGCGACGACCCTGGGCAATGCCAGGGTCGACGAGCCCCGCTGTCGAACCTATATGGTAAAGTGGCGCACTTTTTCGAGGGGGCATTCACTGTGTGGGAATTGGTCAAATCCGGCGGCTGGATGATGTTGCCGATCATCTTGAGCTCCATCGCCGCACTCGGCATCGTCGCCGAACGCCTGTGGACCCTGCGCGCGAGCCGTGTCACCCCCGAGCATCTGCTGGGGCAGGTGTGGGGCTGGATCAAGAACAAACAGCTGGACAAGGAAAAGCTCAAGGCACTGCGCGCCGATTCACCGCTGGGTGAAATCCTCGCCGCCGGCCTGGCCAACTCCAAGCACGGCCGCGAGATCATGAAAGAGTGCATCGAAGAGGCCGCCGCGCGGGTGATCCACGAACTGGAGCGTTATATCAACGCTCTCGGCACCATCGCCGCCATGGCGCCGCTGCTCGGTTTGCTGGGTACGGTGCTGGGCATGATCGATATTTTCAGCTCGTTCATGGGCGCGGGTATGACCACCAACGCGGCGGTGCTGGCCGGCGGCATTTCCAAGGCACTGATTACCACCGCGGCAGGCTTGATGGTGGGGATTCCCTCGGTGTTCTTCCATCGTTTCCTGCAGCGCCGCATCGATGAACTGGTCGTGGGCATGGAACAGGAAGCCATCAAATTGGTGGAAGTGGTGCAGGGCGATCGCGACGTGGATCTGGTTGGAGGCAAAGCGTGAAATTTCGCCGCAAGCAACGGGAAAATGTCGATATCAACCTGGCGTCTTTGATCGACGTAGTGTTCATCCTGCTGCTGTTTTTTGTCGTCACCACCACGTTTACCCGGCAGACCGAGTTGCGGGTCGACTTGCCCGAAGCGGTCAGCGGTTCGCCGGCCGAAGACCAGCAGGTCAAGCAGTTGGAGATCGCCATCAGCGCCGAGGGCGTGTTTTCGGTGAATAACCAGGTGCTGGAGAAAAACGATCTCAACAGTCTTATGGACGCGTTGCAGAAAGAATCCGGCGGCGATACGAAAATGCCGTTGTCCATCAGCGCCGATGGCAAGACCCAGCACCAGGCCGTGGTCACCGCGATGGATGCCGCCGGCAAGCTGGGCTTCAGTCATTTGCGCATGAGCACCGTCGAGGCGGCGAGCCAACCCTGATGGCCATGTCCGATCGATTGCTCAAAGGCTGGTATGAAGGTCATCCGGCTCTGCTGTTGCTGCGGCCGTTGGAAGCCCTGTATCGCCGGGTGGTGCAGCGCAAGCGTGCGCGCTTCCTGGCGGGCGAGGGCGAAATTTACCGGGCGCCCGTGCCAGTGGTGGTGGTCGGTAATATCACCGTGGGCGGCACCGGCAAGACGCCGTTGATCCTATGGCTGATTGAGCACTGCCGCCGCAGCGGCCTGCGTGTAGGCGTGGTCAGCCGAGGGTATGGCGCCAGGCCGCCGCAATTGCCGTGGCGGGTCGAGGCCAGCCACAGCGCCGAGACGGCGGGTGACGAACCCCTGCTGATTGTGCAGCGCTGCGGCGTACCCCTGATGATCGATCCGGACCGCGGCCGTGCGGTCAAGGCGCTGCTGGACAGCGAACCCCTGGACCTGATCCTTTCCGACGACGGTTTGCAACACTACCGCCTGGCCCGTGACCTGGAGTTGGTACTGATCGATGCCGCGCGTGGCCTGGGCAATCGCCGCTGCCTGCCTGCCGGGCCTCTGCGCGAGCCGGCGGAGCGACTGCTGAGCGTCGACGCGCTGCTCTACAACGGTGCCCCCGATGATCGGGACGGTGGCTTTGCCTTCAGCCTGCAACCCACCACGCTGGTCAACCTGCAGACCGGTGAGCGCCTGCCGGTGGATCACTTTGCCAAGGGCCAGGCCGTGCATGCGGTCGCGGGCATCGGCAACCCGCAACGTTTCTTCAACACCCTTGAAACGCTACACTGGCGGCCGATACCCCATGCGTTTGCCGACCATGCGTCATACAGCGCTGAAGTCTTGAGTTTTACACCGTCGTTGCCGCTGGTCATGACTGAGAAAGACGCGGTGAAGTGCCGCGCCTTCGCCCAGCCCGACTGGTGGTACCTTGCGGTGGATGCGCGGCCATCGCCGGCATTTGTCGCCTGGTTCGACAACCAGTTGATGCGCCTGCTGCCCGCCCGTTTTTTGCCTTAAAACGCTTCTTTCCAGGACATATTCATGGACACCAAACTGCTCGATATCCTCGCTTGCCCGATCTGCAAAGGCCCGCTCAAGCTCAGTGCCGACAAAACCGAGCTGATCAGCAAAGGCGCCGGCCTGGCATACCCGATCCGTGATGGCATCCCTGTGATGCTGGAGAGTGAGGCCCGCACCCTGACCACCGACGAGCGTCTGGATAAATGACCACTGCCTTTACCGTTGTCATTCCCTCGCGCTATGCCTCGACCCGCTTGCCCGGTAAGCCGCTGCAACTGATCGGCGACAAACCGATGATTCAGCTGGTGTGGGAACAGGCCTGTAAAAGCAGCGCCGAGCGGGTGGTCGTGGCCACCGACGACCCGCGGATCATCGAGGCCTGCAAGGGTTTCGGTGCCGAAGCGGTGCTGACGCGTGAAGACCACAACTCCGGCACCGATCGCCTGGCGGAAGTGGCCACGCAACTGGGCCTGGCACCCGACGCCATCGTCGTTAACGTGCAAGGCGACGAGCCACTGATTCCGCCGAGCGTGATCGACCAGGTGGCCGCCAACCTGGCCGCCCATGCCGAAGCGCGCATGGCGACCCTGGCCGAACCGATCGAAGACATCGAGACCCTACTCAACCCGAACGTGGTCAAGGTGGTCAGCGACATCAATGGCCTGGCCCTGACGTTCAGCCGTTCCACGTTGCCGTGGGCGCGTGACGCGTTTGCCAAGCGGCCTGACGTATTGCCGGAAGGCGTGCCTTATCGCCGTCACATCGGTATCTACGCCTATCGCGCCGGTTTCCTGCATGACTTCGTCGGTTGGGGCCCGTGCTGGTTGGAAAACACCGAATCCCTGGAGCAACTGCGGGCCCTGTGGCATGGCGTGCGCATTCATGTGGGCGATGCCCTCGAAGCGCCGCCGGCCGGTGTCGATACCCAGGAAGACCTTGAGCGCGTTCGTCGTTTGCTGGGGGCTTGATGGAAGTTTTGTTCGTATGCCTGGGCAATATCTGCCGTTCGCCGACTGCCGAAGGTGTGCTGCGCCATAAATTGCGTGAGGCCGGGCTGGCGGGACAGGTCGAGGTGGCGTCGGCCGGCACCGGCGACTGGCACGTCGGCAACCCGCCCGACCAACGCAGCCAGCGGGCCGCGCTGCGGCGTGAGTATGACCTGTCGGCCCAGCGCGCCCAACAGGTGTCGCGCGCCGATTTTGCCCGCTACGATCTGATCCTGGCCATGGACCACAGCAACCTGCGCAACCTCAAGGCGATGCAGCCCGCGCAGGGCAAGGCTGAACTGGACCTGTTCCTGCGTCGCTACGAAGGGGTGGTGGATGAAGTGCCAGACCCTTATTACGAAGGTGAACAAGGCTTTGAGCGGGTCCTGGACTTGATCGAGACCGCCTGCGATTTACTGGTGATCGAATTGAAGGGGCGCTTATGACCTTGCATATGCGAGCGCAGGCGTCGCTCAAGCCATTCAACAGCTTTGGCATTGATGTGCGTGCTCAGCTGTTTGCCGAAGCCCGCAGCGATGATGATGTGCGCGAAGCGCTGGCCTATGCCGCGACGCACGCGCTGCCACTGCTGGTGATTGGCGGCGGTAGTAACCTGCTGTTGACCCGGGATATTCCAGCGCTGGTGCTGCGCATGGCCACCCAAGGTATCCGGGTATTGCACGATGATGGTATGCAGGTGGTGGTCGAGGCCGAGGCAGGCGAGGCCTGGCACCCCTTTGTGCTGTGGACCCTCGCACACGGCTTTGGCGGCCTGGAAAACCTCAGCCTGATCCCTGGCACCGTCGGTGCGGCACCCATGCAGAACATCGGCGCCTATGGCGTAGAGATCAAGGACGTGTTCGCCGGCTTGACCGCCCTGGATCGCCACACGGGTGAGTTGCGCGACTTCAGTCTGGAGGAGTGCCGCTTCGCCTACCGCGACAGTGTGTTCAAGCACGAGACCGGTCGTTGGCTGATCCTGCGCGTGCGCTTCGCCCTCAGCCGTGCCAGCCACCTCAAACTCGATTACGGCCCGGTTCAGCAGCGCCTGGCCGGGCAATGCATCACCGAAGCCACGCCGAGTGATGTGAGCCGCGCAATCTGCAGCATTCGCCAGGAAAAACTACCGGACCCGGCAGTGCTGGGCAATGCCGGCAGCTTCTTCAAGAACCCGCTGGTGTCCAAGGCGCTGGCAGAGGAACTCAAGGCGTTGTATCCGGATCTGGTGGCATATCCACAAGCCGATGGGCAAATGAAGCTCGCCGCCGGCTGGCTGATCGACAAGGCCGGCTGGAAGGGCTTCCGGGATGGCGACGCAGGCGTGCACGCGCTGCAGGCGCTGGTGCTGGTCAACTATGGCGGCGCCTCAGGGCACGACATCGCCAACCTGGCCCAGCGCATCCAGCATGATATCGCTGAGCGCTTCAAGGTTGAGCTGGAAATGGAACCCAACCAGTATTGAACCCCTGAAAACAAAAATGCCCCGCATCTTTCGATACGGGGCATTTTTTTTCCGCTGTGAATCAGTCGTCGCGGCTCATGATGCCGAAGATCTGCAACAGGCTGATGAACAGGTTGTAGATCGATACATACAGGCTCACGGTCGCCATGATGTAGTTACGCTCACCGCCGTGGATGATGGCGCTGGTCTGAAACAGGATGCACACCGAGGAGAACAGCACGAAACCGGCGCTGATCGCCAGCTGCAAGCCGCTGATCTGGAAGAACATGCCTGCAACCACAGCCGCCAGCAACACGAAGAAACCAGCGGTGATAAAGCCGCCCAGGAAGCTCATGTCCTTACGGGTAATGAGAACGTAGGCCGACAAACCACCAAATACCAGCGCGGTCATCGCAAACGCCGAACTGACCACTTCCGCCCCGCCGGCCATGCCGAGGTAACGGTTGAGGATCGGGCCGAGGATAAAGCCCATGAAGCCGGTCAGGGCAAACGCCGACACCAGGCCCCAGGCCGAGTCGCGCAGCTTGTTGGTGAGGAAGAACAGGCCATAGAAACCGATCAGCACCACGAAGATATTCGGGTAGCCCACACGCATTTGCTGCGCTACGAACGCCATCACGCCACTGAAGGCGAGGGTGAGGGCGAGCAGGCCATAGGTGTTGCGCAACACGCGGCTGACTTCAAGCTGCTCAGCCTGCGCGTTGCCATTCACTGCGTAATTCTGTTCGCGCATGGCGACACTCCTTGGGTTTTGAAACGTTCAGTCGCAAAGATCATAACAGACGCTCTGTAACAAGCGATGGCGAGAGTTTGACAGTGTGTTTCATTCGGGTATTATGGCGCCCGCTGAGACGGGATGGGCTATTATCATCCGTTATCGCACAAGGGAAATTGGCAGAGTGGTTGAATGCACCGGTCTTGAAAACCGGCGGACGTTAATAGCGTCTCCAGGGTTCGAATCCCTGGTTTCCCGCCAAGATTCACACGAAAGCCCCGCTATTGCGGGGCTTTTGCGTTTCTGGGGTTTGGGTCGATAACGCCGGTTTTTGATAGGCGTTCCGAAACGTTGAGGTAGGGTTTCCGAAAACTTGTCTATTTTGACGGTTTGGCAGTGGCGCCCATCTTTGATGTGCAGCAGTCGCTCAGCGCAGTGGTTTGCGAGCTTTGCGAAAGGCCAGGTGCGCCATATCATCCGGTCTCGTTCAATCAGGGGCTAATGGAATGGCAATACGACTAAGGCAAGCACGCGTGACTGATATCCCAGCGATCTACCGAGGCGAGGAAAGCTATATTCGGTGTTGGGAGCCAGAGCATGAAATTGCGTGGCGCTTGCAGCTGGAGCGACATCTGACGTGCTGGGTGGAAAATTTTGAACGGCTTACAATTGCTCTCATAGGTGATGACTTCGCTGGATACTCGCTTTGGGCGCCGTGTCAAAACCACGCGGAACTTAGCACCATTCACGTAGTGGCGGAGCATAGACGTAGCGGCGTAGGAATGGCGCTTCTGGAGGCGTGCGCGTTGGACGCGGCAGGACAGGGATTCACTCAAATGCATTTAAGTGTACGACCTGACAACCCTGCGAAGTTTATGTACCAGAAAGCGGGTTTTTTTTGCACCGGGACGGGAGCGCATGGATACCTCACGTATGAGCGGCACGCTTGATGGGGCGTCGGTAACGCGCCAGAAGCCGGTAGCCGCCCATGGCATACGATGGCGTCGAGTGCAGATACAGGCGAAAGCCGGGTTACCACCAGCTGAGTTCTCCCTATCCTTGGGGGTGCGAAACCATTGCCGAAATTGTGGTCACGCTGTCAAAGCTAGATCCAGAAATAGGTAAGCGTCCAATCAAGTCATTTACCGATCCGGCTACAAGCACGAGCATGACTGTTTGCCGCCCATGCCGTAAGGTTCGCTACCAAAATCACCACAGCGTTCAAGTGGTGGCATACAGCAAGGAGAGCGAACAATGAACACCTTCAAATCATCAATCCAAAACGTAGCTGCGGCCATAGGCTTCATCGCGGCGTTGACAGTCGGGGGATGCGTGATGATCCCTTACGACACGCCGGAATCAAAAGCCCAAATCCAGCGCGATCTGAAAATCGCACCATCGGATATTCAAGCCGTGTCGGAAACGAACTGGTGCTTGTTCCCATATGGAAGCGAAGGCAGCTGCAGAGCCACTCAAGGCTTGGGAGTGTTGACCAGCAAAGGCCTGATCCTCAGCCTCTACAACAACCACACCTACACTGAAACCGCACGCATCCTCCCAGAGCAAGTGCAATGCGTGAAGACAGTTGGTGGTCGCACTGGGGTCGAGCCGTTCGTTGTTTTCACCAAAGACCGAGCGATCATGCTCGCCGTCATTACGCCGGGTGGGCAAATGAATTTGCCTGTGAAAGTCAGTTTTTTTGATTATCTGACGAAGCCGGGGCAGCACGTCTTCACTGGAACGGATGGCGGCTATGTACGCAAGTCGGGTCGACAGCAAACCGTAGGCGGAATGGTGTCAGGCACTGCCATCCCGTGGCATACAACGGTCGACGTAACCGAGGTTTTTAACCCTTGCCCGCAGGTTACAGATTAACGAGGAGTGGTGCGTTCCCTCGCAAGCGCTGTGCGCAGGTCGAAGCCCTTATGCGTGAAGGATGAATGCCCGAAGGGTGGTGCCGCCCCGGCGGCTCGGCTCGCGACGGCCGCCCTCAAAGAGGCACACCCTCAGAAAGCATGTACAGGCTTTCAGCATCCACTCGAGCATCTGATGTCTCAGGTCGACAGTTGCGCTACCCATTGACAATAAGTGGCAAGAGAACCAGATCCGGCTCTGGGCGTTGGAGTGCAAGAACTGGCTCTTGACAGGGTCGCTACGCGACGGCGAGCAGTCGGATATTGGGCGCGAGTGGTGGAAGTTGGGGTTTGAAGAGTATCTGAAGAGCAAGTCGCTATTTAGCTAATAATCAAGCGCTTCAGGCGGTGTTATGGGGTCCGGCGCGAAACTGCAGTGGATCGAGCTTGGGTATCTGCTCGGCGTTTTTTCGACGACTGACGTGTCTGGATCAACGGTTCTGGGGTTTTTTGGGTTGTCACCTGCGCATTTGGCGACTACCCTGAAAATGTATGAATTGTTACGAACAATTTCGGAAGCGCCTTTTTTCAGGTGCGTTACTTCAGGACGAGGAACGAAAAAATGTTTTCACACGAAGGTCCCGCGCTAGAGCTGTTGATGGGCGTTTTTGCATTTTCGGCACTGCTTCTGATCGTCTGGTGTGTTCATCACCAATACGAGAGAAAGAATCGAAAAAATGTAAAAAAACCACAAAATCTCGGAAACGGGCAGTCAACCTAACGCGACTCCTGCCTCATTGCTTCGAGCCAGTCATTCGCGGCTGGCTCCATCCAATACATCGGGCGTGGATAAGCGCCAGTGCCATCTAGGGAATGGGAAGGGAAGAGGTGCCGACGACCGGCCATCGAGCCAGGCCGTCAGCAGAATGGAGTTACTCTACGATACAAATCCAGCGATGATTACGCCGATAAGGTGCGCGCGTGAAGTGCACATCCGACACTAGATTAAGGCCACGTTTCTGCAGTGCTTCGGTCAGTTGTACGAGTGTCTCTGCTTGGATAGTCATTGCTGTTACCTCATCAGATTACTGCGTTCATAATTCTTGACCCGATGGACAACCCGCTAATTCAAATTTTCTACGGTGGTGATAGATGACGGTGGGAAGTGGCGTTTTATTCGCGCGCCTCAGCGATTAACTTGAACTGCTGTTCGCTGCAGCAACCCAAGTCATAACCACCCAGAGGATGCGTCCATGACTGACGAAAAGCAGAAAAAACCCGAGCAGGAAACACCAGCGCACGCTACTGAAGAGGAGCGCGAGCGTTTGAAAGATTTCAATAAGGACGGCATTCCGCCAGGCGCATGCTGATCAGATAGGCTGAGCGTCGCCGTACTCAGCCACGGGCGACGCTTTCCTTTATTCGACACCTTTGCGTCGCTGTGATGCCAACGTGTAGGGCAGCCTGGTTACTTTCCAATCAACAAAAAAGCTGAGCCACCGATAGCAGGCAAATCATCTGCACAACCATTTGAGCTCGAATGGGATGTCTCATTGTTGTGACCCTCGATTACAGTGACCGCTTATGTACGTCGCTGGTCCTGCAAGTATAGATCGTGAAACGAATTATTCACGGCTCTACCGCCTATTTGTCATAACAATCTGGACACCTGCGCCGCACTTTTTCACATTTTCCCGCTCTATCGATGTCCCAACTACGCCGATTCACGCGTGGGCAGACTATTCAGTATCGGGTGCCGATGAATCTCAGATTATCAATGCCAGTCAATTGCCGGGCGCGCTTGCCATTGCTGCTGGCGGTAGTTTGGGTCTTGGTCACCGGCTGCAGCCAGCAGCAGGGTCGCGATATCACCCGGCAATTAAGCAACGGCAAACCCGATGAGTTTTTTCAGACCAGTGTCGATCGCATGGCCACGTTGAGCATGCGTGACAACCTGCAAAGCCTCTATTTGCTGATGGGCAAGCTGTATCTGCGCAACCCCAACCAGTGGCGGCAGTCGGGCTACCCGGACGCGGTGAGCGCCGAGCGGGAAATTCGCCAGGCCATCGAACAGCGTCGTCCACTGGCGGCCCTGGGCGAGCGCCGCGACCTGGTGGCGCTGAGTTATTCCCTGAGTCCGGAGTTCAAGGGCGATCGTGTCGGTGCGTTCATCTATGCGATCGGCAGCATGATCGTGACGGCTCACGGCGGGCGCACGGAGTTCTACCTGACCGATTCGATCAACCCGCAGTTCGTCAGCAACGCTGCACGCAATATCGAGAAGGCCACCTGGCTGCTTAGCCAGCGCCAGGATGCCAATGGCGTTTTACTGCTATTTTCCAACGAAATATCGGAGGAGGGCAGCAACCTCAGTTTTGCGGTGGAGTTCGGCAAGATCGTGGCGCGTCTCGACTTGCTTACCCAAATGCTTGATGAACGCTACCGACGTATCGGCCTGAACTATGCGCAAAGTCTGCTGTTGATGAACTTTCTGCCCGTGCAATGAGCCGACTGCCGCACTGCCTGGTGCGGTGTTTCCCTTTCCCCTGTAGGAAGCGGCCTATCTTGCCTGCCGGTGCTTGAAACACCCTGGCCTGGGCAATAGCCTCGGACTTTTCCGAAAAAACGAGGCCCTACCTTGGGTAAGCGAAAGACGGTTTGGCCTACTGATCGTGAAATACGCCTGCGCTTCATGCTCTTTGCGTTGATCGATGCCGCGACGGTGGAGGGTGTGCCTGCCGATGTGTTGCTGCCGGCCCACAGGTTACTGCGCGATTCGCCGAACGAGGCGCAACTGCTGGGGGCGCTCAAGGACATACTCGGCACTGACGAGATGGCAGGCTTCAGGTTTGCGCCGGGCTCGGAGGCCGACGAGTTGATGCAGACCCTGACGGTGTCCACTCCCTAGGTTTCCCGGGCCCAGGACCGGGAAAAAGCGGCCTGGCGCGTCTTCAACCGGGAGCTATCATGACAGTTCGTCGACCTGTGTTTAAAGCATTGGGCGACTGAGCCGATGCAGTGATGAAAACCCTCAGTGGACGCCAACATGTTTAATCGACGCTTGAAGAAGGACCTTCTGGACCAGGACGATGAACTCTTCCTGCTACGTCAACTCGTCGCGCAGAGTGACCGAGGCATGATTTCCATACGCTTGGATGCCGACTTTCGCATCGCTGCCGTCAATGAGGGCTTTGCACGGGCCCTCGGCTATTCCCGCGAACAAGTGGAGGGGCGCTTGTTGAGTGAGATAGTCCCTGCCTACGTCAAGGATCTACCCTGCTTTCGTAACTTCAACGCCGCGGTCGCGCGCTGTGAACCGGTCAACGATGATTACCGTTACCTGCGCAGCGATGGCAGCCTGGCCTGGTTCCACCTGACCTGGCTGCCCATCAAAGGGCGCGATGGCCAGCTGTCATATGTTCAGGCCTATGGTGCCGAAGTCACCCGCGCCATCGAAATCGGTAAGGAAAACGAAGCGTTCATCAACGCGCTGCTGCGCTCGACGGCGGTGATTCAGTTCAAGCTGGATGGCACCGTGGTCACTGCCAATAAACAATTTCTCGACGCCATGGGCTACACGCTCGAGCAGATCGTGGGCAAGAAGCACAGCATGTTCTGTACCCCGCAGGAGGCCGCGTCGCCCGCATACAGCCAATTCTGGCAGACGCTTAATCGCGGGGAATATGTCGCCAGTCGCTTCAAGCGCGTGGACAGCCGCGGGCATGAAGTGTGGCTCGAAGCTACCTATAACCCCGTGCACGATGCCGAAGGCAACCTGTGCAAAGTGGTCAAGTTTGCCAGTGTGGTGACCGACCAGGTCTTGAGGGAATCCGAGGTCAAGGAAGCCGCAGGAGTGGCCTATGAAGTGTCACAGCAGACCGATGTGACCGCCGAACGTGGGGCGGCGGTCGTGCAGAACACCGTGCAGACCATGCAGAACATCGCCGCGCAGATGCAGTCGGCGACCAGCAGCATCGAGGCGCTGGGCAAGCAATCGCTGCTGATCAGCGCCATCGTGCAAACCATCGGTGGCATCGCCGCGCAAACCAATCTGCTGGCGCTCAACGCGGCGATTGAGGCTGCGCGGGCGGGCGAACAGGGGCGGGGGTTTGCGGTGGTCGCCGATGAGGTCCGGCAACTGGCCAGTCGTACCAGTGCCGCGACCGAAGAGATCGTCAGCGTGGTTCAGCAGAACCAGCGGCTGGCCGATGAAGCCATCGCCGAGATGTTCAGCAGCCGCGAACAGGCCGAGCAGGGCCTGACCCTGGCCAACCAGGCCGGTGCCGTGATTACTGAGATTCAGGGCGGCGCCAAGCAAGTGGTCAGTGCTGTGGGCCGTTTCGCTAACGAGCTGCAATAACCGCCAGCACCCTGCTGGCGGTGTTCTACAGCCGGGCCTACCTACCCGGCTGACGGTTTTCAGTCATCCAGGCTGAACGTCAGCCAATGCGCGCCTTCGGCTTCCCGATTGATCTCGACGATCACCCCTTTGATTTCCCGTCCGTTGGGCAGCGTCACCGTGACGTGATTGGCGTGCCCCGGCCATTGCAGCGGGCCGTCCACTTCCAGGCGGGCAATGGTCGGCGTACCTTGCTCCGTCAGTCTGATAGTCACCGATGGGTTGGGGCATTCCTCAGGTTCGGCGCCGAGATGGCGCGATGCCAGGAGTACATCGGCAGTACCTTCGTGTGTCAGCGACATGGGCGTTTCCTTTTCAATGCAACGCGATGAGTTAGGCAGTGGACCTCAACCAAGGCGTAGAGGTTTCGTCGGTGTTGTGGCCCCAAGCCTACGACGCCGTCCGATGTGAGCGTGGGAGGGTTCCGGTTGGTCACTTAGGCGTGACTTGCCGGGTGCCGCTGCCTTCCCAACACTGCCAGCGTGCTCGGCCACGCCGTTCACGCCCCCGAACTCCAAGGATTACCCATGCTGTCGCGTCAACCTGCGTTTCTTTTTGCTGCACTGACCCTGACTTCCTTTGCGCATGCCGATGCGCTGCAATTGGCGCCGGTCGAAGTCACCGGCGGTGAGCCCAGCGCTGGCGAAGTGGCCCGGGCGCAATTGCGCGACGTGCCTGGCGGCACTCATTACATTGACATGGACAGCGTGCAGCAGGGCCGGGTCAGCACCAACGAAGATGTGTTCAAGTACCAGGCCGGGGTGTATGCCAAGGCGGCCAACAACGAAGGGGTCAAGCTGTCTATACGCGGCTCGGGCCTCAATCGCGGCCCCGGCGCCCATGCCTCCGGCCTCTACGAAATGTTCGACGGCCTGCCACTGACCGGCCCCGGCGGCACACCTTACGAGCTCAAGGACCCGCTATGGCAAGGCCGGGTTGAAGTGCTGCGCGGCGCCAATGGCTTCGACCAGGGCGCGCTGGCGCTGGGCGGCGCGGTCAACTATGTGACCCGCACCGGCTACGACGCGCCCAAGCTGCAATTGCGCTATGAGCTGGGCAGTCGCGGCTATGGCCAGCGCGAGATCAGTTCCGGCCAGGTCTCGGGCGATGCCGATTACTACATCAGCCTCACCGATTCCGAGTCCGACGGCTATCAGCACCAGAGTGCCGGCTCGGGCAAGGGGGTTGCCGCCAACTTCGGCTACCGGTTCAACCCGGACCTGGAAACGCGTTTCTACCTGCGTTATCGCGAAACCACTAACGACACCCCCGGCAAACTCACGCGCAATCAGATCAGCCATGATCCCGAGGCAGCCAATACGCTCAATGTCGCTCGCGACTCCAAGCGCCTGCAACCCGGCTCCACCTGGCTGGCCAACAAGACCACCTTGCAGTTGGATGACAACAGTCGGCTCGAAGCAGGCCTGGCTTACCACGATTACCCGATGGACCTGCGCGAAGGCACCAATCGCCTGAAAGTGGCCTATACCGATATCAGCGGCACCCTCAATTACATCCGCCAGGACACGCTGTTCGGCCACGACAGCAAAACCACGGTCGGCCTGCGCACCACCCAGGCGATGCCCAACAACGGCACGTCGGAATACGTGCGTACGCCGGCCGGCAATACCGCCTCCTACGCGCCCGGCACCAAGACCCGCGACTACAGCTACCTGGGCTCCGACACCGTACTGCACGTAGGCAACGACCTGGAATTGATGCCGGACTTGTGGCTGACCACCGGTCTGGCGGCGATTTACACCCGTCGCGAAACCGAAGTGACCTACCCGGATACCGGCACGCCGGTCAGTCAGCATGATTGGGACTACGCGCCGCGCATCGGCCTGCGTTACGACTTCACACCGCAGTTGCAGGTGTACGGCAACCTGAGCCGCTCGGTCGAGCCGCCGCACGCATGGTCGATGATTTGGGGTTCCAATAAATATTTCCCCCAAGGCAGCGGCCCGGCCACTGGCCTGCAACGCGAAGGCGTAAAACTGAAAAACCAGACCGCCACCACCCTGGAAATCGGTGGGCGCGGCGAGCAGTGGTTTGGTGAATGGGACCTGGCGCTGTACCGCTCCCAAGTGCGCCACGAGTTGCTCAGTGTAGAGACGCAGGCGCAAACACCGACCAGCAATGCCGTGATCGCCGAATCCAGCGCCAGCCCCACCGTGCACCAAGGGCTGGAACTGAACCTGCTCAGCCCGCTTTGGGATGGCGGCCGCAACGGCCGGCTCGCCCTGCGCCAGGCTTACACGTTCAGCGACTTTCACTACCGTGACGACGACCGTTTCGGCGACAACACGTTGCCGGGCATCCCCAGGCATTATTACCAGGCACAACTGCGCTACAGCCACCCGGCAGGCTTTTACAGCAGCCTCAACACCGAGCGTTCGTCGCGGGTAGCGGTGGACTATGCCAATTCCTACTACGCCGCGTCATACACCATCCTGGGTGCAACCCTCGGCTACGACGCCCCCAAGGGCGACTGGCAGGCCTGGGTCGATCTGCGCAATCTGACCAATCGACGCTACGCCAACACCGTTACGCCGGGCTATGACGACAAAGGTTTAGATATGGCGCGCTCTACGCCGGCGCAGGGGCGCGGCGTCTACACAGGTGTGTCGTGGAGCTGGCGTTGAGCCACAGCAGTCTGATCCACATGCCCAGCGCGCATCACAAAAAGCGCGTGATCGTTCTGGGCAGCGAGCTTCTCCGCGCTTAAAACGTCAGTGCTGGCGCAGACGTTTGTACAAGGTATTGCGGCTTACTCCCAGTTCCCGCGCCAAGTGGGAAATATTTCCGCCAGCGGCTTTCAGGCGTTGGTTCAGGTCGCCACTGTCTTCCAGCCCGTCATTGGCCGGCGGTGGCGCTGCCCGGCCCAAGTCGACAAAAAAGTCGTCCGGCAAATGCTCCGCGCGGATCGGCTGTTCTTCAGCCATCGCCAGCGCCACCTGCAGCACACTGCTGACCTGGCGCAGGTTACCTGGCCAGGGGTGTTGCTCGAACAGGGCCAGCACCTCGGCGCTCAAACCGGCCCATTGCGTCGGCTCGCGATGCCGTTGCCACAGTTGCTGGAACAGCGCCTGTTTGTCGTGACGTTCACGCAGCGGTGGCAGTTCCAGGGTCAGGCCACCGATGCGGTAGTACAAATCTTCACGAAAGCGCCCGACCTGTACCAGCTCGCGCAAGGCCCGGTTGGTGGCGGAGATGATGCGCAGATCCACCGGGAACACGTCGCTGCTGCCCACCGGTTGCACGCAGCGCTCCTGCAACACCCTCAGCAGCCGCGCCTGAGTCGGCAGCGGCATGTCGCCGATTTCGTCGAGAAACAGCATGCCTTTGTCGGCCTTGCGAATAAGGCCGATGCTGCCTTTCTGATTGGCGCCGGTGAACGCGCCTTTTTCGTAGCCGAACAGTTCCGATTCCACCAACTCGGCGGGAATGGCCGCACAGTTCACCGCGATAAACGCCTGGCGGCTGCGGGAACTGGCCTGGTGCAGGGCTTTGACGAATACTTCTTTACCCACGCCGGTTTCGCCGTGGATCAGCAGGGGAATGTCTTTTTCCAGCAGGCGCTCGGCCTGGCGCACGGCTTTTTCCACGCGTGGGTCGCCGAAATGCAGGGTATTAAGCCCGATTGACGCCGGTGGCGGGGGCGCGGGTGGTTCGCTGGTCTTGGGCTCGGTAAACACGCGAGCCTGCACCGGCTGCTGGAGGGGGCGTTTGAGCAGGCACTGGAAGCGGTTGCGCCCGGCCGCCTGCAACGAAAACGGCAAGCCTTCGGGCTGGTTGAGCAACTCCAGCAACGACACCTTGAACAGGCTGTCGATCATCACCCGCGACAAACTGATGCCCAGCAGGTTGTCGGCGCGACGGTTGGCCGACAGTACCTGGCCGCTTTCATCGAAAATCAGCAGCCCCGCCCATTGGCTGTCGAGGTTGCTCAATCCGGTGTTGAAGGTCAGCTGGAAGTGCTCGCCGCGAAACAGGTTGAGGATCAACCGGTTCTCCACGGTCTGGCTCATCATCTTGACCATGCCGAGGGTATGGGAGGGCGGCAGGTAGCTGTCGCTGGACACATCCAGCACGGCGATAATTTCGCGCTGGGCATCAAAGATCGGCGCCGCCGAGCCGGTCATGAAGCGGTTGGCCTTGAGGAAGTGCTCGTCATGCTCGATATGCACCGCCTGGGCACAGGCCAGCGCGGTGCCGATGGCGTTGGTACCGCTGGCGCGTTCCAGCCAGCTGGCGCCGGCGCTGAAACCACGGGCGAGCTTGGGTTCGATAAAACGCTGGGTGCCCCATGACGTCAGGACCTGGCCCTGGTTATCGGCCAGCATGATCAGGCAGTTGGAATTGCTGAGGATATTTTCGTAGTAGGGCAGTACTTCCTGGTGAGTGGTCTGCACCAGGGAGTGCTGGCTCTCCAGCAGTTGGCTGATGCCCTCGGCGGGCAACTGGTCAAAGCTGGGCGTACTTTGGTGGTCCAGGCCAAAGGCGCGGCAACGGCGCCAGGAGTCCTGGATGATGGTGTCGTGAGCCAAGGGTTCGGCCATGGGGTGACCTTCTTTTTATTGTTTTGGGGTCTTGCACGATCTACCTGACGCCACCGGGCCACCTTGGACCTGTGTGTTGAACAGTCAGTCGGGTTCAAAGAGTGTTGTTCAGAACTGTTCACTGTCAACCCCCAAGCTGTTCACTTGTTCAGCCAAATTGTTCACTCCTGAACATCACCTTGAGGCCATTTGCTTGTGAATCAAGCACCTGCATTTTTGGCACGAAACTCGCTCTGACGAATGGCCAGATTCATTCCAATAATAAAAAGGTCGTGTCATGTCATTGACCCTGGAACATGTCTCCCGCGTTGTAGAAGGCCAGACTTGGATCGACGACGCCAACCTGCGTTTCGAGCCGGGTTCGTTCAACGTTCTGCTTGGCCGGACGCTGTCCGGCAAGACCAGCCTGATGCGCCTGATGGCCGGCCTGGACAAGCCCGACAGCGGCCGCATCCTGATGAACGGCGCGGACGTCACCCATAAACCGGTGCGCCTGCGCAACGTGTCGATGGTCTATCAGCAGTTCATCAACTACCCGACCATGACCGTGTTCGAGAACATCGCCTCGCCCTTGCGCCAGGCCGGCGTGAGCGACGAGCTGATCCAAAGCAAGGTGCTGGAAACCGCCCGGATGCTGCGCATCGAGAAATTCCTGCAACGGCACCCGCTGGAGTTGTCCGGTGGGCAACAACAGCGCACCGCCATGGCGCGCGCCTTGGTGAAGGACGCCGAGCTGATCCTGTTCGATGAGCCGCTGGTGAACCTGGACTACAAACTGCGCGAAGAGCTGCGTCAGGAAATGCGCGAGCTGTTCGCCGCGCGTCACACCATCGCCATCTACGCCACCACCGAGCCTAATGAAGCGCTGGCGCTGGGTGGCACCACCACCATCCTTCATGAAGGCCGGGTGATCCAGAGCGGCAAGGCCGCCGAGGTGTATCACCAGCCGCAAACGGTGCTGGCCGCCGAGCTGTTTTCCGAACCGCCGATCAACTTGATGCCCGGGCGGATCAGCGGCAACGAAGTCAGCTTCGCCAACTTTGTGCACTTCCCGCTGAATGTCGACCTGCGCCCCATTGGTGAGGGCGAGTTCCGCTTCGGTGTGCGCCCCAGCCACATCAGCCTGGTGCCGAGCAACGACGACGACCTGGAGTTGGCCGTGACCGTGGAGGTGGCTGAGATCAGCGGCTCGGAGACCTTCCTGCATGTGCGCAGCGAGCACTTTCTGCTGGTGCTGCACTTGCCGGGAGTGCACGAGTACGACGTCGACGCGCCGATCCGCGTGTATATCCCCACCCATAAACTGTTTGTGTTCGATGGCCAGGGCCGTTTGGTCCAGGCCCCCGGGCGCCGTGTCGCGAGGGTTGCCTGATGGCCGAGATCCATTTGCAGAACCTGGCGCACAGCTACAGCCCTACGCCCAAAGGGCCTGAAGACTACGCGATCCGGGAAATGAACCATGTGTGGGAGCAGGGCGGCGCCTACGCGTTGCTCGGCCCATCGGGCTGCGGCAAGTCGACCCTGCTCAATATCATCTCCGGGTTGCTCAGCCCGTCCGAAGGCCAGGTGCTGTTCGACACCCAAGTGGTCAACGACCTGACTCCGGAGAAACGCAACATTGCCCAGGTCTTCCAGTTCCCGGTGGTCTACGACACCATGACGGTATTCGACAACCTGGCCTTCCCGTTGCGCAACCAGGGCATGGCCGAGGCGAAAATTCATAGCAAAGTGCAGGAAATTGCTGAAGTTCTCGACCTGCAAAACCTGCTGAACAAAAAAGCCCGCAACCTCACCGCCGACGAAAAGCAGAAAGTCTCCATGGGCCGTGGCCTGGTGCGTGACGACGTGTCGGCGATCCTGTTCGACGAACCGCTGACGGTGATCGACCCGCACCTGAAGTGGAAACTGCGGCGCAAGCTCAAGCAGATCCACGAGCAGTTCAATATCACCATGGTCTACGTCACCCACGACCAGTTGGAAGCGTCGACCTTCGCCGACAAGATCGCGGTGATGTACGGCGGGCAGATCGTGCAGTTCGGCACACCACGTGAGTTATTCGAACGGCCCAGCCACACCTTTGTCGGCTATTTCATCGGCAGCCCTGGGATGAATCTGATTGAGGTGCAGGCCGAGGCGGGCGGTGTACGCTTTGCCGGCACGCACCTGCCGCTGTCCGGCGCATTGCAGCAACGCATTGCCGAGTCGAACTGCCAAAAGCTCCAGGTAGGTATTCGTCCGGAATTTATCCATGTATGGGACGAGTACAACCCTGACGCCCTGCAAGCCGATATCACTCATCTGGAAGACCTCGGCACCTACAAGATCATGACCCTCAACCTCGACGGTGCAACGCTTAAGGTGCGCCTGGCCGAAGACAAACCGGTGCCGCAACGCCAGGCGTCCATCAGTTTTCCCGCGCAATGGCTGATGCTCTATGCCGACGATTACCTGCTGGAGGTGCAGCCATGAACAAGGTGCAGAACAACAAAGCCTGGTGGCTGGTACTGCCGGTGTTCCTGCTGGTAGCGTTCAGTGCGGTGATCCCGATGATGACCGTGGTCAACTACTCGGTGCAGGACATTTTCGACCAGTCCAGCCGCTACTTCGTCGGCGCCGACTGGTACAAGCAAGTACTGCTCGACCCGCGCCTGCACGACTCGCTGCTGCGCCAGTTCATCTATTCGGCCTGCGTGCTGCTGATCGAAATCCCCCTGGGCATCGCCATCGCCCTGACCATGCCGACCAAGGGCCGGTGGTCGTCGCTGGTGTTGATTATTCTGGCGATCCCGTTGCTGATTCCCTGGAACGTAGTGGGCACCATCTGGCAGATCTTCGGCCGCGCCGACATCGGCCTGCTGGGCTCGACCCTCAACGCCCTGGGCATCAACTACAACTACGCGGCCAACACCATGGACGCCTGGGTCACGGTGCTGGTGATGGACGTATGGCACTGGACCTCATTGGTGGCGCTGCTGTGTTATTCCGGCCTACGGGCGATTCCGGATGTGTACTACCAGGCCGCACGTATCGATCGGGCCTCAGCCTGGGCGGTTTTCCGGCATATCCAGTTGCCCAAGATGAAGAGCGTGCTGCTGATCGCGGTAATGCTGCGCTTTATGGACAGCTTCATGATCTACACCGAACCCTTCGTACTGACCGGCGGCGGGCCAGGTAACGCCACCACGTTTCTGAGTCAGACCTTGACCCAGATGGCCGTAGGTCAATTCGACCTCGGCCCGGCGGCGGCGTTTTCCCTGGTGTACTTCCTGATCATCCTGTTGGTGTCCTGGCTGTTCTACACCGCCATGACCCACTCCGACGCCAACCGCTGAGGCCGCCAACATGAGCAAACGCAAGCTGATTCCGCTGCTGGTGTACATCCTGTTCCTGCTGGTGCCGATCTACTGGCTGCTGAATATGTCCTTCAAGAGCAACACCGAAATCCTCGGTGGGCTGACCCTGTTTCCGCAGGATTTCACCCTGGCTAACTACAAGGTGATCTTCACCGATCCGAGCTGGTACACCGGTTACCTCAACTCGCTGTACTACGTGAGCCTGAACACAGTGATTTCCCTGAGCGTGGCGTTGCCGGCAGCCTATGCCTTCTCGCGCTATCGCTTCTTGGGCGACAAGCACCTGTTCTTCTGGCTGCTGACCAACCGCATGGCGCCGCCGGCGGTATTTTTGTTGCCGTTTTTCCAGCTGTATTCGTCCATCGGCCTGTTCGATACGCACATCGCCGTGGCGCTGGCCCATTGCCTGTTCAACGTGCCGTTAGCGGTGTGGATTCTGGAAGGTTTTATGTCCGGCGTGCCCAAGGAAATCGACGAAACCGCCTACATCGACGGCTACTCGTTTCCTAAGTTCTTCGTGAAAATCTTTGTTCCGCTGATCGGCTCCGGCATCGGGGTGACGGCATTTTTCTGCTTTATGTTTTCCTGGGTCGAGCTGCTGCTGGCGCGCACCCTCACGTCGGTCAATGCCAAGCCCATTGCGGCGGTGATGACCCGCACCGTTTCGGCCTCCGGTATCGACTGGGGCGTGCTGGCAGCGGCGGGGGTGCTGACTATCCTGCCGGGCATGCTGGTGATCTGGTTTGTTCGTAACCACGTGGCCAAGGGCTTTGCCCTGGGCCGGGTCTAGAGGATTCGATGATGGAATGGATGGCCTGGACCACCCCCACCGCGCTGTTCTTCGGCGGCATCGCCCTGATTCTGGCGGGCATGACCACTTGGGAGCTGCGCTCGCCGAGCATCCCTCGACGCGGTTTTCTGCCGATCAGCACCACCCGTGGTGATCGCTTGTTTATCGGTCTTCTCGGCAGCGCCTACCTGCATTTGCTGGTGATCGGCGTTACCGACTGGAGCATCTGGGTAGCGTCCGCGCTGTCCCTGGTATGGCTGTTGAGTGTGATGCGCTGGGGCTGATGCCCTTATGAAATAAACAACCAGGAGGTCTCTATGTTGAATAAGAACAATAAGCTGCGACATAGCATTTCATTGGCCGCCGTACTGGCCCTGAGCGGTTTGAGCGCGTCGGCCTGGGCCGATGCCTACGAAGATGCCGCGAAAAAATGGATCGGCAGCGAGTTCAAACCGTCCACCCTCACCGAAGCTCAGCAGCTCGAAGAGTTGAAGTGGTTTATCAAGGCCGCAGAGCCGTTCCGTGGGATGAAGATCAACGTGGTGTCGGAAACCCTCACCACCCATGAGTACGAATCCAAGGTGCTGGCCAAGGCCTTCAGTGAAATTACCGGCATCAAGCTGACCCACGACCTGCTGCAGGAAGGCGACGTGGTGGAAAAACTGCAAACCCAGATGCAGTCCGACAAGAACATCTACGACGGCTGGGTCAACGATTCCGACTTGATCGGTACCCACGTTCGCTACGGCAAGACCGAGTCGATCACCGACCTGATGGCCAACGAAGGCAAAGACTTCACCTCGCCGACCCTGGACCTCAAGGACTTTATCGGCCTGTCGTTCACCACCGGCCCGGACGGCAAGCTCTACCAATTGCCCGACCAGCAGTTCGCCAACCTCTACTGGTTCCGTGCCGACTGGTTCGAGCGTCCGGAACTGAAAGCCAAGTTCAAGGAAAAGTACGGCTATGAACTCGGTGTGCCGGTGAACTGGTCGGCCTACGAAGACATCGCCAAATTCTTCAGCGAAGACGTCAAGGAAATCGACGGCAAGCGCATCTATGGGCACATGGACTACGGCAAGAAAGACCCGTCCCTGGGGTGGCGTTTCACCGACGCCTGGTTCTCCATGGCCGGCGGCGGCGACAAAGGCCTGCCAAACGGCTTGCCGGTGGACGAGTGGGGCATTCGCGTGGAGGACTGCCACCCGGTGGGTTCCAGTGTCACCCGTGGCGGCGACACCAACGGCCCGGCGGCGGTATTCGCCACCCAGAAATACGTGGACTGGATGAAAGCCTACGCGCCGCCGGAAGCGGCGGGCATGACGTTCTCCGAATCCGGCCCCGTGCCTTCCCAGGGCAATATCGCCCAGCAGATCTTCTGGTACACCGCGTTTACCGCCGACATGACCAAACCGGGCCTGCCGGTGGTGAATGCCGATGGCACGCCGAAATGGCGCATGGCGCCGTCGCCGGTAGGGCCTTACTGGGAAAAGGGCATGAAAAAGGGCTATCAGGACGTAGGTTCCTGGACGTTCCTCAAGTCCACTCCCGAGAAGCAGAAACTGGCGGCCTGGCTCTATGCGCAGTTCGTCACCTCGAAAACCGTGTCACTGAAAAAAACCATCGTCGGCCTGACGCCGATTCGCGAGTCCGACATCAACTCCCAGGCCATGACCGACATGGCGCCGAAACTGGGCGGCCTGGTGGAGTTCTACCGCAGCCCGGCCCGCGTGGAGTGGACCCCGACCGGTACCAACGTGCCGGACTACCCACGCCTGGCGCAGCTGTGGTGGAGCAATATCGCCGCCGCCGCCAGCGGCGAGAAAACCCCGCAGCAGGCGTTGGACAACCTGGCCAAGGAACAGGACGCGATCATGACGCGCCTGGAACGTTCCAAGGTGCAACCGGTGTGCGGCCCGAAAATGAACCCCGAGCGCGACGCGCAATACTGGTTCGACCAGCCGGGCGCACCCAAGCCGAAACTGGCCAACGAAAAGCCCAAGGGCGAAACCGTC
This sequence comes from Pseudomonas sp. lyk4-R2A-8, assembly GCF_030209095.1. Classification (NCBI taxonomy): domain Bacteria; kingdom Pseudomonadati; phylum Pseudomonadota; class Gammaproteobacteria; order Pseudomonadales; family Pseudomonadaceae; genus Pseudomonas; species Pseudomonas sp. lyk4-R2A-8. Next base: position 106,981 of record NZ_JARVSS010000007.1, read on the forward strand.
GGCTACAACGACCTGCTTAAACAATGGGAGGCGGCGCGCAAGTAAGCGCCCTTTGTAGTGAGCGGGCTTGCCCCACGCTGGGCTGCGTATCAGCCCTTCTTAAGGCACCTCGGTGTGTCAGATGGAACACATCGCCTGAAAAGGGGCTGCTTCGCAGCCCAGCGCGGGACAAGCCCGCTCGCCACAGAAAGCCCATCCACCCCATAAGCCCTGCCAAGCCATGCAGGCCCACTGCGCGCCAAATCAATCGACCGCTGGTCCAGCCCATCTGAACCCAATTTGAATTTTCTGCACACTCCGACGCTCTGCATTCTAGACACGCGTATTTCAGCGCGCTCACGGGGCCGCCTTGTCGGCAGGCCTGGTTGTTTAGGACTTTGCGGACACTGCCATCATGACGTTCCTCACTGCGCTCTCAGGCCAGCCGGCCTCGATGTTTCTTTCGGCTCACGGTCGTTATCAACACCTGTATCAGCAGTTGTACAGCGAAGTCGAGGGCGCCGAAGAGGTCGCGCGCGACTTCGTGCAGGCGCAATTGACCCTGGCGCGCGAGCTGCCCGGCGATCTGCCCGAAGTGCCTGAACATCTTACGGCGTGGGTGGAGCAGCGCTGCGCCGAAGTCGCCCAGGCCTACGCCGAGTACCTGGAACAACGCCAGCAAGGTCGGCCCCGGCGCTTTTTCCAGAACAAGGCCCATGCCTTGTATTGCCTGCAGCGCGTAGCACCGACCAAACAGGTCGACGGCGCCTGGTTGTACGGGCTGCTGGCCCACTGGCACGACCCGCGTTTCGACGGCTTGCTCACCACCTACCTGGAAGAGTTGGGCGACGGTCAGGCCGCGCAAAATCATGTGGTGATCTACCGCAAGCTGCTCAGCGATCACGACGCCGCCAGCGAAGCCGGCCTGGACGACGACCATTACCTGCAAGGCGCTCTGCAAATGGCGCTGGGCCTGTGCGGCGAGGACTTCCTGCCGGAAATCATCGGCTACAACCTTGGCTACGAACAGTTGCCCCTGCACCTGCTCATCACCTCGTACGAGCTGAGCGAGCTGGGCATCGACCCTTATTACTTCACCCTGCATGTAACCATCGACAATGCCAGCACCGGCCACGCCTGCAAGGCGGCGCAATCGGTGATCGATCTATTGCCGCTGGGCGAGGGCAGGGCGGACTTTTACCGACGTGTCGCCGAGGGCTATCGCCTCAATGACCTGGGCCCGGGCACCAACGCCGTCATCGACAGCTTCAACCTGCATGACGAAGTGGTGGCCATGCTGGAGCGCAAGCGCACGTTCGGCCAGCACATGCATTCGGATTACTGCCGCTTCGAAGGCAAGACCGTCAACCAGTGGCTGGCCAAGCCCGGGCAGATCGGCGCATTTCTCCAGGCTCTGGAAGACAAGGGCTGGATCAAACGCAATCAGGACCCAACCGAGAGCCGTTTCTGGCAACTGATCGAAGGCGCCGGCGCGGCGATGTTCGGCGTGTTCAGCGGCTATGAAAAGCAGGTGCTGCACGACTGGATCGCCGGTGACTGGATCAGCGCCGAGCGTGTGCCGGCGGTGCGGCCTGGACGCGGCAGACCCTTGGCCCGCGACTCGCACCGTCCAACGGACCCGGACACTCAGTCCCTGGTCGAATCGCTGAGCAACCTGACCGATGAACAGCAGCTCACGGCGCTGATTCCCTGGCTGTCGGCCCGCCGCCATTGCACTCCTGCGGGGCTGTATGCCACGCGGCGCTTTATCCAACTGCGTGCGCGCCTGCGCTAAGGAACCCGCTTATGTCCGCACAACAACTCGCCGACCGCGCCTTGCTGGACCTGGGCCGAGGGTTGAAACACGACGGCTATCACTTCATCACCCCCACGCCGCTGACCCATGACCGCGTCTATCGTCGCCTCGCGACCCCGCTGGCGATGAACCTGCGCGACGTGTTCGGCTGGTCGATGCCGTTCGACCGCGACCTGTTGCCTGACAGCGTGCGCGAAGCGTTGCAGCATGCCGACGTGGTCGAAGAGCACGATTCGCTGTGGCGCAGTACGGTGCGCTGGTCGAGCCTGGATGATCTGTTGATCGCCCATTCGGCGTACCCCACCACCCAATCGGACGCGGTGTTTTTCGGGCCTGACAGCTACCGCTTCGCGCAACTGATCGAGGCCCACCTGCAACAGCGTTTCGAGCCGATCAAACGCGCGGTGGACATAGGTTGCGGCGCCGGCGTCGGCGCGCTGGTGATCGCCCGGGCGCGCCACGACGCCGAAGTGCTCGCGGTGGACATCAACCCCCGCGCACTGCGCTTGACTGCCGTGAACGCGGAGCTGGCCGGCCTGGGCAACGTCAGCGCCTATCACAGTAATGTGCTGGACAGCGTCGAAGGCGAATTCGACCTGATTGTCGCCAACCCGCCCTATATGAACGACGACCGTCAGCGCGCCTACCGGCACGGCGGCGGTGCCCTGGGCGAGCAACTGTCGGTGCGGATTGTCAGCGAGGCCCTCGGTCGCCTGGCCGTGGGCGGCACCCTGGTGCTGTACACCGGTGCGGCGATTGTCGCTGGTGAGGACCCCTTCCTCGCCGCAGTCAAGCCGTTGCTCGGCAGCGATGCCTACGGCTGGACCTACCGCGAACTGGACCCGGACGTGTTCGGCGAGGAGTTGGAAAAACCGGGTTACGAGCGCGTGGAGCGGATTGCCGTGGTCGCATTGGCGGTTACGCGACTGCGCTGATGGCCGTCCCTTAAATCTGCCATTTTTTTCAGATCAGGAGTGCAAAGCATGCGAGCGATGACTTTCCAAGGGTCCCACAAAGTGCAAGTGGATACGGTTCCCGACCCGATCATCGAGCAACCCGACGACATCATTCTGCGCGTCACCGCTACCGCTATCTGCGGTTCGGACCTGCATCTGTATCGAGGCAAAATACCGACGGTGGAGCACGGCGATATCTTCGGCCACGAGTTCATGGGCATCGTTGAAGAGACCGGTCCGGCGGTCACCGCCGTGCAGCGTGGCGACCGGGTAGTGATCCCGTTCGTAATCGCTTGTGGCGACTGCTTCTTCTGTCAGCTCCAGCAATTTGCCGCCTGTGAAACCACCAATGACGGGCGCGGCGCGATCCTCAACAAAAAGTCGATCCCACCAGGTGCTGCGTTGTTCGGCTACAGCCGCTTGTACGGTGGCATTCCCGGTGGTCAGGCTGAGCTGGTTCGGGTTCCCAAGGCCAATACCGGGCCGTTCAAAGCCCCCGGCGCCCTGGCTGATGAGAAGGTGCTGTTTCTCTCAGACATCTTGCCCACGGCGTGGCAGGCGGTGACTAACGCGGGCATCGGCCAGGGCTCCAGCGTAGCGATCTACGGCGCAGGCCCCGTAGGCCTGCTGAGCGCCGCGTGCGCGCAGATGCTCGGCGCCGAGCAAATCTTCATGGTCGATGATCACCCGTATCGACTGGCGTACGCGCAGAAGATGTATGGCGTGATTCCGATCAATTTCGAGGAAGACGATGACCCCGCCGATACCATCATCCGCCAGACCCGTGGCATGCGTGGGGTCGACGGGGTAGTGGACGCGGTCGGCTTCGAAGCGAAGGGCAGCACCACCGAAACAATCCTTACCACGCTTAAGATCGAAGGCAGCAGCGGTAAGGCCCTGCGCCAATGTATTGCTGCAGTCCGACGGGGCGGGGTGGTAAGCGTGGCAGGGGTGTACGCCGGGTTCATCCACGGTTTCATGTTTGGCGATGCATTCGATAAGGGTTTGACGTTCAAGATGGGGCAGACCCACGTGCAGCGTTACCTGCCGCAACTGCTGCAACATATCGAACTGGGGCGTCTGAACCCGGAGGCTATCGTTACTCATCGCCTGTCCTTGGAGCAGGCGGCGCGCGGCTATGAACTGTTTGATAAAGCCGAGGAGGAGTGCCGTAAGGTGATTCTGGTGCCGGGTCTGGATGAGCGGCCGCTGGTGGAGCCGCTGGATGAAACGATGCCTGAGCTGCAAGTGCAGGGCGTGCCGGGGTTCTGAGTCGGGCGCGATGCGGGAGGGGTTATCCGTCCTGCATCGCTTGGCTCAGATTCACCCTGTAAAAGTGCATTCGCCGTACGAATCAGGCCATAGCCTGGGGCTGAATGTGCAAGACACCGTCCACATGCTTGACCAGCCCACTGGCCAAGAATAATGGCGCCAGGCGTTTGTGCAGTTGCGGCTCGACAAATTCTTTTACCGTATCGAGGGCCAACACGCCGCTCGCGGGCAGCTCTGCCTTGGTATACGACAACCAGGCCTTTTTCAATGCCTGCAACACATCGCTGCCCGCCGTTGAAGCAAAGCGGCGATGCGTGGGTTTGCCGTCGAAACCGAAGGTGTGCTGGAACTCATAGCCGTTTTCGTCGCCACCACTGGCCGTGCAGCGAATGCAGGTGCACAGGCCGTCGCCAAATGCGCTGCGCAGGTAAGCGTTAAACTCCACCACCGGTTTGAGTGACAGGCGCTTATCGACCTCGAACAGGTCTCCGGTCATTTTTTCGTCAGTGTTCAACGTCCGTTTCCTCGCAGTGGCATGGCAGCTTTTCAAAGCGCCGCACAATAACAGCCGAGGGCGGGTTTGGGCACTATTTGCGCTCGCGGGTGGATGAGTTGCGATAGAACGACAGCATCGCCAGCAATTGAACGGCCACCGTCGCGCCCACCATCGCCATGATCGTGTGGCCGGGGTCGTCGAAGACGGAGCGGATCAACCCGAAAAACGCCGGCGCACAGGCGTAAGTGGCCTGGCTGACGGCCACCATCAGGGCGATGACCTTGGCAGTGTGCGCGCGATTGAATTCAACCTGTGCAATCAGCGGCGGCAGCGAAGTCGCATTGCCGATGCCCGAGCCGATCAGCAGCACGGCGGCCCATGCGAATGCCGGATGCAGGTCCAGACCCAGCAGCATCAAGGTCCCCAGCAACTGCACCGCGTACCCCAGGCAAGCGAGGTGGCGACGGTTGAAGCCGCCGATCATCAAATGGGCGGCAACGTAGCGACCGCCCATCGCACTGGCGGTGGCCAGCGCCATGGCCACGGAGGCTTCATGACTGCCCAGACGTGTGCTGAGCAGGGAATACAAATGCGCGATCAGGCCGATCTGGGCGAACAGGCCCAGTGACATGCCGGCGGCCAACGAGCGGAACGAACCTGACCTGAACGCCTGTGCGGTGGTCCAGGGCGAATCGGCCTGGGAGACGCTCACCGGTTCCGCCTGGGCTTGGTTATCCGGATGTTGCCCGAGATCACGCGGCGTCCGGTTGAAGACCCGCAGCGAGAACCCGGCGATGACGACCACGGCGACCAGGCTCACCATCAGCGCAGCCACGGCAAAGCCGAAGCGCTCGATCAGCACGACCCACAACGGCGAAAAAATCACCCCGCCCAGGCTGGCGCCGTTGTAAGCCTTACCCAAGGCTTTTGGCCGCTCCTTGACGTACCAGGGCGCGATCAAAGTGTTCACCGCAGTGGCGCCCAGGGTCACCCAGCCGATACCCGAGCAGATCGCGCCCAGGTACAGCACCTGCACGGTGTCGGCCCGGGCCCAGATATTCACACCGATGCCCAGCATCACGCAGCCCGCGAGTGTGATCGCCGGCACGCCGAACCGTGCGTACAGGCGGGGCAGATTGGCAATCACCAGCGTGCCGCTGAGGAAGTGCAGGGTGACGGCGCCCGACACTTGAGCGATTGGCCAGCCCGTGCGCTCCATCACCGCCTGCAGATAAATCGGCGGGCCGTAAAAGCCGATGCCCCATCCGAGCATCGCCAGAATGAATGTGCACCTGAGCACTGTATGTCCGAAAAAATGCTTGTCACGCATGGCTATCTCCTTTTGGTGGACGCACAGGCTATGCTTGCGCCCTGTCGTTCACTTCGAGGAGCATCGAACAATGGATGTTGAGCAGTCCGAGCTGCGACTGGCCAGTGTCGCCGCCGCCATCGCCGACCCCGCCAGGGCGCGTATGCTCTGCTGCCTGCTGGACGGCCGCGCGCGCACGGCGACCGAATTGGCGGTAGTGGCGCAAAAGAGCCCGTCGACCGCCTCCAGCCATTTCCAGAAACTGCTGGAACAGGGGCTGGTGACCCTGGTCACTCAAGGCAAGCATCGCTACTTTCAATTGGTCAGTGCCGATGTCGCCAGGGCGCTGGAAGGCTTGCTTTCAATCAGCTCATTCGACGCGCCGGCCTTCAAACCCTCGACGCCTTGCCACCTGCGCCACGCTCGCAGTTGCTACGACCACCTGGCCGGAGAACTTGGCGTCCAAGTGCACGATGCGTTGTTGCGCAAGCAGTGGATGTGCCTGCAGGACAGCGGATATCAACTGACCGCCACAGGCACCGAACGGCTGACGGCGCTGGGGCTGCAGGCAGTTCCGGACAGCTCGGCGCGCCGCCGATTTGCTTATCCCTGCCTGGACTGGAGCCAGCGTTGCTCGCACCTGGGCGGTGCGTTGGGCGCGCAGTTGCTGACGCATATGCTGCATGACCGCTGGCTGATGCGCACGCTCGATACCCGCGCGTTAACGCTCACCCCCAAAGGCCGCAAGCGCCTGGCTGCTGTATTTGATATTTCATCCTGACGCTGGAATCAGCGGAAAAACTCCCCCGGCGTGGCATCGAACTGCTGGCGAAACGCATTGATGAACGCCGATGTCGATTCATACCCGCTGGCCAGCGCCACGTCCGTGACCCGTTCGCCATGTTCGAGGGCGGGCAGGGCGCTGAGCAGGCGCAGGCGTTGGCGCCAGGCGCGGAAAGTCAGGCCGGTATCGCGCAGGAACAGGCGGCTGAGGGTTTTTTCGCTGACCCCCAGTTTGTCGCTCCATTGCCCCAGGGTGGTCTGCTGTTCCGGGCGCTGGTTGAGGCTGCGGTAGATCTGGCGCAGGCGCGGGTCCATCGGCAGCGGCAGCATCAGGTCGACTTGCGGCGCGGCGGCGAGTTGGTCGAGGATCACCTGGGCCAGGCGCCCGTCGGGGCCGCCCTCGGCGTATTCCACCGGCAGTTCGCTGAAGCGGCGGATCAGCTCGCGCAGCAGGTTGCTCACCTCCAGTACGTGACAATGCCCGGCCGCCCATGGGGTGACGCTGCAATCGAGGTACAGGCTGCGCATCTCGGTGTGGGGCGTGCTGTACACCCGGTGCGGCATGCCCGCCGGAATCCACACGGCCCGCTGTGGCGGCGCGACGAAGCGGCCGGCGCTGGTCTGGATCTCCAGCACCCCGGAAATCGCGTAGGACAATTGCACCCACGGGTGACTGTGGCGACGGGTCAACGCGCGATTGGGCAGCGATTCGGTGCGCCCGTACACCGGCCGTGGCAGGCTGGAAAGCCCCGGAATGCTACGGCGCACGGTGTTGGCATGTCCTTTAGGCGGCATTTACTGGCTCGTTGGCGTTAGTCGGTAACAAGGCGTTACGTTAGAGTCGCGGTGACGCTCTTGGCAACCCCTGGAAGACTTCACTATGACCCGGCCCCGCTTTCTGCCCGACAACTTCACCCTCACGCTGATCGCTACGGTGATCCTCGCCTCCCTATTGCCCGCCAGCGGCCAGACCGCCGTGGCATTCGGCTGGGTCACCAACCTGGCCATCGCGCTGCTGTTTTTCCTGCACGGCGCCAAGCTTTCGCGCCAGGCCATCGTGGCCGGCGCCGGCCATTGGCGCCTGCACCTGTTGGTGTTCAGCCTGACCTTTGTGCTGTTCCCGTTGCTGGGGCTGGCGCTCAAGCCGGTGCTGTCGCCGTTGATCGGCAAAGACCTGTACATGGGCATGCTTTATCTCTGCGCGTTGCCGGCCACGGTGCAGTCGGCCATCGCTTTCACTTCCCTGGCGCGGGGCAATATCCCGGCGGCGATTTGCAGCGCGGCGGCGTCGAGCCTGTTTGGGATCTTCCTCACGCCGTTGCTGGTGACCCTCTTACTCAACGTGCATGGCGAGGGCGGCTCCACCGTCGATGCCATCGTGAAAATCAGCGTGCAATTGCTGCTGCCGTTTATCGCCGGGCAGATCGCGCGGCGCTGGATCGGCGAGTGGGTAGGGCGCAACAAGGCGTGGCTGAAGTTCGTCGACCAGGGTTCGATCCTGCTGGTGGTGTACGGCGCGTTCAGCGAAGCGGTGAATGAAGGCATCTGGCACCAGATCCCGCTGTGGGAACTGGGCGGGCTGGTGGTGGCCTGCTGCGTGCTGCTGGCGCTGGTGCTGATGGCGTCCACCGTGTTGGGCAAGGCCTTTGGGTTTAACCAGGAGGACCGCATCACCATCCTGTTCTGCGGCTCGAAGAAAAGCCTTGCGACCGGTGTGCCGATGGCTCAGGTGCTGTTTGCCGGGGCGAGCATGGGCGTATTGATTCTGCCGTTGATGCTGTTTCACCAGATCCAGCTGATGGTGTGTGCGGCGCTGGCGCAGCGTTATGCCAAACGCGCGGAGAGTGTTGCGGAGTTGATGGCGCAGGTGGATCCGTAACATTTTGTTGCTCTGCGACGATTAACCTCAAGTTAGTACCTGTGCTGACGACTTACTTCTTAATCACCAGGAAGGAGTATCAGCATGCGTATCAACGGTTTTTCGGCAGCGACAGGTCTCCTTTGCCTCTGGGCAAGCGCATGCGGCGCGGCGCAGCCGGCAAGTCAGGGCACCATCAGGTTTACCGGGAGTATCGTTGAGCCGATGTGTGCGACAAATGCGCACAGTGGCACGCAGTTGGACGTGACGGGGTGCCCCAGCGCCAGCCGAGGTAACCAGTTCACGGTCCGCAGCGTGGCACCTGTGGCCAGCGTCAACGGGGCCAGTCTGCGGCTGGTGGCGGACAGCGGCAGCGGGCGTTTTTACGATCAGCGCTACCTGTTGGTGGACGGACGCGGTCAGCCGGTCAAATCGGGTAGGTACGTGGTGACGCTGACCGCGCCCTGATTCTGCGCCGCGGATGAGCGTCAACAGCCGCCCGAGAAACCTATAGAATGCTCGGCGGCGGCGCTTGTCCTGGGTGGCCGCTCGATCACCGTCAGAGTACCTCGCCCGTCAATGAGCCTTTCAACCGCAACTCCCCAGCCAAACTGGCAACCGGTCATCGCCCTGGCGCTGGCCGCTTTTGTGTTCAACACCACCGAATTCGTACCCGTCGGGCTGCTCAGCGCGATTGGCGAAAGCTTCGACATGCCCATCGCCAGCGTTGGCCTGATGCTCACCATTTATGCGTGGGTCGTCTCGCTGACCTCGTTGCCGGTGATGTTGCTGACCCGCAACGTCGAGCGACGAAAGTTGCTGATCGTGCTGTTCGGGCTGTTTATCGCCAGCCATATTCTGTCCAGCGTGGCCACCAGCTTCGGCCTGTTGATGGTCAGCCGTATCGGCATCGCCTTGTCCCATGCGCTGTTCTGGTCGATCACCGCATCTCTCGCCGTGCGCCTGGCGCCGCAGGGCAAGCAGGTGCAGGCCCTGGGCTTGCTGGCCACCGGCACGTCCCTGGCGATGGTGCTGGGCATCCCTCTGGGGCGCCTGCTCGGTGAAGCCATGGGCTGGCGCACCACCTTCCTGGTGATCGCCGCGTTTGCGGGCGGGCTGGTGTTCTGGCTGGCGCGTACCTTGCCGCCGCTGCCGAGCCAGAACTCCGGCTCCCTGCGCAGCCTGCCACTGCTGTTCAAACGCCCGGCGCTGGTGGCGTTGTACGTGCTCACGGCGATGACCGTCACCGCGCAATTCACCGCCTACAGCTACATCGAACCCTTCGTCGAAGGCGTGGCGGGCATGGGCGGCGGCGCCGTGACCCTGATCCTGCTGGTGTTCGGCGGCGCGGGCATTATCGGCTCGCTGCTGTTCAGCCTGGTGCACCGCTTCAATCCGCATCTGTTCGTGGTCGGTACTGTGTTCCTGCTGGCGGCCTGTCTGGCGCTGTTGCTGCCATTGAGTGGCGCCGAATCCTACCTGGTGGGCTTGAGCGTGTTCTGGGGCATGGCGATCATGGGCTTCGGGCTGGCCATGCAATCCAAGGTGCTGGTGCTGGCTCCCGACGCCACGGATGTGGCCATGGCGATGTTCTCCGGTATCTACAACATCGGCATCGGCGGCGGCGCCCTGATGGGCAGTTGGGTCGGCAGCCACTTCGGCTTCGCCTGGATTGGCGCGGCGGGTGGGCTGCTGGCGGCGCTGGCGTTGGTGGGGTATTGCCTGGCGATTCGGCAGTTTGGGACGGGGGTGGGGCCGCGGGAGTAGCCAACCAATTGGCTACCCCGGGTTTTGTCAGCGAGGGACGTGGTTGCGTCCATACATCATCAGGAATCGATCCAGTTCAGAAAAGCTGCGCTGAGGCATGGCTACCAGGACCTGCGACATAAAGTCTTTGAGCACTTGAATGTCATTCCAGCTGGATGGCCGTTTCTTGCGTTTCTGGGGCGGGCGCACTGGCTCGAACAGGGCGTTCATCGCGCGAAAGTTGTGCTGGTCGATAATGGGCAGGGGCGCGCTGTGATGTACAAGGTGCGTGATGTACGCCGACGTGATGTAGGTCGTTTGCCGTTTGAACTGCGCCTGCCACCACTGGAAGGTTTGGTCTGGCGCTTGAGCGCAACCGGAACCGATGAACCGTGGCCAGAGCCCCTCTACCTCTGCAATCAGGTTGCGATGGCGTTGTGGGTAGTTCGGTTTGCCCCAATGGCCCCACTTCCACAGCAGCGAATCTGCAATCCGTGGGTTCTGGGCCGTTCGCGCTGAGTAAGAGGTCTTGAATGCTTGGTAATGGGCTGCCGGATACTTGAGGAAGTCGTACTCGTTCAGCACTGCGTCAAACACGGGAGCAATCCGAGCAGCGATCAGTGTGGCTTCTGAAGGTGTGGTTTTCGAAAACAATGGAGTCATGTCTTAAGTGCTTGCCTAGTCAATGATGTGTGCGGAATGTGCAATCAGCTGTGATTGCACGCCGGGTACCTTCCCCATGTGCATACATATTCCCAGAGTAGCTTGCGCTCCAAATGCTTGATGTAGGCGGTGGTGTAAGGCATGCCCATACTCACCGGGCAAGTAGACACCCAGATATGTTCGGCGGGCGTTGTTTCAAGCAGCGTCAGCCTGAAGGTGTTCCCTCCCGAGTGTCCGGCCCGTTCGCTGAAAGCCGATACATTGAATTGACGCAGCCGATCAGCCAGGCTCTGACCGGTGGTCTCACCGATATAGATAGTCGCATCGCAATTTCGATGAGTATCTGGTTTGTGTTTGCTGCGCGCGATGAAATACACCCCGGGTAAGTGTTTACCGGGCAGTTCGCCACGGTCGGACCACGGGTGCCACTCTGAAAAACCTACTTCGCCTGACATATGTGTTCATCGTCCTTGTTGAGGTCAAGGGCGCTGATCCTATCTCAAGAAATGGCTATGAGCCATCATTCTTGGCTGGCGGTCGTTTTGCTGGCGATAGTCTTGGAATGCACCTATCTGGGAGCTTGCGCTAGGGTCAACCTGGCGCCTATCTAAGTTCATGGGACGGTGCAGCACCTTGGCATTTGAACTACTTTGATTGACGACCGATTCCTGCCCGGTGATGACTGATGCGTACGTTCTGGAAGCGATATGTGGCCCTGCTGGAAAACGACTTGAGTGCGCAGATTTTCGACAATGTGAAAAACCTGCTGGTGTGTGCGCTGTTATTCGCCGCCGGTACCAACACGTTGCTGGGCCAGCAGCCGCTGTTTATTGGCGTGTTTGCCTCGACTGTGGCGGGGTGGGGGCTGATTGTGTTGTCGAGCATGCTGATGCTGTTGAACGTCAGTGATGGCATCCGCCGCCTCGCCAGGTTGCGCTATCACCTGGCGCTGCAAGTGCTGTTGATCCTGGTGTATCTGGTGGTGGCCGAGCGAGTGGTAGAGATTGTGTGGGGCTTTCGCGCCCACTGAAGTATCCTGCGCGCCCCGTTTACCACTGATTCAAACCACGATGACAGGACAAGACATGCAGGCGTTGCTGGAGTCGATCCTCGACGAAGTGCGCCCTCTGATCGGCCTCGGCAAAGTCGCCGATTACATCCCCGCGCTGGCCGATGTGCCGGCCAACCAACTTGGCATTGCGGTGTACGGCAACGACGGCTCGGCTTACCGCGCCGGCGACGCCGACACGCTGTTCTCGGTGCAGAGTATTTCCAAGGTGTTCAGCCTGGTGCAGGCGATCGATCATGGCGGCGAAAGCATCTGGGAACGCCTGGGCCACGAGCCTTCGGGGCAGCCGTTCAACTCCCTGGTGCAGCTGGAGTTCGAACGCGGCCGTCCGCGCAACCCGTTCATCAACGCCGGCGCCCTGGTGATCTGCGACATCAACCAGTCGCGCTTCGCCGTGCCGATCCTGTCGATGCGCGATTTCGTGCGGCGCCTGTCGGGCAACCCGCAGATCCTGGTCAACAGCGTCGTCGCCGACTCCGAGGCCCAGCACGGCGCACGCAACGCAGCCATGGCCTACCTGATGAAATCCTTCGGCAACTTCCACAATGACGTGGACGCGGTGCTGCACAGCTACTTCAACTACTGCGCCCTGCAGATGAGCTGCCTGGACCTGGCCAAGGCGTTCAGCTTCCTGGCCAACGAGGGCACGAGCGCCCACAGCGGCGAGCAGATCCTCACGGCTCGCCAGACCAAGCAAGTCAACTCGATCATGGCCACCAGCGGGCTGTATGACGAGGCGGGCAACTTTGCCTATCGCGTGGGCTTGCCGGGCAAGAGCGGTGTGGGCGGCGGCATCGTCGCGGTGGTGCCGGGGCAATTTACCGTATGCGTATGGTCGCCGGAGTTGAACGCAGCGGGGAATTCGCTGGCTGGGATCAAGGCGTTGGAGTTGTTGAGTGAGCGGATTGGGTGGTCGGTGTTTTGAGTGCGAAACCGCTTAGGGTGGTTTGGGCAGCCCACGGCAGGACATGGGACATACATTGAGGTAAAGTCGAGCCAGCGTTCGACGCCTGAGGTGATCTATGCTCACTGCCATTGATCAGCCCTTGTCCTGAACCGGAGACCAACATGTCACGTAAAAAAGTTAAGCCCCAAATCACCGAGGCACAGATTCTTGCCCAGGAATCGAGCATTCCCTCCATTGCGGCCAAAGCCTTCAGGGACGCCTACGAGGTTGCCCTTTCCAAGGGCGAGTCCGTGCTCGTGGTGCGTGCTGGCCAATTGGTTAAAGTTTCCAATACGGAAACGTTGGTTATCCGCCCTGTGGAAACCTACGGCACCCTCAAGGCCGGCACGCGTTTGAAAACCAGAAAATCCTTGTTGGACCGTCGATCTGCCCAGGCGCAGATCCAGGCTTGAGTACTACCCCTCGGGTCCGTATGTTCGCCGGACCTAACGGGAGTGGAAAGAGCACATTCAATTCGAAAGTTCCAGCCCACTTGCTGGTCAACTACATCAATCCTGATGCAATTGAGCTGGGCATTCGTGAAACGGGTGTTTTTGACTTTGCGGTCTTCGGGCTATCCCGCTATGCCGAGTACGCGACTGCGTTCTTGCGCCGTCATTCACTGCTATCAAAATTTCCCGATTCCCTTGCCAAACTGGACGACCTGGCCGTCAAGGGTGAGCGGATCATTTTTGCTTCGCGCAACATAGACTCTTATATCGCTTCTGCTCTTTCTGATTTTATTCGGGTGTCTTTGATTGAAGAACATGTAAGTTTTACATTCGAGACAGTCATGTCGGATAGCAGCAAAATTGAACTGCTAAGGCAGGCGAAAGCTGCCGGTTACAGGGTATACGTTTATTACGTTGCCACCGCAGATGCTGATATTAACGTTGCTAGGGTTGCTTATCGGGCCTCCATAGGTGGGCATGATGTACCGCCGGACAAAATTCGATCTCGTTATAGGCGCTCTTTAGAGAACTTGTCAGAAGCGATACTTTTATCCAATCGAGCCTATATCTTTGATAACTCCCAAGACGGCGAGCCCAGCTTTGCACAACTTGCGGAGATTACAGAAGGCGAGGATATCGATATTGTTGCGGACACCCAGCCTGCGTGGTTTCAGCAATATGTCATCGATAAGTTGACTTAACCGTCGAAGAGCAAACGCTGAAGGCTAGTATTAGGCTGTCGTAGCAACTTCACAAACAAGTCCACGACAACAAAGACGATGGTGGCGAGGAGGGCGCAGGTGCGGCTTTGTAGTCGCGACGATGATCCCAACGGTAACGTTCTGTTCCGGGTCTGTCGGGAGGGCGCCCGAAAATAGCGCAGGCGCCTGATGCCGTCTATGTCAGGCTGCCGGGTGAGTTTCGTCCAGCGCTTTGTCCACCAACAATTGCACACCTTCCAGCATCCGACAGATGCCCAGCGCCATATTGCGTTGCGCACCGTCGATTTCAAAAGCCAGGTGCGTGGCGATGTCGGTGATGGAGGATAGATCCTGGGATGCGTTGACCAGCAGGGTTTCTGTGCCCAGGTTGGGGCTTACGGTGAAGAGTTTATCTGGGGGATTTGGGGTGTCTTTGATCATGGTGAAGCTCCTTTGTAAATAGGGCTGCCACGATTCGCGGTCAATCGAAGAGGGTGGCAGCTGTACGCGGGTTGACCGACCGGCCCAAAGAACAAAACCGGCATACCCGAAGGTATCCCGCGTACAGCTGCCGCGACACGATACATCAGACGTAAAAAAACGCCTAAGCTCGGTGTTGGCGCAGTTGCTCTTTGAAGTCGGACGGTCAAATCCGGTCGCTGAATTGGCAGCGACGGAGGAGAGGTTAGTCAGCGAAGTTCCGAGCGACAACCTGAAAGCCTTGTCGGAAAAATCCGAGAAGAGCAAACGCGGAAAGTGAATGCCACGCTGCCGTCGCAGGCCAGGATTTTTCTCTTTGTGCTGCAGAACGAAGTGCGAGGTACTCAAATCGTGCACCGTTTGGCGGGACGCGGAGCGTCCCAGGCGGCATTCCCACGCAGAGCGTGGGAACGATCAGCCCGCTCGTCACAAAGGTTTATTCAGCGTCTTTTTTGCGTGACTTCGCCCACGGCAAAATCATGCCCACCTCCTGCTGGTAACGCCGATACCGCTCACCAAACAACGCCACCAGATCCTTTTCTTCAAAGCTGGCGCCAATGAAGATGTAAACCGTCATCCCCATCGAAAACAACAGGTGCCCAGCGGTCATGTGCGGTGTTGCCCAAAAGGCGATCAGGAAACCCAGGTACAGCGGGTGACGCACGATCTTGTAAAACAATGGCGTTCTGAATTCTGGCGCCTGTGGCGTGGCCCTGCGCCATCGGTCGATGGGCTGCTTGAGCCCGAACAGTTCGAAGTGGCCGATTAAAAAGGTTGCCAGTAAAGCGATGCCCCAGCCCAACCAGAACAGGCCAATCAATAGGCCCTTGGCCCACGTCGTTTCAACTTCCCAAACGGTGAGCGTCATCGGTTGCCACAGCCAGAACATCAGTACAAGCACCAAGCTGCTGAGCAGTACATACGTGGAGCGTTCAACGGACGTCGGAATGACTGCCGCCAGCCACCGCTTGAAGCCTTTGCGTGCCATGACCGTGTGCTGGACGCCGAACAACAGGATCAGTGCGCAGTTGATCAGCACGGCGAGTGGCCAAGCGAGGAGGGGCCCATCGTTGATGTTTTTGGGCACCGCCACACTGCCGACGAAGCCGATCAAATATAAGAACGTGATTAGGAACACCACGTAACAGCAGGCGCTGTACACCAGTGCGATGGCACGGACGGCGCGGTTGTTGTTGAGGTTCATGAGCGTGCCCTACCCACAGGATGAATGGGCAGCAAACCTGCAGGTCAGCCACTCCATGGTTAAGCCTAGCGGGTTTTGCGTGCGCGGTAAGCTGGGAGAATTGACAGCTCTCAGCGTTACGGGCAGCAGGATTCAGCTGATAGTGGACTGATTCGACAAGTCACGCGGCCGAATAACGGGCAGAGATCCCCGGCGGTTCCTACAAAAAAGAAGTACGTTGTCGTCAGCCTTTATTTAATGATGACCTCGCACCTTCACATCCTTCAGCAATTGCCAGACAATGCGCCCGCTGTTCCGGAGTAGTTCAGCGGTAGAACACTCGGCTCAGGACCGGGTGGGCGCTGGTTCGAATCCAGCCTCCGGACCCATCACATCACAAGGCAATCTGGACACATCCCCAGAACACACGGAGTGACTGGCATGGGCGCGGGTTATGCGGTTTTCCAACTGTCCAAAGCGCTGATTGCGCACGATAAAAATTGCGGTCCCCTCGCTCGCTTTAAAGCCGGCAGACGTATTTCACAGTGGCAGCAGGTAATTACGCACATGCTGCAAGGCACCGCTGAGTACGGTTCGCGCGCTCCGATTGCCGGGCTTCCCGCCTGGGTTACGCTGGAAGTCATTACGGGGGGCTTTGCTACCGGCAACCTTTTGGCCGGTGGCGAACTGACCGACTATGAGCGGGAATTGGCCGCCTCTATTCCGGGTGTTCGCCCGGGGTTCGAGCGGTTGGACATCAATGCCTGGCACCTGACGGATGATGGCCTTGATGCTCTACACCAGCGTTTGAGTACTTGTGACTATAGAGTTGATGTACCGGAAGAAGCCGCGTTACTGACAGTGGCCTGGCTGTCAGGCCAGCAGCGCAACGATGAAGCCAGGGCACTGATAGACCTGATTGTTCCATTCTTCGATCGATTGCGTTTCTTTCCGTCAATCTCCGTGCAGCTCCCGGTTTCAGCCACACAGGTTCACATAGTTGATGCCGGTGAGGTCAAGGAATTGCTTTCAACCCTGCCGCCTCACGCTCAGATCGTTGCTCAGAAACTCAGTATTGAAGCCCGTCTGCCCCTATATGATTCAGCCGTTGCGCATTTCCTCCTGACTTATCAGGCTGGCTGGCCGTGCCGCAGTTATCCGGCTCAGTGGCACGAGCAGGCAGCCGAATTAGATACGCGTTATAAAAGCCTTGGACTCAACAAATGCTCCCCAGATCGTGTGGAGGAATTGTTTCTTCTGCTCGAGCAATGCGCCCGTGATGCTGAATCGCTCACAGGACGTCAGGTAGGTCGCATTAGGCGAATAGTCGATGACTTCGTGCTCAAGCATGGCGCGCCGGATTCGGCCTCTCACCTTGCGTTCCGTGCGAATCAGCTTCGCCAGGTTGCGGGGCCAGAGCATCACCTGATTGCGCGTGCCGTGGCAAAGCGTCTCTCCAAGTATCCGGCGCAAAGTGGTATCTCGGATTTTGTCGATTTGGTCGTTCCGCTCACTGCTGAGGAGGCCTTCGAGTGCGCGCCGGGCGGATGTGTAGCGATACCCGCGGCGATCCTGCGGCGAGTTGAACGCTGTCGCAGTGGGACAATCAGCGAATTGATCGAGCATGGGCTAATCACCTCGGGTGACACAGTCGCACGGGTGCTGCCCGCGATGACAGCTCAGCTCAGCAGCTCGGGCTTACGCGACGAAGCACTTAGGATGCTCTATGCCTCGACCTATCAGGCTTTCCGTCGACGGCGTTCGTTATTGCTATTGAACCTTCAGCGTCAGATCGGCTTCAGTGAGTTGCCATGGATTGCTGCAATTGAGGGTGATCGACAGTCAGGCGTTGGTGCCGCGAGTGCCGCCAGGCAAGCTCTCGTTGAATCATCGGCATTGACGATTCATTCCTTTCCTTATGCCATCCTTCCTAACAAGCTTCTCCAGGAGTTTGGAACACTGGCGGACACTGCGGGACTCGATCTTCCCTTTGTGGAGGAAGTCGCTGCAGATATCTTCATGGGGCAGTTTTCACGTAAGTTCGCTGACAATGCCCGGCGAGCGGGAGGGGAGATAGCAGGTACGCTATACGCACGTTACTACGCGATTGATACCGATGAACTGGCCCGTCTAGTCACCACAGGGCGACGACATGCGCGAGTTTCCAGCGATGCCTTCGCCGCCTTATGCGCGAAGCGCGCGGGGGCTAAATTGGGCACTTGGCACCCTGCAACCAATGGCACCATCCTTGAGCAGCAGCAGATTTTAACCACTCAAAACCTCGCACTGCTTTTTGATGAGCTTGGATTGAAAGTTTTACTGAAGCCTCGACTAGCAAGCATGGTCCAGACGTGTTTTGAGTGGATCTGCAAACGGTACCAAATGCAGACTGAGCTCTATCATGCTCGGTTGATAATGCTCAAGAATACGGCCTACGCCTGGCGTCAGATGGTGTTTTACCTTGCGATGCTTGACGAATATGAATGCCAAG
Source organism: Pseudomonas sp. lyk4-R2A-8 (assembly GCF_030209095.1). NCBI lineage: Bacteria > Pseudomonadati > Pseudomonadota > Gammaproteobacteria > Pseudomonadales > Pseudomonadaceae > Pseudomonas > Pseudomonas sp. lyk4-R2A-8. The sequence goes on from NZ_JARVSS010000007.1 coordinate 125,181, forward strand.
ATGCGTTGCGGTCTGTCGAGGCTTATTTCGCCACGCAGCCTGTGGCTTTCCGAGAAAAATTTCTACCGTTGATGAGTGGGTTGCGTAAGGCCGTCGCAGGCGAAGTATTGCCTCAGCAGGGACCAACAGCCGATGGTGCGAGGGTGTTTCTGGGATGGACCACTACACGCCACTGGCTACTTCCTTCGCAGCACGTTGGCTCAAACTGGGCCGTTGAGCGGTAGGTAATCATTTGGTTGATGCCGACGTGTTTGAACTGCTCGCAAGCGTCTCATTTGGCCCGGAACCTGAAATAACAAAGGCCGCCCCTCCCACAGTTGGAGAGAGGTATCCGCCCAAATAAAAAATGCGCCCCTTCGAGCGCATTTTTTTGTTCGGTCCGCTATCGCCTATCAGGCCATTGCATCCCAGGCCCGATCACCGTGCTCGTCCTTGATCCGAGTCGGCAGGCCCATCACGTCCAGCGCCTTCAGGAACGGTTCTGCCGGCAGTTCCTCGACGTTGGCCATGCGCTGCACGTCCCATTCACCACGGGCTACCAGCAGCGCGGCGGCTACCGGTGGTACGCCGGCGGTGTAGGAGATGCCCTGGCTGTCGGTTTCGGCGAAGGCTTCTTCGTGGTCGGCGACGTTGTAGATGAACACCTCACGCGGCTGGCCGTTCTTGGTGCCTTTGACCAGGTCACCGATGCAGGTTTTGCCGGTGTAGCCAGGGGCGAGCGAAGACGGGTCGGGCAGTACGGCCTTGACCACTTTCAACGGCACCACTTCCAGGCCTTCGGCGGTTTTGACCGGCTTTTCGGACAGCAGTCCGAGGTTGTTGAGCACGGTGAACACGTTGATGTAGTGCTCGCCAAAGCTCATCCAGAAACGCACGTTGGGCACGTCGAGGTTTTTCGACAGCGAGTGCACTTCATCGTGGCCGGTCAGGTACAGATTCTGCGAACCGACTACCGGCAGGTCGTCGGTGCGTTTGACTTCGAACATGGTGTTGCTGGTCCACTGGCTGTTCTGCCAGCTCCACACCTGTCCGGTGAATTCGCGGAAGTTGATTTCCGGGTCGAAATTGGTGGCGAAGTATTTGCCATGGGAGCCGGCATTGACGTCGAGGATATCGATCGAATCAATGCGGTCGAAATGCTGTTGCTGTGCCAGCGCGGCATACGCGTTGACGACACCCGGGTCGAAGCCCACGCCGAGGATGGCGGTGATGTTCTTCTGTTTGCACTCTTCCAGGTGGTTCCATTCGTAGTTGCCGTACCACGGCGGGGTCTCGCAGACCTTGCCCGGCTCTTCGTGGATGGCGGTGTCGAGGTACGCTACGCCCGTGTCGATGCAGGCCCGCAGGACCGACATGTTGAGGAACGCGGACCCCACGTTGATGACGATCTGCGAGCCGGTCTCGCGGATCAGGGCCTTGGTCGCTTCCACGTCCAGGGCGTTCAGCGCGAAGGCTTGGATATCGGCGGGTACCTTGAGGCTACCCTTGGCCTTGACGCTGTCGATGATGGCCTGGCATTTGGAGATGTTGCGCGACGCGATAGCAATACGACCGAGCTCGTCGTTGTGCTGCGCGCACTTGTGGGCCACCACCTTGGCGACACCTCCTGCACCAATGATAAGAACGTTCTTTTTCAATTGCTTTATCTCTCCTTTATCCGCCAGCTTACGAAAGGCTGGACAGGTAGTCTTCGTAACCAAATTCACGAACCACCTCGACTGTACCGTCGAGTTGTTTCACTACGATGGACGGCATTTTCAGGCCGTTGAACCAGTTTTTCTTGACCATGGTGTAGCCCGCGGTGTCGATGAACGACAACCGATCGCCGATGGCCAGCGGACGATCGAATTGATATTCGCCGAAGATATCCCCGGCCAGGCAGGATTTGCCGCACACCATATAGGTGTGTTCGCCTTCGCTCGGTGCCAGCTTGGCGTTGAGGCGGTAGATCAGCAGGTCCAGCAGGTGGGCCTCGATGGAGCTGTCGACGACGGCGAGGTTTTTGCCGTTGTAGAGGGTGTCGAGCACGGTGACTTCCAGGGAGGCACTGTTGGTGATCGCCGCTTCACCCGGTTCCAGGTAGACCTGCACGCCGTACTTCTCGGAGAACGCCTTCAAGCGCGCGCAAAAGGCGTCCAGCGCATAGCCTTCGCCGGTGAAGTGGATGCCACCGCCGAGGCTGACCCACTTGACCTTGTGCAGCAGTTCGCCGAAACGCTCTTCGATGGTGCCGAGCATCTTGTCGAACAGGCTGAAATCGCCGTTCTCACAGTTGTTATGGAACATGAAGCCGCTGATCTGCTCGATCACGCCTTCGATTTTCACCGGGTCCCATTCGCCCAGGCGGCTGAACGGACGCGCCGGGTCGGCCAGCAGGTAGTCGGAGCTGCTCACCTGCGGGTTCACACGCAGGCCACGGGTCTTGCCTTCGCTGCGTTCGGCAAAGCGCTGCAGTTGGCTGATGGAGTTGAAGATGATCTTGTCGCAGTTCTCCAGCATCTCTTCGATTTCATCGTCGGCCCAGGCCACGCTGTAGGCGTGCGCTTCACCTTCGAACTTCTGGCGACCGAGCCTCAACTCATACAGCGACGACGAGGTGGTGCCGTCCATGTATTGCTGCATCAAGTCGAACACCGACCAAGTGGCAAAGCACTTGAGCGCCAGCAGCGCTTTGGCGCCGGACTGCTCGCGCACATAGGCAATCTTCTGCATATTGACCAGAAGCTTCTGTTTATCGATGAGGTAGTACGGCGTTTTGATCATTTTTGAGAGCCTGCGGCGGTGCCTGCCAAAAAAGGACACGCATTGTGCCCGCACTTGGAACAGATCGAAAGGTTCGTGGGCGGATTTTGCTGCGCCACTTTTAATCTGGCCTGCCAATGTGACAGGCCGTCAGTATGATGGGCCACTCTGACGCCGGGATTTCGCTTAGCTTGCCTTCCCCAGCATGACTGAGGGGCGTCCAGACTGTCACGCACGCGCTCCCACAATCAGCCGGCTCGCTAGAGTTTGATCGCGTGGGTGGCCTTGGCATCGTTGATTCGATGAAAGCCGCAGCGCAGATAAAACGCTGCAGCGTCAGGTGTATCGGTAGACAGGCGCACGGTGCGAAAGCTGGGCGTTGCGAACTCCAGCAGCGCCTGCACCAGTGCCTTGCCCACTTTGCGGTCACGCATTGCGCGCGTCACATATACCCGGCGTAGCCGACCCGCTGCTGGGCCTGTATAGGGGTCGATGGACAGACCGCCGACGGCAATCAATTGGCCTTGGTAGAACACGCCCAGCAGGCACTCTCCGGGTCGTTCGAATCGCGCGGTGCGATGCTCCCACTCATTGATCAGTCGCGTCACAAAACGAAAGCCCTCGGCCACTGCTTCGGCTTCCAGCGCACGAATCGGTTCCGCAAGTGCCTGGAGTCTGCGTATTGAAAAGCCTGGGTCGGCCTGAAGAATCTGGTCCATCCGTACACCTGCCCCTAAGCTCACGCCACTTTATTCCTACCCGCCGCCTTGGCCTCATACAACCGCAGATCCGCGCGTTTGAGCAGCGCCAGGGAATCGCGGTCGGCGGGTTCGGCCACGCCGATGCCGATGCTCACCGTCATCTGGCCTACCGTAGGAAACACTGCCGCTGCCACGGCGGCGCGGATCTTTTCGGCGACCACTTCGGGGCTGTCGGGTTCGTCCACCTCCGGCAGCAGCACCGCGAATTCTTCACCGCCGTAACGGGCGACGAAATCGGTGGCGCGGGTCGTTTTTTCGATCACCGAGGCCAGGTGCGCAAGCACCTCATCCCCGATAGCGTGGCCGTAGGTGTCGTTGATGCGCTTGAAGTAGTCGGCGTCGATCAGCAGCAGGGCGAAGGTGCGGCCGGTGCGCTGAAACAGCAGGCTGTTTTCCGCGAGTTTTTCGTCGAAGCGGCGGCGGTTATAAACGCCGGTAAGGGCATCGTGCGTGGCCAGTTTAAGCAGTTCGGCATTGGCCTGGGTGAGGTCGGCGGTGCGCTGGGCGACGGTGGCCTCCAGGGACGCGTTGGCTTCCTGCAGTTCGCGCTCCTTGCTCAACAGCGATTGGGTCATGCCGGCCAGCGAGCGGCCCAGTTGGGCGATCTCCAGCACCGCGTGTTCCTGGGGAAACACCGCGCCGGGTTGCTGGTCCTGCACCTGCTTGGCTGACTTGGCCAGCCGTTCGATCGGACGGCTGAGGGTCGACGCCAGATAATAGGCAACCAGCCCGAACACCACTGCGGCGAGTACGCCCAGTATCAGCAGTTTGTACAGCAACTCGCGCGCCGGTTGCAGGGCGATATCCAGCGGTTGGCGCAGTACGATGTACCACGACAGCTGGGCATTGGACGGGCTCGGCACCGCCACCGATGCCGTCACGTAGCCGTTGCCGGAGGTCCAGCCGGAGGGGCTGTTCAGGTGGGTTGGGGGTATCTGTTGGCCGGCGAGTGCCTCGGGGTAGAGCACCTTGCCATCGCCGTCGATGATCAGCGCTTGCAGGTCCGGCACGGCGTCTTTTTGCTGGGTGGCCGACTCGACGATATGGGTGACCCAGCTCCAATGCGCGTGGGCTCCAAGCACGCCGATCGTCTCGCCCTGGGCGTTGCGGATCGGCGCGGCAAAGTCGATGAAGCGCAACGGCTCACCACTGGGCGACCCCGGCATCAGCTTGGCCAGCAACACCGCTTCGTGGGGATCGCCGGTGTACTCGCCGCGCATGCCGGCCTGGAACCAGGGGCGTTGCTGCACCGATTGATTGACCAACAGCCCGTTGACCGCCTGATGCACACGCCCCTGGGTGTCGGCCACGCCCATCCATGCATACTCGGCGCGCGATTGGCTGCGCAATTCCATCAGTGTAAGGATATCCGGCGCGTCCAGGTTGCCCAGGCGCATCAACGGCGCCTTGCTCAGCAGCGACACTTCCAGTTGGCGTTCGCGCAGTTGCATGGCCAGCAGCGCAGCGGTGGAACGAGCAGCGCCGAGCAAGGCATTACCGCTGGCCTGACGCACCTGGCCGGTGGCGATATGGCCCACATAGAATCCGACACTCAACAGCGTGAGCAATGACAAACCGGCAAACCACAGGGTCAAGTGACTACGCAGACTGGTTTTGATCATGAATGCTCAAATGAGTAATTATTTTGACGCATGGTATGCCCGATGCAGGGGTGGCCGCCAGCCAGGACTTGCCCGACTTTGGGGTTAACATGAGCGAATCTTGTGTTCATCTAAAATAAAATGAGTTTGTCTCACTCTGATCACCTGCCGACAATAGCCGCCATTACCACTTGTATTGGAGTTGCACGTCATGGCAGTCGCTCATTCCCTCGGGTTTCCACGCATTGGACGCGACCGAGAATTGAAAAAAGCCCAGGAAGCCTTCTGGAAGGGCGAACTCGATGAAGCCGGCCTGCGTGCCGTGGGCCGTGAGCTGCGCCAGGCACATTGGGCGCTGCAGAAACAGGCGGGTATCGAGTTGTTGCCGGCCGGTGATTTTGCCTGGTACGACCAAGTGCTGACCCACTCGCTGATGTTCGGCGTGGTCCCCGAGCGTTTTCGCCCAGCCGATGGCCAGGCCACGCTGCATACTCTGTTCGCCATGGCCCGAGGGGTCAGCGACCCCTGCTGCGGCGGTGCCCATGCCCAGGAAATGACCAAGTGGTTCGACACCAATTATCACTACCTCGTACCTGAGTTCAGCGCCGACCAGCACTTCCATCTCGGTTGGGACCAACTGTTCGATGAGGTCAGGGAAGCCCGCGACCTGGGGCACACCGTCAAGCCGGTGATCATTGGCCCGCTGACTTACTTGTGGCTGGGCAAAGTCAAGGGTGGCGAGTTCGACAAGCTCGATTTACTCGATCGCCTGTTGCCACTGTACGGTCAGATCTTCCAGCGCCTGGCGGAACTGGGGGTGGAATGGGTGCAGATCGACGAACCGATCCTGGTGCTCGACCTGCCGCAGGCGTGGAAGAACGCGTTTGAACGCGCCTACAACCAAATCCAGCGCGATCCGCTGAAAAAACTGCTCGCCACCTACTTCGGTGGCCTGGAGGAAAACCTCGGCCTGGCCGCCAACCTGCCGGTGGACGGCCTGCATATCGACCTGGTGCGCGCGCCGGACCAGTACCCGACCATCCTCGACCGTTTGCCCGCCTACAAAGTGTTGTCGCTGGGCGTGGTCAACGGCCGCAACGTCTGGCGCTGCGACCTGGAAAAGGCGTTGGCGACCCTGCAGCACGCGCATGAGCGCCTTGGCGATCGGCTGTGGGTGGCGCCGTCGTGTTCGTTGCTGCACAGCCCAGTGGACCTCGGTCGTGAAGACCAGCTCGACGCCGAGCTGAAAAGTTGGTTGGCGTTTGCCGTACAGAAATGCGCCGAAGTGGTGCTGTTGGCCCAGGCGGTCGATCAGCCAGACGCCGCCAATGTGCGCGCCGCACTCACTGAAAGCCGCACCGTGCAGGCAGCTCGCGCGGGTTCGCCACGTATCCACAAACCGGCGGTGCAGGCGCGCGTAGCCGCCATCACGGCCGAGGACAGCCAGCGCCAGTCGCCATTTGCCCAGCGCATCGAGCGGCAGCGCGCCGGCCTTGATCTGCCGCTGTTTCCCACGACCACCATCGGCTCATTCCCGCAGACCGCGTCGATCCGCCTGGCGCGTCAATCCTACAAGCAAGGCAAGTTGAGTGAGGCCGAATACGTTGAAGCCATGCACAGCGAGATCCGCCACGCAGTCGAGGTGCAGGAGCACCTCGGGCTGGACGTACTGGTACACGGCGAAGCCGAACGTAACGACATGGTCGAGTATTTTGCCGAGCAACTGGACGGCTATGCGTTTACCCGGTTCGGCTGGGTACAGAGCTACGGTTCGCGTTGCGTGAAACCGGCGGTGATTGTCGGCGATCTGAGCCGTCCGCACCCCATGACCGTCGAGTGGATCCGCTACGCCCAGGGCCTGACCCGCAAGGTCATGAAAGGCATGCTGACCGGCCCGGTGACCCTGTTGATGTGGTCATTCCCGCGCGAAGACGTGAGCCGCGAAGCGCAGGCCCGGCAATTGGCCCTGGCGGTTCGGGATGAAGTGCTGGACCTGGAGGCCGCGGGCATCCGCATCGTGCAGATTGACGAAGCGGCATTCCGTGAAGGCTTGCCGTTGCGTCAGGCGCAGTGGCAGTCGTACCTGGACTGGGCCACCGAAGCGTTCCGACTGTGCGCCGCTGGCGTGCGCGATGAAACCCAGATCCATACGCACATGTGCTACAGCGAGTTCAACGACGTGATCGAGTCCATCGCGGCCATGGATGCCGATGTGATTACCATCGAAACCTCGCGCTCGGACATGCAGTTGCTGGAGGCCTTCGAAGCGTTCGATTACCCCAACGACATCGGCCCGGGCGTCTATGACATTCACTCGCCTCGTGTGCCGGATGCCTCGGAGATGGCCAACCTGCTGCGCAAGGCCGCCCGGCGCATCCCCGCCGAGCGCTTATGGGTGAACCCGGATTGCGGGTTGAAGACACGCGCCTGGCCGGAGACGGAAGCGGCGTTGATTCATATGGTCACCGCGGCCCGCCAACTGCGCGCCGAGCTGGCTTGACACGGTAAAAAGTGCGGAGGGGGCTTGTTGTGATGGGCGTACTTGCCCCTCCCGCAACTGGATCGGTGTCAGCTCAAAGGTATTTGAGCCAGGCCAGGTCGCGGCGACGGTTTTTGAGCGTGGCGAACCAGCGCACGGGCGGGTACAGCGCCAAGGGCAACACCAGCGCCAGCAGCCATACCGCACCGATAGTGTCGAAGCCGAAGTAGTTGCCATGGTTCAGGCCGAACAGCGCGACACAGGCGACATACAGCACTTTCAATACATAAAGATGCAGCAGATAAAAGAACATCGGCGCGCTACCCAGCACCGCCAACACGCCAATCCAGCGTCGATGCCCCGCGCGTTCAAACGCCAGCAACAGCAACAGCCCAATCCCCAGTGTCAGCATCAGGAACAACAGCGAAGGCGGGTACTTGGTCACATTAAAAAAGCTCATCAACGTTTGCACGCCGCTGTCATACGCCTGCCAGGGTTTTTCGCCATAGCCATTGGCTGCGCGCAGCCCCACAAACCCCACCAGCGCACTTACGCCGGCCCACAACAGATAACGCTGGCGTACGCTTGGGGAGGTCATCTGCGCAAACCACGGGCCGAGGCTGTAGCCCAGGGCAATCACACCGATCCACGGCAACACTGGGTAGGTGACGCGCAGGCGCAGGTTCTCGCTGAGGTCTATCCAGCTGCGTTCATGCGCAATCGCCCATAGGTGTTGCAGCGCCGACCCGTTTGCGACGTGCACGCCGTCAAGCAGGTTGTGGCCGGCAATGAGCAGCAGCGCCAGCCCGATCAGCAACGCGCGCGGCAGCCACACCAGCGCGGCCAGGGCGAGCATGCTCACGCCGATGGCCCAGATTACCTGCAGGTAGATCACACTGGGCGGTAACTGGAAGGTCCAGGCGAAGTTGACCAGGGTAAATTCCAGCACCACCAGAAACAGCCCGCGCTTGAACAGAAATGCCGACACATCGCGCCGCCCTTGGTGTTTTTGACCATACAGCCAGGCCGAGAGCCCGGTGAGTAATACGAACACCGGTGCGCAGAGATGGGCGAGCGTGCGGCTGATAAACAGCGCCGGCTCCGTGCTGTCAATGTTCATCGGGTCGCTGACCTGGCGGTGCAGCAGGAAGGTCTCGCGCACATGGTCGAGCAGCATGAACAGAATCACCAGGCCACGCAGGGCGTCGATGGAGAGCAGTCGTTGGCGCGCAGGGGCAGCGTCGGTCATGGGCGAGGGTCACAGGGCAGGTTGAGAAGGAGTGTTATCCTATAACATTCGAGTGTGTCGTGCCGTGCTTCTGATACCGTTATTGTTTAAGCCTCACTGGAGTCCGCCACCGTGATCCCCCATGACGCCACAGCCAGTCACACCGCCCAGGACGTTCTCGATTTCTGGAAAACCGCCGGCCCCAAGCGCTGGTTCGCCAAGAGCGAAGCCTTCGACGCCACTTTCCGGGACACGTTCTACGCCACCCATCTGCAAGCCGCCCGCCGCGAGCTGGAGGGTTGGCTGGACTCGGCGCAAGGCGCGCTGGCCCTGCTGATCCTGCTGGACCAATTCCCGCGCAACGCCTTTCGCGGCACCGCGCATATGTTCGCCACCGACCCGCTGGCGCGGCTGTATGCGCAGCGCATGCTCGACGCCGGGCTGGACCAGCAGGTTGAACCGGCGTTGCGCGCCTTCTGCTACCTGCCATTCGAGCACTCCGAAGAACGCGCCGACCAGCAACGCTCCCTGCAACTCAATCAGACGCTGGACGCGAACACCTTTCGTTGGGCCAAGGAACATGCGCGCATCATCGAACGATTTGGGCGCTTCCCCCATCGCAATAAAGTGCTGGCGCGGATCACCACGGCAGAGGAGCAGGCGTTCCTGGACACCGGAGGCTTTGCCGGGTAACGGCTATTCCTGCCGGGAATGCCCCCATAAAAAGCCTGCATTGTCTTTATCGTCGTCGATCTCGTAGCGTAGGGCTTCATTTCAAGGAGATCGCCATGCGCCACGAACCGTTGCGTCTTTACGTCGATTCGCTCTACACCAGCCCTTACGCAATGTCGGTTTTCGTCGCCCTGCAAGAAAAAGGCCTGGCGTTCGATACGATCCCCCTGGACCTGGAGGCAGGGCAAAACCAGGCGGCCGACTATGCGCGGCTGTCGCTGACACAACGGGTGCCGACGCTGATCGAGGGGGATTTTGCCTTGTCGGAGTCCTCCGCGATCACCGAGTACCTGGAGCAGGTTTACCCGTCTATCCCGGTGTATCCCACCGACCCGAAGCAGCGTGCCAAAGCGCGCCAAGTACAGGCCTGGTTACGCAGTGATTTGCTGCCGATCCGCCAGGAGCGCTCGACGCTGGTGGTGTTCTGCGGGCAGAAAATGCCGCCGTTGTCGCCAGTGGCCGAAGCGGCCGCGGCTAAATTGATTGCGGCGGCCCAGGCACTGCTGTCGGATAACCCGGTTCACGTGTGCGGCGAGTGGTCAATTGCCGATGTAGACCTGGCGGTGATGCTTAACCGCCTGATCCTCAATGGCGACGCAGTGCCTGCCGAGCTGGTGGCGTATGCGCAGCGCCAGTGGCAGCGGCCGTCGGTGCAGGCGTGGGTCAATCAGCCACGTCCGGCGCTGTAGCCGGCTCGGCCAGTTGCGCGGCACGCCGGTCGAGGTCTTCCCAATCGGCCATGCCCAACACCCGCGTGGTGTTCAAACCGCGCAGGTAGCCTCGCAACTGCTGCGCGCTGGCCTGGAACCGGTCGGCGTCCACCGTCTTATCCTGCAGCACCTGCTCATACTCGGCCAGGTAATCGGCGACCCGATCGCGAAACTCCGGCAGGACGGCTTCGCGGATGCGGTCGAAGGTTTTCTGGTGGGGCTTCATGGCGTGGTCCTTATAGTTTTAGCGGTGCACTATCGCTTCAGATAATAGTCACCATCACGTAACGCAAGTTCTGTTTTTGCCGCATAAGCGCAAAACTGCCTCATCGACACGCCGTTCAGGGAAATGCGCGATGAGAACGTTTATTCAATTGTGTTCAATCATTCTGATGCTGGGGGCGGCTGCGCTCAATAACGCGGCAATTGCCGGCGATCTGCGTGCAGGCCATTTGCTACCTATCGTCGGTAGCGTAAACTCTCTGCAACCTACGCAATCGGTGGGTGTGTTGCTGAGCGACAACACCCGCGACAATCTCAGCTACCTTGAACGCTACCACGACATGGCCTTGAACGGCGCCAAGGATGCCCTCGATTCACGCATCCGCGCAGCGTTCGTCAACAGCTCCGACCCGGAACTTGCCATGGACTGGTTGATGCATTCGCTGCAGGGCAGCTTCGTCTCGGTCACCGTCTACGACAACCTGGATGCCCTGGTGCGAGCGCATCCGGATGTGGTGGTGATGCTCGACACTCACAACCAGTTGCTGACCCCGCGTAATGACCAGGTCCAAGCGCGGTTTGTGGCGCGGTTCTATGATGCCGATCTGCAATACATCGCCAAGGCCGAGGGCTCGGTACACCGTCATGTGCCGTCTGTGTGGGTGCGCGACAAGGCTGCGCCGGAGATTGCGGCGCAGATCGAACAGCAGCGCGATGTACAGCTCGACGCCTTGAAGCAGTTCGATGCATCGCTCAAGGCGCTGATGCGTGCGGGTTGATATGAACTTTTACTTTTATCGTCAGGATGTTTTCATGCGCTCTTTTTTCGTACCGGCCACGGCCTTCGCTTCTTTGTTGCTGGCCGGTTGCGTCTCTGCCCCTAACACTCCGAGCTTGACCCTGCAGACCACCAAAACCCCTGAAGGCTATGTGCAGTGCGTGCTGCCCAAGCTGGAAAAACACGCTATCTCCTCCACGGTGACGCAAAACTCGCGTCACGCCAAAGTGCTGTTGACCAGCCGGATTGCCGCCGACGATGTGCTCGAAGCCTACAAGGCCGGGGAGGGCGCCAAGGTGTTTTTGTATGAGCGCAAGCCGCTGGCGTCGACTATTACGCCGTCGCGCCTGGAGATAGCGGCCAAGGAATGCCAATAACGCGATGCGCTGATAGGAGAGGGGCCTGGCCCCTCCCGCCAAGCGGATTTACGGTTTAACTTCGTCAGCGAAGTGACGCACTGTTTTGATCAGCCCCTGAGCGGCCAACGCCACCAGTTCCCCGCCTTTTTCCACCGTCGCCAGCGCCGGGTCGGAACCCATGCGCCCATCGGGGAAGCGTGCGCGGAAGTCCAGCGCTTCGCGGATCGGCCCGGTGTTGGCGATCTGCGGCGAATAGTCGGCTGTCTTGATTGCATCCGGGTAAGCCCATTGCGTCACTGCGATTTCCGACGGCGTGGCGTGGCTGCCATGACCCACGGGGAACTGACGATGGGCCAGCTCATTGACACCCTCCAGATCCCACCAGTTCACCAGTTTCAGCGCGAACCCGGCCGGACGCCGGGCGAAGCTGGCTTCGGCGTACAACTCGGAAAACGCCGCTTCAATCGTGGCGATATTGCCGCCATGGCCGTTCAGGAACAGGATCTTCTCGAAGCCATGCCCGGCCAGCGAGCGCACCCAATCGCCAATCGCGGCGATAAAAGTGGAGGGGCGCAGGGAGATGGTGCCGGGAAACCCCAGATGGTGCTGGGCCATGCCGATATTGAACGTGGGGCCGATCAGCAGGTCGGCGTGCCGTTGTGCCTCATGGGCGATGATTTCCGGGCACATCCAGTCGGTGCCCAGCAGACCGGTCGGGCCGTGCTGCTCGTTGGAACCGATGGGCACCACCACCGTGCGGCTGCGCTGCAGAAACTGCTCGATCTCGATCCAGGTGGACTTATGTAGAAGCATGGGGTGCTCTCTTTAATCGGTGGGGACAGGCTAACCGCCACGGATTGTACGACTACTGGCCACCTGTTGGGGCTTGCAATTGAGGTAAGTGGAAGACTTCAACCAGCGCTGGTCGGGATACCACGAAAACATGAACTGGCCGTCCTTGAGCTTGTCCACCACTTGACGCGCCACTTGCGGGCGCACGGCCGGGCAACCCTGGCTGCGGCCAATACGGCCTTCGCGCTTGCTCCACAGTGGGCTGACGTAATCGGCGGCATGAATCACAATAGCGCGGTCGCGGGCCGAGTCATTGAACCCCGGCTCCAGCCCGTCCATGCGCAGTGAATAACCATGGGTGCCCAGGTAACTTTCCTGGGTGCGGAACAGGCCAAGGCTGGACTGGTGGCTGCCTTCAAGGTTGGAGAACTGGGTGGCGAAGTTTTCCCCGGACTTGGCGCCGTGGGCCACCAGGTCGCGCAGCACCAGGGTTTTCTTGCGCAGGTCGAAGATCCACAGGCGACGGGCGGTCGAAGGTTGGGAATAATCGATCACGGCCAGGCGTTCGGAGCGTTCTTCGCCGTTGCTGACTGCACATTGCACCGCGTTAAGGGCGCTTTTGAGCACAGTGGGATTGAGTTCTGGAGCCGATCGCGCCAGGCTGTTATACAAGGAAGGCACGTTGCCATTGGCGGCGAGCACAGAGTTACTCAACGCAGCCAGGCTTGCGGCCATCAGGCCGAGGCGGCACAGGAAAGTCAGCATCTACAGTACAACCCCCCACTGTGGATTGGAGCTAAAGCATTGTTCAAAAAACACGCATGTTACTTGAGCATTTGCTTGCTCGTTGCACCATTGGTCGCCACGGCCGACGCGCTGCCGGTCGAGCCCTTGCCGGTGACGACGCCGGCACCGGTCGACCTGGCGCCCGTGCAGCAGGCGCTGGCGCAGTTGCCCAGTGTCTGCCCCGGCCTTGCGCCGCAGATCGCCGCCGCCGCACAGGGGCGCCTGCAAGCCTTTTATCAGCAGCAAGGTGATGTCGCGTTGTGGTCCGACGAAGCCCGTCGCCAAGCCTTGCACGCCCAACTGCAACTGCTCGCCGACGACGGCCTGGACCCTTCCCACTATAGCCTGCCTGCCGTGGATGCCACGGCTAACGTGCTGTGCAGCGATATCGACAGCAGCCGCCACTACCTGCAGGCCCTGCAGGACCTGCACTACGGACGATTGCAGCAATCACGCTTCGAACCGCTGTGGCATTCCCAGCCGCCTGCCCGCGACCCCGATGTTGAAGTGCTCGCCCTTGCTGCGGTGGGCCTGCAGGACATGGCCCAGGCGTTCGATCAAGCGCGCCCCGGCGCCGATTTGTATCGCAGCCTGCGCAATGCCTATGCGAGCGTGCGCCTGCAACCGTTGCCGCATTGGGACGCCGTGGGCAGTGGCCCGTTGTTGCGCCCCGGCATGGAAGACACGCGGGTGCCGCAGCTGGCACGGCGTCTCTACGACGGCGGCTACCTGGCCGCTGAGCCCCAGGGCGTCGGCAAGCAATACCGCGCTGAGCTGGTAGATGCGGTCAAAGCCTTTCAGCTCAGCCATTCATTGCAGGCCGATGGCGTGATCGGTGCCGGCACGGTAGCCGAGCTTAATATCAGCCCGGCGGTGCGTCGCGAGCAGTTGCGCATCAACCTCGAACGCTTCCGCTGGCTGGCCCAGGACCTGGAGCCCGAAGGCGTGCTGGTCAACGTCGCCGCGGCACAACTGAGCGTCTATCAGAGCGGCATCCCCGTGTGGCAAACCCGTCTGCAAGTGGGCCGCGCCGAGCGCCAGACACCGTTGCTCAAATCGCGCATCACCCGGCTGACGCTCAACCCCACCTGGACCATCCCGCCCACGATTATGCGCGAGGACAAACTTCCGGCCATTCGCCTCAATCCCGAATACCTGCGCCAGCAGAACCTGCAGGTGCTCGACGCCCAAGGCCAGCCGCTGGCCCCGGAACAGATCGACTGGGCACACCCCGGCAACATCCTGCTGCGCCAGGAAGCCGGCCCGCGCAATCCGCTGGGCAAAATCGTGATGCGCTTTCCCAACCCCTACTCGGTGTACCTGCACGACACCCCCAGCCAGCCGCTGTTCACCAAGGGCCCGCGCGCGTTCAGCTCCGGCTGCGTGCGGGTTGAACAACCGTTGCTGCTGCGCGACCTGCTGGTCAGTCCTGCCGAGCGCGCTCGCACCGACGAACTGCTGGCCACCGGCGTGACTCATGAATTCCGCCTGGCTACCCCGGTGCCGGTACTGCTGGGCTATTGGACAGTGGAAGTGGACCGCCAGGGCGGCCTGGTGTACGCGCCGGATATCTACGGGCGGGACCTGGTGCTGATGAAGGCGATGGGCAGCGTGCTCTGAATATAGGGCCGCTTCGCGCCCCAGCGCGGGAGGTGCGACGATGCGACAAGCCCGCTCATCACCTAAAAGCTCACTGCAAAAGCGTGCTCAGGGTGGCTATAAGTGGTGAGCGGGCTTGCCCCGCGCCGGGGCGCGAAGCGGCCCCAAAAACACCACCGCGATTCCACTTATCGCCCTAGATGAGCGAGCAGCGTTTCAACCGCCTCGGTCGCGGACAGCGTCGCCGTGTCGACGGTCAACGGCGCTTGCGCCCAGGCTTCATACTCATGGGTCATCACCGAGTGCCAAGTGGGTGGCGTCAGGCCGGGGATATCCCCGGTGCGCCTTTCAACCCGGCCTTGATGTGCCTGCCGATCGGAGCAAATCACCTGTACATCCACTAACTTAACGCCCGCCGCCAGGGCCACCGCCTGCCACGCCGCACGACTTTCCCGCACTGGATTGACGCCGTCGGCGATCACCCGATGCCCTAACAGAAGATTGCTCAGCGCGACGGCATTGGCCACGCCGTAACCGCTGGCCCCCACATCACCCGCCAGCACCTCGGCATCGCGAATGGCCTGCTCGATCACATCGATCCGCAGGTAAACCGCGTTGAGCCGCCGCGCCAGTTCATGGGCGATGGTGGTTTTGCCGGTGCCGGGCAATCCGCTGAAGACGATGAGCATGGTGTGGTCCTTGGATAGTTCAGTGGCCAGCGCCTACGTGTTCTGAAACGTCACCGTAAACGTAGTGCCGGCGGCCGCGCAGGAATTCACCGCCACATCCCCGCCGTGCACCTTGGCCAATTCGCGCACGATGTACAACCCCAGGCCCACGCTGCGTACATCGCTGCCCTGGTCGGTGCCGCGGGTCATGGGTTCGAACAGCTCTTCGAGCAAGGCCTGCGGGATGGGGGCGCCGTGGTTATGCACCGACACCGCACCTGCGTTGTCGCCAAGATGCGAGGTAATGGTGATGGGCTCCTGCAGATCGCCATACGCCACGCTGTTGGCCACCAGGTTGCCGATAATCTGCTGCACGCGGTCGGCGTCCAGGCACGCTTGGCCGCTGCCTTCGGCGCAATGCAACAGGGTGGCCTTGGGGAAGGCCACGCGCAGTTCCTCCACCGCGCGCTGAATCACGTGGTGCAGGTCCAGTGGCGCGGCTTTGATCACGATGCCGTGGCCGACCCGCGCCTGGGTGAAGTCCAGCAGGTCGGCGATCATGCGCTGGGCACGTTCGGAGGATTGGCCGATATGCCCCAGCAGCTGACGCTCCTTGGCGGTGCGTTCGCTGCGGCTGAGAAAGTCCGAGGCCATGCGGATCGCGGTCAGCGGGTTTTTCAGGTCGTGGCTGACGATCGCCATCATCTGCTCGGCGAACACCGCGCGGCGCTGGGAGATGGCATAGGCCGCGTTCAACTCGGCCTGGGCGTTCTGCAGCGCCAGCTCTGTGGCGGTTTTTTCCTGCAGCAGCGCTTCGGCCAGGTTGCGGGCGTTCAGCAGTTCGCGCTCGTACTTGTCACGGTCGGTGGTGCCGAACAGGGCCAGGTCGTACACCACCGTATCGGCCTGCACGCGTTTATTGCCGTTGAGCAGCACGGTTACCTTGTGGCCGTCGCGGTGCAGGATGTCCAGTTTCACTTCGGTGATGCTGCCGTGCATGCGCAGCATCGGTGCCAGGTGGGTCTGATGGAAGATTCGTCCGCCCATGGTCAGCAGGTCCTGAAACCTGCGCGCACACAGCTCGGCGGTGCTGAACCCCAGCCAATCGCCGAAGCGCGCATTGGCCTTGAGGATCGTGCCATCTTCGCCGGTAACGGCCAGGGCGCAGGCGGCGCTGTCGAACACGTCAGCCGGCACGGGTGGCCGTCCACCGCTCCAGGAAACCGTGCATGGCCGCCGCGCATGCCTGGGGTGCGCTCATGTGCGGGCAGTGGCCGACGTTGTTCACCAGGCAGTACGTGCTGTTGGGCAACACACGGTGCAGGTATTCGCCCACGGCCACCGGGGCGATGAGGTCGTCGCTCGATTGCAGGATCAACACCGGGGTAGCCAGGCCGATTACGTCCTGGCGGTTGTCCGAGGTAAACGTCACCCGCGCAAAGTGTTTGGCGATCTCCGGCTCGGTGCGGCAGAAACTGTCGGTCAGGGCGTCGCTGAGCGCCGGTTGCTCAGGTGCGCCCATGATCACGGGGGCCATGGCGCTGGACCAGCCCAGGTAGTTGCTGTCGAGGGTGTCGAGCAGTTCATCGATGTCGCTGCGCTTGAATCCACCGATGTAACCCTCGTCATCGATATAGCGCGGCGACGGCCCGATCATCACATGGGCTGCGATACGTCCTGGCGCCAGGCGGTCGGCGAGGGTGCCGATCATCGCACTGACCGAATGCCCGACCAGAATCACCGGGCCTTCGGCATAGGCGTCGATAATCTCGTTCAAGTCGCGGGCGTAGCCGTCCAGCGTGGCGTACCGGGTTTTGTCGAACGCGCTGAGGTCCGACAGGCCCGCGCCCACCAGGTCGTACAGCACCACGCGAAAGTGCTCTAGAAACGCCGGCACCAGATCGTTCCACATGGCCTGGTTGCAGCCAAAACCATGGGAGAACACCAGGGTCGAGGTCCCGTTGCCCATGACGTTGACGTTATTGCGGTGACGTAAATCCATGGGCATCTCGAAAATTATGGCGTATTGCTATTGGCGGCCAGTTTAGATAGTCAAACGCTTTGGGTCACGCGTTATAGCGCCGATAGAGTAAAGTCGGCGCCTTCAGGAAGAAACCTCGGGTAACAAATTATGATGCGTCGGTTGCGGCAATCCGCCTTGAGTCTGCTGTTGCTTGTGTGCGCCAGCCTGTTGGCGACGGCTCACGCCCAGACGTCGGCCATTGGTGTCGCCCTGGACCAGCGGGTGATCGACCTTACCCATACGCTTGACGCCTCCACCACCGTGCGTCTCAAACAGCAACTGGCCGATCTGGAACAACGCAAAGGCGCGCAAGTCGCCGTGCTGTTGATACCCACGCTCGGCGGCGCGGACCTTGAGGATTACACCAACCAACTGTTCCGCGCCTGGAAGCTGGGGCGCAAGGACGTCAACGACGGCATCCTGCTGCTGGTGGCCAAAGATGACCGCAAGGTGCGCATCGAAGTGGGATATGGCCTTGAGGGCACCGTCACCGATCTGCTGGCGCACCGCATCATCGAGGAGCACATCACCCCGGCGTTTCGTCAGGGCGACTATGCGGGTGGCATTACCCAGGGCGTCAATGACCTGGTTGTGCTGGTGGACGGTGGTGACTTGCCCCAAGTCGCCAAGCCGGACCTTAACCCCCAGATCATCGCGCTGTTGCTGGCCTTTATCACGGGTGCCATCGGCGGCGTACTGCTTGCCGCCGGCAAACTGCACTGGCGGCGTGCCTTGATCGCCGCGGTGGCGGTTACCGTGCTGCTGGCGGTTTTTGGTGGCGGCCGCGACGGGTTGCTGTTCCTGCTGGTGATGCCGTTGGTCATGCTGATCGGTGGCGCGACATTCGGTGCATTGTGGCTGGCGCGCGCGGTGTTTTATGGCGTCATTGGCCTGCTGGTTTACATCCTGGGATTGGTCGTGGTGAATCATTGGTACGCCGACGTCGACTTTATCCATTGGCTGGCGTATCCGCTGGGCGCGTTGGTGGTGCTGGGGTTGTACCTGGCCCTGTTCGTGGTCATGAGGATGGCGTGGCAGCAAAGCCGCGCGGGTTTTATCGCGCGGTTGCTGGCAGCGGTGGCGGTGTATGGGGCGGCGGGAATGTTGATGGACCTTGGGCGCAACAGCTGGCTGTTTGCATTCCCAATCGCGTCGTTTGCGGCGTTGTTCATTTTCATCAAGAGCAGTGGCGGTTCGGGATCGAGTTCGGACTCGGGTTCGGACTCGGATTCAAGCTCGAGTTCGAGTTCAGATTCAAGCTCAGACTCCAGCAGCTCTTCCGGCGATGGTGGTTCCAGCGGTGGCGGCGGGGCTTCGGGGAGCTGGTGACGGCAGGCTTTTCGGCGAGGCGCTTGTCCCGGTTACAGTTGCTTAGACAGAAACAGGCGGCTGCTGCCCTGTGGCGCACAGGGTATTTCCCCGAACCGCACCCAGCCGTGCTTCTCGTAAAACCCCGGGGCCTGGAAGCTGAGGGTGTACAGCACGGCATTCAGGCAACCCCGGCGTCGGGCTTCATCCTCAAAGGCGTGCAGCAACCGGCTGCCCAGGCCTGTGCCGCGCAGGGTCTCGGGCAAGTGGAACAGGTCGAGAAAGGCCATGCCCAAGGTGGTTTTGCCGGTGATGCCACCGATGACCCGATCGGTATCGGGGTCCTTGATCAATACCGTGAGCGGCAGGCGGTCGTTGTAGCCGGTGATACCTTCGTTGAACGCGGCCAGGCCGTTGCCGAGAATACGCTCGGCGTCGGGGTTGGGTTGGTCGCTGATTTCAATAAGCGCTGCGGTCATCGCGAAACCCTCCGTTGGTTAAAGCGTCATCACCATCTCATGCCAGGCCATGCCACCATGATCCGAGGGTGAAGGGCACACATAGGTGTAGCCCATGCGCGTGTACAACGGCACATGCTGTTCCTTGCACATCAGGTGAATCGTGCGCTTGCCCATCGCGCGCATGCGCTGCACAAACTCGGTCATCAGCACCGTGGAATACCCCTTGCCCTGATGCGCCGGGTCGACCACCACCGACATGATCACCACATTCGGCGCCTCGGCCGAATGCCCCACCAGTTCCTTGAACGCCTCGTCCGACATCACCACTTCATGGGCGCAGCCGCCGTTGATAAAACCCACTATTTCGCCGTCGGCTTCCAGGATCAAAAAGCCTTGCGGGTATAGCGCAATGCGCGTGGCGATCTTTTCCAGGGTCGCGGCTTCGTCACCTTCGTAGGCGGTGATTTCAATTGCATAGCAGCGAGCGGCGTCAGTGGGCATGGCGTTGCGCAGAGTGAGGGCGGGCATCGGTGTTCCTGGGGCGTTGAGCGGAAGGCCACATCATAGCGGCCTCGCTGGGACTCTGCGTTGAACACGGCTCAAAAAATGGGAATGGGCTTGTTCGCGTCAGGCATCGTAGCGGATACTTTTTCGACAATTTTGGCCATGGTCATCGACGTCAAAAAGGCAGTGTGAAAATCTGACGGTAACCGGGATACCAATGTGGGAGGGGGCTTGCCCCCGATGGCGGCGTGTCGGTCAGCGCATCTATAACTGAACCCGCGCCGCATATCATTGACGAAACCAGGATTGGCAATTACGCACGGACAGGGACCGTTATTCATTCACCCGAGCGGGTAATGAAAACGCATAAAGGGAAGGATCAATGCTGGAAATAAAACGCGCGACCCTCAACGACGCAGTCGCTGCTTTTGACATCCGCCGCGAAGCCATCCGCAGCCAATGCGTCGGCGCCTACACCGCTGAACAAATGGCACTCTGGACGCGTGGCAAAGCCGAGGACGGCTACAGCGCACTGATGGACAAATCGTTTTATCTGGGTTGGCTTAACGATGAGCCTGTAGCCACCGGCATGCTTGACCTGGACAACAACGAAATCGGTGCGCTGTTCGTGTTGCCCGCATTCACCGGACGCGGGTATGGCAAGGCCATGCTGGATCACCTTGAAAGTCTCGCGCGGGAACTGGCGATTGAAGAGGTGGTGCTGGATGCGACGTTGAACGCCGCGAGTTTTTATCGATCGTGTGGTTATGTCGGGGATGAGCAGGCCATTTACCACTCACCGTCGGGGTTGCAGTTGGCGTGTATCCCGATGAAGAAGCGGGTTGGCTGAACCGATGGCCTGATGAGCGAGGGCCATAGGTTTGTTACGCAATAATTGGCTCCGCTCGTCACTCGCATCGGCTCGTCAATTTCAGCCGATGTTATAGTCCCGGCGTTTTTTTACCATTTGATCGCGCCGGCAGGCCTTGGGAGAATCTGCATGAACCTCTACACCGCAGGCTACGAGGGACTGACCATCGACGCATTCATTGCACAACTCAAGCAGGCCGGGATCGACAGAGTGCTGGATGTGCGTGAATACCCGTTATCGCGAAAAAAAGGTTTTTCCAAAAATGCATTTGCCCGGGATCTGGCCGCACAGGGGATCGCTTATGAGCATAACCGGTCGCTCGGCTGCCCAAAGCCCATACGCAAGCAGTACAAGGAAGACGGTGATTGGACAACCTATGCGCGCGAGTTCAGGACTTATATCCGCACCCAAGGCACGGTGTTGAACGAGCTGGTTTGCAATGCAGCCCAGCAGC
Organism: Pseudomonas sp. lyk4-R2A-8; assembly: GCF_030209095.1. Lineage (NCBI taxonomy): Bacteria > Pseudomonadati > Pseudomonadota > Gammaproteobacteria > Pseudomonadales > Pseudomonadaceae > Pseudomonas > Pseudomonas sp. lyk4-R2A-8. The sequence continues at coordinate 146,259 of NZ_JARVSS010000007.1, forward strand.
GGATTTGTATGGTCTGTTATGAGGCGGACGCCCGTTTTTGCCACCGCAGTTTGATCGCTGAAGCCGCGCAGGAGTTGACGCCCTCGCTCGACATTCAACACCTACCCTTCAAAACAACGCTATTTGATGATCGTCTTCTTTCTGTCGCTTAGGCGGATAAATCAGGCTCACGATCAACCACTGGCTGGGGAAACGATGAATCGTGCCCATCAAGAGCATGAGCTCTTTGCTCGGTAGATGGGTTTCCAGCTTTTGCCGAAAGGGGAGTTCCCAGCCCTTTGCCCCGTGTTTGCGATAGACGTTCCTATAGAGCTGGCTGACTTCCCAGTCGACAATTTTATGAATATGGGTTCTCAATTCTCCGTCGGTCACACACTCATAAACGTAATGAAAGTCAAAGGGCACTTTTTCAAGGCGCTTGATGCTGGCGTGTTCTTGCTCTTCAAACAGGCTGGGTTGGCGCTGCATTGATTGCAGCTTGTCAATTTCCTCCGAAGTCCATCCTTGCGAGGCTGATTTCTGAATGCGAAGTGCGGTGACGCGTGCAGGTTTGATCAGGCCTAGCGTGACGTTATGCTCAGTCCTGGCTTTATCCAATGCGTCAAAATTCTCATAAATTTTCAGCCTGTCCAGCAACACCCGCCGCTCGCACCAATCACCTGCGGGCAAAACTTTTCCCGCACAAATGCTGTCCACACCGATCTTATGGCTTTCTGGCCTGCGGTCCGCAGGGCTTCGTTCGATGGAGGCTTCGATCCATTGCCACTTGGCAAACTGCTGATCGCTAGTGATCAAGCGGAACGGTACTGGATACAGCCTTATAAGATTTGCCTTCCTCATCCATCCCTGCGACGCAGGACGTTTCGGCATATTTTGCGCTTGGGGAAGGGTAGGTTTTGCATAGGATCAATATCCGAACTTTGCGTTTCATGCAGGCCATATCCAGATGTCTTTTTTGAACTGTATCCAGAGATGGGAAAACTGCCAGATAGACGTGTAACCGCATATGCAGATCGCCTGCATCACCGCTATGCCAGTTAACGCGAAGATTGGTATCAGTGGTGCATACAGGCGCGCAGGCAGTCGATGACCTGCGCGACGGACGGTCCTTGAATCGCCGGCGGGGTCGGTCTCAAACAAGACGTAAGCGGGGTCGATCAGCATCAGCATGCCTCCTCGGAGATGGGGGAGCAGAATAACAAGCACGGTTGCCTGTATGCCGCAAAACTACTCCATCTGTGTCTACCGCCCCCCTTGTCAGCCCATTAGCCTCAAGCCCCCTTAACTCACACCCGAGCCCCCCATGGATCTTACCGCCGTCCCGTTTTGCACCACCGATTGGTCCAGCGTTGAACCCGTCATCTATCCCGGCGTAACGGGCAGTGCCACCTGGCGCACCGGGCACTTTGGCACGACTCGCGTGCGCATGGTGGAGTACAGCGCCGGTTACCTGGCGGATCATTGGTGCACGCGCGGTCATGTGCTGTTGTGTCTGGAAGGCGAGTTGCACACCGAGCTGGCGGATGGGCGTCGGTTTACGTTGACGGCCGGGATGAGTTATCAGGTGGGCAATGATATGGAAGCGCACCGTTCATCGACGCTGGACGGTGCGAAGCTGTTTATCGTGGATTGATGGACGGGTTGAGGTGAGCCAACCCGAACCAAGCAGCTGCAATCAGTGCTTATGGCTAGGGTCCATGCCGTCTACGCCTCGGGCGATGGCCTTGACTTCAATCGCCTGCTGTTCGCCCTTGGCATTTTCCACGGTCAGGGTCAGCGGCACCGGGTCACCTTCCTTGATCTGCCCGGTCAGGCCCATCAGCATCACGTGGTAACCATTGGGGTCGAGGGTCACGGCTTTGCCGGCAGGCAGGGCCACCGAATCCACGGGGCCCATGCGCATGACGTCGTCCTTCATGCTCATCTCATGGATCTGCACGTCCTTGGCCACCGGCGAGGCTACACGCAGCAGCTTGCTGTCGACGTCGGCGGTGACGGTCATGAACGCGCCGCTGGAGGGCTGGCCCGCAACGGTCGCGCGAACCCAGGCGTCGCTGACCTGCACCTGGGCGCTGGCGTGAGCGACGAGGCCCAGCAGGGCCAGGCCAAGGGTGAGGCGCTTGAGGTGTTGAACGGCAGTCATTAGCAGACCTCCATGACGGTGAGCAGGTCTTCTGCGCACTCTTGAGCGGTGAGGGATGCCTGGAGCCCCAGGCGCAGGTTGCCACGGGTGTCGAAGACAAAACTGGTGGCGGTGTGGGACAGGGTGTAGGTGTCGCCGGCGGGGATCTTTTCATAAAAGATCCCGAATTCCTTGGCGGCCACGGCGATTTCTTCCGGCGTGCCGTACAGCGCTTCAAAGCTGGGGTCGAAGGCCTTGACGTACTTGTCGAGAATCTCCGGCGTGTCGCGCTCCGGGTCCAGGGTGATGAAGATCACTTGCATGATTTCACCGTCGCGGCCCATCAGCTTCTTGGCCTGGGCGGCGCGGGCGAGGGTAGTGGGGCACACCGCCGGGCACTGGGTGAAGCCGAAGAACACCACCGGCATCAGGCCACGGTAGGAACTGAGGGTGACGGTGTCGCCCTCGGTGTTCTTGAGCTTGAACGTGCGGCCCATGATCTTGTCGCTCAAGTCCTTGCCGTACTTGAAGTTCAGTTTGGGGCTGTTGTCACAACCGGCCAGCAGGCCCAGGCCCATCAGGCCCATACCGGCCAGGACCTTGCGGCGGGTGAATAACGTACTCATCAACTGTGCATCCTGTAAAACGCCTGCATTGCGCCGGGTCTAGCCGTCAGGCTGGGAAAAGCAGGCATTTGAAGTAAGAAACGCGAAGGGCGCCAAGTCTACCAACCCCTACCCGCCTGCGTAATCTGCGACGTTCTGCCACAGGGGCGCGTCGCGCTTCATCCGTTGGCGGCGGTGATGGTAGAGTCGCCGCCATGAAATTGAGCCTGCCCGACCGTTCCCTGATCGCCTGGACCCTGTACTGCTGCGTGCTGATGAACCTGTTCGTGTGCGGTTTGAGCCATGGTCAGATGCTCGGCCAGCAGCTCAACGGGATCGGCGGGGCGTTCTGTTCAGTGGACGGCAAACCCGCGCCACTTTCCGATAAAGGGTCGGGTGACGCGGCTTCCAGCAACATTTCGAACTACATTGCCTGCCCGGTGTGCGCAGCCCTGAACGTGGCCCTGGTGTTCCTGATCGGCCTGGCCTGGCTCCTGGGCCTGGGTCAAACCCCGCGCCCGGCCCATGCCCAGCGCAACAAAGCGCCGCCGCGCTACGCCTGGCCCTCGGCCAACCCTCGCGCTTCTCCCGCCTTCTGACGTGTGCCTTGGGCCTCCTGTGACCAGGGGGCATTCTATCGTCACGACTGTGAGTGCGTTTTTCATGAGCTATCCATCGCCAACCGGCGCCGTTCGCCTGCGCGCAGCACCGGCGCCTGCGCAATACCCCAGCAATGCCCGTTGTTTCGTCCACCTGGACGCCCGTTTGTTGCCCTATTGGCACAGCCTGTTCGACATCTGCCCGGCGCTGCTCAAACTCGACCCGCCCGAAGGCCTGAACCTGTTTCGCAGCTTTATGACCTGGGCCTACCGCAACCAGCCGGCCGGGGATTGGACCTACCACCTGAACGTGTGCCGTTGGTTGCTCGGCTCGGCCTACCGCACGCGCATCAATGAGGAACCCGTTGAAGCGCTCATGGCCGCCGCTGCGGCAGGCTGGATCAATACCGATCACAGCCGGGCCGAAGGTATCGTGCTGGCGTGGCGCACGCTGCGGGTATTCGATTGGAAAGCCACGCCGCCCGTCACCGTTGAACAACCGCCTTTGCCGCCGCCCGGTTGGGATTTCGCCTGGAGCGCGCTGACCCGGCGCGGTGAGTTCCGCGGCTGGCAGGCGCTGACTTGATCTGACTCAGTTGTTCGCGGCGCTGACCTGTCTTCAGTCGATGAAATCCAAGACCTCCTTGATTTTGTCCGGTCTGAAGACACCTTCCGTGCCGCCGTCTGTGACCAGGGTAAAGGTCCCGTCCGGCTTCACATCGATGGCGGTCGCGCTGGCCAGGGTCATTGTCACACCGGGTTTTTGCACAATCGAGAGCAGAGGTTTGCGACCGTCTACTTCCTGACCCAATACACTGGCCATGCCCACAACGGATTTTGAGTTGCTGCCGCCGACGAAAATGACCTTGCCGCCGCCGTCCAATGATTGTTCCAGGGCCGCCAGTTCAGTGGCCGCGTGTCCATGGCTCAAGCCCATCGCCACGTTACTGCCGGTCAGGTGCATCAAGGTGCGTTTGCCATAGACGCCGTTCTTAAGATCCGTCAGTACCACCAGCGCTGAGCAGTCCGACAGACCTCGGGTGGACAACACCGTATCGCTGTCATCGAGCGTGCGGCTGAACCCCATTTCCACCTCTTCGCGGGGGGCCGTCCGGGGAGGGATGACCTCGGCGAGGGTGCCTGGCGCGCTGGGCGTCTCATAGCTGTGGTCGTAAGGAGCCTTGGGCTGTTCGATCAGCTCGTCCAGCCACTTTGGATCGGTGGGGCTCATAACGCCGGTGGGGCCATTCAGTATTTTCCGCCCACCGGCCTGCCATTCGGTCATTACCGCTTTGAGCCGGCTCGTGTACTCACGGGCCGGGCAGGCAATACCGGCCCAGGGATCGACGATCCATGCATCCCGCCATATAGCCTCGGAAAAATCACGGGTTGCCGGCGGGCGCTCCACAGGGCCTCCGATCACGGTGAACGCATGAGCGTTACCCGCCGACCATTCATAAGCCCGGCCACCGCTTTTGGTCACGATGTCCTTCGACAGCTGGCTCATTTCGCCACAGTTGCCGGCTCCGGCCTTCAGGATCATGTCCCCTCGATTCGGTGCATGGGGGTTGGTGGTACGGCGCATCCACTCCACGGTGGTGGCGGCCGCTTCGGCGCGTGCAAGATCGCTGGCTGAATGCACCTGGTTACCCGGCCCCAGGCCTGTCGCCTTGAGCCCGCGACTGACCGAGTCCTGCGTGCCTTTAGCGTAGAAGGCGTTTTTTTGCTCGGCCGTCAACGTGCTGAATCGAGCGGGTTTGGTCAATGGGCGCACACGTGCCGGCTTGAGGGCAATATCCGGCTTTTCGATGGCGTGGCGGCTTTGCAGTTGGTACACCACTTCGCGTTTTTGCTCGGCGGTCATACCTGAAACGCTGGCTTTGAGGTCCTGGATCTGGGCCTTTGTGTAGCCATTTTTTCGCAACTGTTTCAGGGCCTTGTCCAGCGGTGGCAGCGCAATCAAGTCGGCGTCGAAAGGCACCGCGGCAGTGCCTTGGCGCTGGGTCAGTTCACTGCGGTAGTGCTTGACCAGATCCAGATCCGCCGCGGTGGCTTCGCAGCGAATGAAGTTCACTTTGCCGGTCTGCCCATCCGTAATCAGCGCTTTGTAGAACGCTGCGGTGTCTGCTTCGACGATCAGGTACTTGCGTGTGTCGGCGGGGTTGGAACTGGAAACCACAACGCCACGGACTTCACGGGAATCATTACAAACGTCGCTGATTCGGCCAAGTTTCACCGCATAGGTGCGCTCGCGCAGGAACGCGCTGTCACTGTTGTCGTACATGCCGAATCGAGCGTTTTTGCTGATGTCGCCTTTGACCACGGTTTTGTATCGGACGTGCGCTTTACCGGGCAGCGGCACCAGCTTGCTCCCCAGTTCGGTATCCACCACTCGATTGATGCGCTTTTCGAAAATCACTTCCCGGTCGCCGTTGAACAAGGATTTGCGCGCAGCGGGGAACAGCCGAACGTGCTCCAGCGATTGCAGCTCTTTGCCCGCCAAGTCGGTGACGGGCTCCAGGGCTTTGGTGAAGCACCTATCATTGGCGCCGCGTTTGGCCCTGCGCGACAGGGCAGTCGGCGCCGGACAAACATCCTCGAACCGGTCGAGGCGGTCCGTGCGTTCGGTGGACTCCAGATCACTCAACAGCCCAGGCTGGTCGGCATCGTAGCGATAGACCTTTTCGCCCTCTACCAGATCGAAGCCGCTGGAGCGGGCAATGGTGTAAGCGTCGGACGAAACAGGCCGTTCGAGCATCAGCGGCGCGGCACCGTCGGCGAAGCGTTGCCGGCCGACTGCTGGACCTGTGGCCGCCTCCTCGCGGGAGACAGAGAAGGGATCTTCGGGCCGCTCGGCGGCGCCTATGGAGAACAACGTATTGAGCAAACCGTCGAGGGCCTTTGCTGCGCCGTCGCGGCGTTCGGCCTCGGTGTCGCCTGAAAGGGATTTTTGCGCCCCCAGAACGCTTTCGCCGAGGCCTGCCAGAAACGCCAGCGCCGCCACCGGTTCGGCGATGGGGGCCAGTTTGCCCAGCAGGCCGGCTGCCACACAAAGGTCGTTGAGCCAGGTGTCGCGCGTCACTTCATCGTTGGACTTGATGGTGACCTCTGCATCACGGCTCATCCGCTGGCAGGTCGCCCGCATGATGCTGTCGAACACATCGCCGGTGATGCGTAGGTTGCCGCTGTCGATCACGGTGCCCTCCAGACGATCCCAGGCGCCGGTGCTCAAGTTGCGCAGGGCGGTGTCGACGCCTTTCTCCGGGCGATCCTTGAGAAGCTGGTCACCAAACGGAATCAGCGCCTTGAAGAGGCTCACGACAGCGCTGCTGGAAGTGTCCTGGCGGTCGGACAGGCTGAAGTGCGATGCCAACGCTGTGCGCTTGTTCGGGTCCTTGCATTCATCGGCGATCCATTTGTCCATGCTTTCGAGCGAGGCGAACTTCAGGAACTCTGGCGTGCGGCCTGGGATGTAGAGGATCTGCCGACCGTCACGACGGCCTTTGAGGTAGAGGTACCGGCCGTCGTCCTGCTCGGTGAATCGCAGGATGTCCGTGGATCTGAAACCATTGATATCGAATGCATGCACGCGGACCTTGCCCTTGACCGGTGCGCGTGCCTGCAGTGCTTGGAGCGGCACCGGTTGCTCGGGGCCCACCGGCACATTAGAGACGGCCTTCATGACCCACTCATAGTCGCTGCGGGTAAATTGTTCTGCGGCCGGGATTCGGGCGCGTTCGGCGGGGGAGGCTCGTTCGTACGCATTGAACTGGTTGCGGGCACTGTAGATAAACTGGCCTTTAAGGATGTCGCGATACTCGTCGGCGTGGTCCGTCCAGAAACTGTCCAGCTTGTCGTTCATGTGTTTCTGGAAGTCGGTGGACCACGCTTCGTGCATGATCTTTGAGGGGGGCAGGGGGAATTCGTTATGTTTGCCGTAGCCTCCGGCATGACTTTTACCGGGGCCGTCGAAGTAGAGGCCGGCTTCGAAATCCAGGTTGTTGGGCACCGCGTCGTGTTCCGAAAAATTCTTGAGCAAGGCATCGGGCAAGCGCAGTGAAGACTTCGGTTCCTTGCCCATGTGCTCCCATCCTGTCTGGGTGTCCGCGCTTTGGGAGCCGTCGAATCGGTTCAGATAGATTGTGTCGGCATCGAAGGGCTTGCCGGTCAACTTGAGGATGATTGCTTCGGCCCACTTTTTCGCTTCCTGACGAACATTTGGCAGCGCTCGATTGACATTGAGCAGGCGCGTAGCGAAATCACGTTTGTCGGCCCTGGACTCTGCCAATGCCGCGAACTGCGCCTGAGCCTGGGTGCCGAGGTTGCCAAGGGCTACACAAGATCGGGTGTCGGCAGACCGCAGTGGGTCATTTGGTGCAATCGGATCAAAGGCCCGATGTGCGTTCAGGTGCTGGATACGCGCGCGTTGGGCGGCGCTGTCGGCCTGGGGCGGTTCGCCCTGAAAGTCGGCAACCACGCCCAGTGGCGTGGCAATGAAACCGTTGCCTGGAACGATCTGCAGCGACTGATCGGGTGAAGGCGCGATCACCCTGGCCACCGTCATGATCGGCCCGGCGATAGCCCCCCAGCCGGATTCGTCGGTCGGTGAAAACACCGCGACATCATCGGCTTTTTTGACCAACAGCGTACCGGTGGACGGGTTCAGTTCCAGTTGTGCCAGGTCGAGCCCCTTGACCTGCATCCACTCCCGCACCGCTGGATGGTCGAACAGGCTGCGATACAGCTCCAGCCATTGGCCTAACCCCGTTTGGGCGGGCACGCGCACCCAGGCAGGCTCCTCGCCCCGGTTCGCCTTGCTTAGCTCGTCGGTGAAGGCGGTGACCAGGCGTTGCTCATACGCGTCGCGAGGCTTACTCGACAGCGATTGCTGCACAACCGACCACGCTACGCCGAACATGGACGCCGCTGCGGGGCCGAGGGTGCCGGATAAGGAGTCGACCATGTGTTTGCGGTTTTGTGTGACGCGTTGGTAGTCCGATGGTTGATAGCTCGCATCCGTCGCCAGGGGTACCTGCAGGGAAGGGACGTCGCGTGATGGCTTCAGGCCGTTGCTTGCAAGCGAGGTCGTGGGCAGGTCGGTGGCGCCACGGGCCGCATAAAAGTTGCTGATGATGTTCAGGGGGGCACTGCGCGCGCCGGTGTATTCGAAGGCGCCCGGCAAGGTTGGCATCAGCTCGCGCGTTGCGGCGAGCAGGTCGCCGGATACCTGGTTCCAGGCTGGGTTGTTACGGGTGAGCTTCATCCGTACGCCATTGCTGACCCATTCGATCCGACCCTCTGACGGGAGCACGCTGAAGTGCGTGAGGTTGATCTTTTTATTGCGCGCGAACGAAGCAAACGGCTCTTGCTTGAGCGTTTCGGTAAACCGCGCCAATACCTGGCCGAAGGTAGAGTTGACCGGGATGTTGTCGATGGTTGCGGCGGGTGGGGCGTTTGTCGGGTTGGCTTGCAGTGCAATCACTCTGTCCATGAGGGCGGCGGAGCACGAGCGGCTCAGTAAGTCGTCCGCCTCCTTTACCGAGTCGCCCGGTGCCGCGCGTGTCGATCGGCCACTGTTGGACGTTTCGCCGGGCCGAAGGCTGTCTACATTCTGCGGGTTTTGCCGCGCGAAGGCCGAGGCTGGAAAGCGACTCGCAGGAGATTGAGCTGTACGCATGCAGGTGTCTTCACTGTGAAGGGAGATTCACCTGTGTGGACAATGCATGCCGAGGGTTCCAATGGCGGTGCTGCGCTCGAACCTGTGAGAGGGGCGGTGCGACTTGCGCCGATAACCACGGAGTTATTTGTCAGATCAGGTTTTCACCGAAGCTGTGTAGACACCTATGGTTAACGCAAGCAAATCGCACCCTCACATTTGAATCGCCCTACAACCGCAAATAACCCGTCAGTTACCTGAACGCGCTTTGTCCTTGCGCTCTTTGGAAGTTTCGGCAGGTTTGGGGGCTTTTTTCTGAGGCTGTTTGCGGGGGCTGTCGTCGGTGTGTTTGCTGTCGCTGTTGCCAGTGCTGGAGGCGCTGCTGGGACTGCTGGGGTAGTTGCCCGGCGGCAGTGCCGAACCGGCTGCGCTGTTGTTATCGCCGAATGCCGCAAGGACGGGGCCGGCGAGCAGCGCCGACAGGCAGACGGAAAGTGCGATCCTGCGGGACGTGGTGGTCTTCATGACGCGATCCCCTTATGTCATTGCACAAACCCCGGGCCCCTGGAGGGTGGCCCGTGGTCCGGCCGGCGGTTAGGCGGCCATCGGCTTGGTCATGGTTTTTTTATAGTCGGCCTTCATGGCCTCCATCGCGGCGCCGAGCTCTTCCAGCTGCGCCTTGCCCAGCAGCTTGCGGGCCTGGGGGAACATCTCGGTTTCCTCTTCTTCGATATGGTGCTCCAGCAGTTCCTTGACCACTTTCACACGCCCGGAAAATTCGGTGGTGGACGGCTCGGTCTGCTTCAGATCAGGCAGCACCAGGCTGTCGACGGTGCGGTGCTCTTCCTTGGCTTCGTGGTACATGATGTCCTGCTCTTTGCCACCCGCTTTGCGGAAGGCCGGGTAGAGAATTTCCTCTTCAAGCTTGGTGTGCAGGGTGATCTCCATTTCGAGCTTGGCCAGCAGCTCAGTACGCTTTTTCACGCCGCGCTCGGTGGATTCGCTCAGCTGGGTCAGCAGTGCCTTGACGCGTTCGTGGTCGGCTTTGAGCAGGTCGATGGCATTCATGGTGAAACCTCACGGATAGGATTCGGGCGCGTCGAAGTGCGCGCCTCGTCCGTCAGGCTGTTGCATCAGCCGTACCAACTTAGGCTTTTGCATAAAGATGTTTTTAATCAGCAAGTTAGACGACATCAACGCGAGGCGCGATCGTGCAGCTTGCATGGTCCGGCACCGGTTACCTTGCATTACGCCGCACCGAACCGAGAGGCGCGTGCGGGGTGCTGGAGGCACGCATAAAAATCCGATGGAACCCTGGGCGCAACCGGTTGACCTAAGCCTTAGACCTCAGGAGGTGAAACATGCAATTAGAATATGTCTGGATCGGGTTGGCGGTGGTTGTGCTGCTGTTGGAATTGTGGGCGATCAATGCCGTGCTGCGCAGCACCAGCGGCTGGGAAACCAAGGGGTTGTGGCTGATCATCCTGATCTTCGTGCCGTTGCTGGGGTTGATTGCGTGGGCAATGTTCGGGCCTAAGCGCGAGATGCCGCAGCAGGATAAACACTGAGCATCCGCTGTACAGCAAACAGGCGCCCCATGGGGCGCCTGTTTTTTTAACGATCCACTGATCAGCCGGCCAATGCCTTGGCAATCGCGTCGTTGAAGGCCGGCAGATCATCCGGCGTGCGCGAGGTGATCAGGGTCCAGCCATTGGCCGTGCATTGTTTGACCTGCTCATCCACCCAGCCTGCCGCACCGGCGTTTTCCAGGTCGATGCGCACGCTCTTGTAGGAGGTGAGGGTTTTACCTTTGATCACGCCCGCGTCGATCAGCGTCCACGGGCCGTGGCAGATGGCGGCGATAGTCTTGCCGGCGTCGGCAAAGTCTTTGATCAGGCGTAGCGCTGCCGCGTCCTGGCGCAGGGTGTCGGCGTTGACCGTGCCGCCGGGAATCACCAGCGCATCGAAATCCTGGCTGACCACATCCGACAGTTGCGCATCGGACTCTACCGTCTTGTCCTTTTCGGTGTCGCCTACAAATGTCTGGGTGGTGCCACCCTTGCTGGAGGCGTGAGTGACATTGGCGCCGAAACCGCGCAACGCTTCCAGCGGCTTGACCAGTTCGTCGCGTTCAATACCGGTATTGGAGGTGATGATAAGGATGTTCTTACCGTTGAGTGATGTACTCATGATCGCGTGTCTCCTGTCTGAGGGGCATCAATATCCGCACGTAAAAAGCCCCGCGCCGTATTCATGCGCAGGGCTGATCGCGCTCTTTATTTGGCGTATTTGCTTTGCAGCTCCTTGGCCATTTGCAGGTGTTTTTCCAGGGTCGGCAGCTTCTCGGTGGCGAAAGCTTTCAGCTCGGCATTGTCAGACGAGCTCGCCTCTTTCTTGAACAGCTCCACGGCTTCTTCATGGGCGTTCACCTGGTTATTGGCGTAGGCCTTGTCGAAGGACTCGTCACGCATTTCCAGGATGGCTTTCTTGGCCTTGTCCATCAGTGCGGCGTCGTCCGGCACTTCCAGGTCATGCTTTTTGGCCAGGGCCATCAGCTGCTGGTTGGCTTTGGTGTGATCATCCACCATGTGCTGGGCGAAGGTTTTGATGTCAGCCGAGCTGCTTTTCTGCAAGGCCAGTTTGCCGGCTTCGACTTCGGTGATACCGCTTTGCGCAGCGTTGTCCACGAAGTCGTTGGAGGTGGCGGCGAAGGCAACGGACATCGAACCGGCAACCAGCGCAAAAGTCAGGCCCATCTGTTTCATCAGCTTGGTAGTCATGGTGTCTCTCCTTGTGAATGACGAGTGTCGCTACCTGGGTGTTGAGCCGGCACGCACGCAAAAGGTTTAAATTTTTTTGCGCTTTTTTCACCAACGGTTTGGCTGGGCAATTTCCTTGAACTATCGAAATGCCCCAGGCTCTGCTGAATGAGTCCGGCGCGTGATGCCGGCTCTTCAATCTCAGGAGAATTCCCCATGACCGACCTTAAAAACGCCGACAAAACCCCCACCCCCGTCAGCTCCGAAGAGGCGCAGAAAGGTACGGACACTCCCGTCAAGGGACAGACCCTGGAGCGCCCCAATCCCAACACCGAAAAGGTCGACAAGGTGCTCACACCCACCTCCATCAAGGACACCGAGCGCCAGACCGATGCGATCAATGAGCAGGCCGCCAAGGCTGAGCGCAAATTGGGCCACTGAGCATGGCCAAAGCGATCAGCGCGGCCGAGCTGGGCATCGACCTCAAGCCCGAGGATGACGCCAGCCTGTTCAAGTGGTTTGTCGCCAGCTTTCTGATGGGCAAGCGAATCCAGGCGCCCATTGCGGCGCAGGCGTACAAGGTGATCGTCGAGGAGCACGGGCGTGACACGCCGCGCAAGTTGCAGCACTGCACATCGCGCGAGCTGGTGTCGATGCTTGGGCGTGCCCACTACGTGCGATATGACGAGAGCACGGCCCAGCGCCTGCTGGACCTGAGCGCCAAGCTCAACGCCGAGTACGCCGGCAGGATCACGCATATCCGCCGTGCCAGCGCTGACCGCCATGGGTTCGAAAAGCGCTTGGGCGAGTTCGAGGGCGTAGGGCCTAAGACCATTGAAATCTTTATGCGCGATGCCGCCAAGGTGCTGTTTTGACGGCGCCGTTGTACATCGGCTGCGCCGGCTGGAGCCTGCCGCGCGAACAGTGGCCGGCGTTTGCCGCCCATGGCACGCATTTACAACGCTATGCCTCGCGCTTCAATGCGGTGGAAATCAACAGTTCGTTTTACCGCGCACACCTGCCCGCGACCTACGCGCGCTGGGCGCAGTCCGTGCCGGCTACGTTTCGGTTTGCGGTGAAAGTACCCAAGCTCATCACCCATGAGCTGCGCCTTGCGCACTGCGAAACCGCGCTGGACGAATTCCTCGCGCAGTGCCAGCGACTGGGCGACACGTTGGGCTGTCTGTTGGTGCAATTGCCGCCGTCGCTGGCGTACGAGCCGGTGACGGCCGCGGTGTTTTTTCGTGCCCTGCGTCAACGCTATCTCGGCGCGGTGGTGCTGGAACCTCGCCATTGCAGTTGGCTTGAAGCCGAGGGCTTACTGCAGGACCTGCACATCGCTCGGGTCGCCGCCGACCCGCTGGTACTGGAAGGTGGCGAGGCGCCCGGCGGCTGGCAGGGTGTGCGCTACTGGCGCCTGCACGGCTCGCCACGCATCTACCACAGCGCATATGGACCCGAACGGGTGCGCGCGTATGCGCAACGTCTGGCTCAGTCCATCGAGGACGGTATTCCCACGTGGTGCATCTTCGATAACACCGCCAGTGGCCACGCGCTGGATGATGCCTTGTGCTTGCTTGAGCAAGAGCGGGCAGGGTTCAGCGCGCGATAGACCTGTCAGATCTGACAGTAGCTACTTTGCGCACGGTGGATAAGCCGCTGGACATCATTCCTAAAGTGCCACACCGCACAAAAAAATCGTAAAAAAATAAAAAGAGTTGTCCACGAAAACCGTGGGTATCTCTGTGGATAACTTTGCCGGACCCCGGCGGGGTTGGCGATTTCGCCGAAGGTCATTATTTGATCAACCGGTGGTTTGGCCCAGCATGGCCAGGGTTTGCGCTTGACAGGCCTGTTCGAACCCAGTGCCGAAAAGCGCTCAAGAGTCGCCGTCACGGCTTGTGGAGTGGGTAATGGCCTGGGTCGGCATCTTCGATTGCATCAGGTGATCAAGGGCCTCACGGTATGTGCGGCCGGCCAGGCTCATGCTGTTGTTATGGCTGGCACCCGGCACCAGCAACAGGCGCTTGGGTTGCTGGGCGGCGGCGAACAATTGCTCGCTGAAGCGCGGCGGTACATAGCGGTCGTCCAGGCCGTGCACCACCAGCAGCGGCATGCGAATGTCGGCGATCTTGTCGATGGAGTCGAACTTCTGCGACAGCAGCCAGCGCACCGGCAACGACGTATCGGCGACGGCCGTAGCCACATCGGCCAGGGAGGTGAAGGTCGATTCGATCACCAGCCCGCGTACCGGCACGGGTGACTGCCGGCCCAGTTCCGCCGCCAGGTCGATGGCCACCGCGCCGCCAAGCGAGTGCCCGTAGATCAGGCGTTTGCGTGGATCGGGTTGCAGCACCTGGAAGCGTTCCCAGGCGATGCGTGCGTCCTCATATACCGTGGTTTCGGACGGCAGGTCGCCGTGACTTTGGCCAAAGCCCCGGTAGTCGATGGCCAGCACCGAAAAACCCAGGGCATGCAATTGCTCGATGCGAAACAGTTGCCCGGTCAGGTTCCAGCGCACGCCGTGCAGGTAGAGGATCGCCGGCGCGTCCTTGCTGGCCGCCGGGTACCACCAGGCGTGAATGTTCTGCCCCGCTTTGAAGCTGGCCGGCTTGAGTTCGAATTCCTGCACTGCCTTGGGCAGGCCGCTGTACCAACTGGCGGTGCCCGGCTCGATGCGAAACACCAGCTCGCGCTCCTTGTGTTGCAGCAGACTGCAGCCCACCGGCAGGCCCACGATCAATAACGCCATGCACAGCAGGGGAAACCAGCGCAGGCCCAGGCGAGACAGCAAACGAGACGACATGAACGTTCCAGGTCAACGGATCAAGCAGGGTTTTTACCAGATGCTCCCCACCGGCAGGAACTATTTCGACCATCGTAGGCCGGCTTGACGCTGGCGACAGCTGCGGGACATGCTCCTGCTCTTTTGAGCAAAGGCCCGATCATGGACAGCAGCCCCGTACGCATCACCGCCGAAGAAACGCTCTCGGACAACTGGTACAACCTCAAGAAATACAGCTTCGACCTGCGCCGTCGCGATGGCAGCTGGCAGGCCCAGACACGCGAGGTGTACGACCGTGGCAATGGCGCGACCATCCTGTTGTACAACCGTGCGCAACGCACCGTGTTGCTGATCCGCCAGTTTCGCATGCCCACATTCGTTAATGACTACCATGGCTACCTGATCGAAACAGCGGCCGGCCTGCTCGACAATGCCAGTCCCGAAGAACGCATCCGCCTGGAAGCCGAGGAGGAAACCGGCTACCGCGTCGGGCATGTCGAGAAGGTGTACGCGGCATTCATGAGCCCCGGCTCGGTGACCGAGCGCATCCACTTTTTCATCGGCGAATACCAACCCGCCGACCAGGTCGGCCAGGGCGGTGGCCTGGAAGAAGAGGGCGAAGACATCGAAGTGCTGGAGCTGGGTTTCGAACACGCATTGGCGATGGTGCAAAGCGGCGAGATCGTGGATGGCAAGACCATCATGCTGCTGCAGCACCTAGAGTTGCGGATGTTGAAAGAAGGCTGGTAGGCCACCTCATCCACACAGCACGTATATCCAATTTTCCCAAGTCCGCCCCCGGCAAACTCCCCTCATCGCTGAAATCTCGAAGCAGAGGGGCACGCCATGGAACCAGCACCCAAGACAGGGCCCGACGAAATCGTCACCCTGGTGGTCAAACACCGCATCAAACCCGGCCTTGAGGCGGACTACGAAGCCTGGCTGCGGCGCATCGTGCGCATTGCCGGCGAACGGCCCGGGCACCTGGGCGTCGACGTGGTACGCGGCAAGCAGGACGGCCTCGCGCTGTTTACCTGCGTGCTGCGCTACCGCTCCACTGATGACCTGGAACGTTGGCTCGACTCCCCCCAACGCAAGGCGCTGATCGACGAAGCCGCACCGATGCTGGCCGATGGCGACCAGACCGAAATCGGCGCCGCCAATGAATTCTGGTTCACCCCGCTGGCCGACAGCGCCGCCAAGCCACCGCGCTGGAAGCAGGCCGTGGTGACGCTTTGCGTCATCCTGCCGCTGACCTTGCTGGTGCCGATCGTCTGGGGCCCGGTGCTACGCCTGCATCCTTTGCTCTCCAACTATGTGGTGTCCACGTTCCTGGTCACCGTGACCATCGTGGTGCTGGTGGTGTACCTGCTGATGCCGGCCGCCACACGCCTGTTCGCTCCCTGGCTCGAAGCCTCTGTAAAGGAAACCCTATGAACGCCGATCTGATCCTGTTCAATGGCCAGTTCCACACCGTGGACCGTGAAAACCCGCGTGCGACCGCCGTCGCCATTCACCAGGGGCGCTTTGTCGCCGTCGGCACCGACGGTGAAGCCCTGGCGCTGCGCGGCAGCGCAACGCAGGTTATCGACCTCAAGGGGCGCACGGTCATCCCCGGCCTCAACGACTCGCACCTGCACCTGATCCGTGGCGGCCTGAACTACAACCTCGAACTGCGCTGGGAAGGCGTGCCGTCCCTGGCCGATGCCCTGCGCATGCTCAAGGACCAGGCCGACCGCACCCCGACGCCGCAGTGGGTGCGGGTGGTGGGCGGCTGGAACGAATTCCAGTTCGCCGAAAAACGCATGCCGACCCTGGAAGAACTCAACCAGGCTGCGCCGGACACCCCGGTGTTCGTGCTGCACCTGTACGACCGCGCCTTGCTCAACCGAGCGGCTCTGCGCGTGGCTGGCTACACCAAGGACACGCCGAACCCGCCGGGTGGCGAGATCGTGCGCGACAGCAATGGCAACCCAACCGGCATGCTGGTGGCGCGGCCCAATGCGATGATCCTGTATTCGACCCTGGCCAAAGGCCCGAAACTGCCGTTGGAATACCAGGTCAATTCGACTCGCCAGTTCATGCGCGAACTCAATCGCCTGGGCCTGACCAGCGCCATCGATGCCGGCGGCGGTTTCCAGAACTATCCCGATGATTACGCAGTGATCGAGCAATTGGCCAAGGACCAGCAGTTGACGGTGCGCATCGCCTACAACCTGTTCACCCAAAAGCCCAAGGAAGAACTCAGCGACTTCAAGAACTGGACCGGCAGCGTCACCCTGCATCAGGGCGATGACTACCTGCGCCACAACGGTGCCGGTGAAATGCTGGTGTTCTCCGCAGCCGACTTCGAAGACTTCCTCGAACCGCGCCCCGACCTGCCGCTGACCATGGAGCAGGAACTGGAACCGGTGGTGCGTCACCTGGTGGAGCAGCGCTGGCCGTTTCGCCTGCACGCCACCTACGACGAATCGATCTCGCGCATGCTCGACGTGTTCGAGAAGGTCAACCGCGATATTCCGTTCAATGGCCTGCCGTGGTTCTTCGATCACGCCGAGACCATCACCCCGAAAAACATCGAACGCGTACGCGCCCTGGGCGGCGGTATCGCGATCCAGGACCGCATGGCGTTCCAAGGCGAATATTTCGTGGAGCGCTACGGCGCCAAAGCGGCCGAAGCCACGCCGCCGATCAAGCGCATGCTGGCCGAAGGCGTACCGGTAGGGGCCGGCACCGATGCCACGCGGGTCTCGAGTTACAACCCGTGGACCTCGCTGTACTGGATGGTCAGCGGTCGCACCGTCGGCGGCCTGGAACTGCACGCCGAAGGCCTGCCGCGCCTCACCGCGCTGGAACTGTTTACCCATGGCAGCGCCTGGTTCTCCTCGGAGCAGGGCAAGAAGGGCCAGATCAAGGTCGGCCAATTGGCGGACGTCGCCGCGCTGTCGGCGGATTTTTTCAGCGTCGATGAAGAAGCCATCAAGTGGATCGAGTCGGTGTTGACCGTGGTCGGCGGCAAGGTGGTGTATGGCGCCGGCGACTTCGAAGATTACGCACCGCCGCGCGTGCCGGTGCTGCCGGACTGGTCGCCGGTGGTCAAGGTGCCGGGGCACTGGCGCCCCAGCTCGCCGTTGCAGGCCCAGGTTCACCAATGCAGCGGCCCGTGCGGCGTGCATGCCCACAGCCATGAAAAGGCGCGCCTTTCCAGTGTGCCGGTCAGCGACTTCCAGGGTTTCTGGGGCGCGTTCGGCTGCTCGTGCTTTGCCTTCTAATCCCAACCCAAGGAGTTAACCCATGACGTACAAGCGCTTGAACAAAGATGACGCAGTGGTGCTGTTGGTGGATCACCAGACCGGCCTGATTTCCCTGGTGCAGGATTTCTCCCCCAACGAGTTCAAGAACAACGTGCTGGCCCTGGCCGATGTCGCCAAGTTCTTCAACCTGCCGACCATCCTCACCACCAGCTTCGAAAGCGGCCCCAACGGCCCGCTGGTGCCGGAGCTCAAGGCACTGTTCCCGGACGCGCCGTACATCGCCCGGCCTGGCCAGATCAACGCCTGGGACAATGAAGACTTCGTCAAGGCCGTCAAGGCGACCGGTCGCAAGCAGATCATCATTGCCGGTGTGGTGACGGATGTGTGCGTAGCGTTCCCGACCCTGTGCGCCCTCGACGAAGGCTTCGACGTGTTCGTGGTCACCGACGCGTCCGGCACCTTCAACGAAACCGTGCAACAGGCCGCCTGGGCACGCATGACCGCCGCCGGCGCGCAACTGGTCAACTGGTTCGCCGTGGCCTGCGAGCTGCAGGTTGACTGGCGCAACGACATGGAAGGCCTGGCCAACCTGCTGTCGCCGCGTATCCCCAATTACCGCAACCTGATGAACAGCTACTCGGCGTTCACGGCCAAGTAAGCGGTTTTCAAGTCTGTAGGTCATCAATGTGGGAGGGGGCTTACCCCCTCCCACATTTTATTTGTGGTGTTGCGACCGTCCGGTTATAAAACCCTTCAAATGTCCACCGAGAAGCGACAATGAACCCCTTCGAAGACATGCGCCTGTTCTGCCAGGTCATGGAATCCGGCAGCTTTACCGCCGCCGCCGAGCAATTGGGCCTGTCCAAGCAGTTTGTCAGCCGTCGCCTGATCCAGCTGGAAGACCGACTGGGCGTGCGCTTGCTCAATCGCTCCACGCGCCGCCTGGATGTCACGCCCCTGGGGCAGAGCTATTACGAATCCGCCTTGCGCCTGCTCGGTGAAGTCGAGCAGGTCGAGCAGGGCATCGCCGGGCAAAACAGCGAGCCGCGCGGGACCATTCGCCTCAGCGCGCCGTTGTCGTTTGCCATTGCCCACCTGGGTTGCCTGTTGCCATTGTTCCTGCAGCGTTATCCGCAGGTCACGGTGGAGGTGGACCTCAGCGACCGTCCCGTGGACCTGATCGGCGAGGGCTACGACCTGGTGCTGCGCATCGGCACCCTGGAGGACTCCACATTGATCGCGCGGCGCATCGCCAGTGTCGCGCGGGTCTATTGCGCCAGCCCGGATTACCTGGCGCTGCGCGGCACGCCGCTGAAACCCGAAGACCTGGTCGACCACGACTGCCTGCCCTACGGCCACGGCCGCCAAGTGCAATGGCGCTTCAAAGGCAAGGTGCAGGCGCTGAGTGTCAGCGGGCGCATGCGCGTGAACAACGGCGATTTACTGCGCGACACCGCGATTGCCGGGTTAGGCGTCACCTACCTGCCCACTTTTATCGTCGCCGAGGCCCTGCAGGACGGGCGGCTGGTCACCGTCCTGGATGCGTTTGCCCCCGAGGCCTTGACGCTCTCGGCGGTGTATCCGCAGCACCGGCAAAGCTCTCGGCCGGTCCAGGCGCTGGTGGAGTTTTTGCGCGAGCGCCTGGCTAGCGGCTGTTGAACAACTGACGGATCAGGCTCGGCGTGCTGCCGGTCCAGCGCTTGAAGGCGCGGCGGAAATTGGCCGCGTCGTTGAAGTTCAGATACGCCGCCACCTCATCGTTGCTATAACCCTTGACCTGATACAGGTGCAAGGCCACCTGTTTGCGCACGCGGTCGACCTGTTCCTGAAAACCGGTGGCGTGTTTGTGCAGTTTGCGCTTGAGGGTCGCCGGGCTCATGGCGAACGCCTGCGCCGCCTGTTCCAGGTTGGGCGGCTGGCGCACCTGATCGCGTAGATAATCGTAGAGGCAGTCGAGAAAACTGTCGGCGAAGCCGAGCTGGTCGATCTGTGCGCGGGCCTGTTGACGCGCAACCTGAGCGGCGGTGGCCGAGGCGCCGGGCCAGGCCTGCGCCAGGTACTCGCGGGGGATGCACAGCATGTCCAGGGGGCGTGCGAAGCGGGTGTCTTCGCCCAGGTGCACCCAATACTGCTCGACGTAGCGCGGCTCGTCGTGGCTCAAACTGCAGGCCCAGGGCAGGCGCTGGCCGCTGAGCCATTGGCTCATGGCAACCAGCGAAGTCATGCTGGCCTCGAGCAGAAAGCGCCAGTGCTCGCCCGCCCCGCAACTGTCCTGCCAGTACAGGTAGGCATGGTGTTCGTCCAACTCCAGATGCAGCGCTACCAGCGGGCTGAGCAGCACCTGCAACTGGATCAGTACCTCCAGCGCCTGGTGCAGGTTCTGCGCATGGCCCAGGGCGTGGCTGGCGGCGCCGTAGTAACCGGGCAACAGGCGTTGGCCGAACAGAAAACTGCTGTCGTCGGCGTCGAGCAACCTGCGGCTGTTGCCGATCAATCCCAGAAACTGCTGCGGGCTCAAACGCGCGTTGCCGGCCAGGATGTCTTCGTGAAACAAGCCGGTGCCGCGCAGCAGGCGATGGCTGTCGATGTCCCGCGACAAGGCCAGGTCGATCAGCGTGGCGGGTTGATAGTGCCCAGGGATGAAGCGGCTGTCGCTTTCATACCAGCGGGTTTTGATCGCCATGTCAGGCACTTTTCGGCAGGGGTTGCTTGGCCTTGGCCAAGGCCAGGTTAAGGCGTTTGAGCAGGTCGTGGGGTGGCTCGTCCAGGGCCATCACCACCGCCGTGGAGGCCACCAGCTGCAGGCGCTCGCCCTGTTGGCGGGTCTTGTGGGCCAGGCCACGCACCGCTTGCTGCAATTCCACGGCAATGTCCTTGGCCTGGCGCTCGCCGGTATTGGGCAGCAGCACCACAAAGCGGTCGCCGGCCAGTCGGCACAGCAGGTCCTGGCGACGCAGGTTGAGCAACAGCAACTGGCTGAGGGCCTGCAACACCGCATCGCCTTCGGCATGCCCATAGGCCTGGTTGATGGCCGCGAAGTTATCCAGGTCCAGGGCCAGCAGCGACAGCGGTTGCGCCTGCTCGCGGCTGTCCTGCAGGCTCTCGGCCAACTGACGCTTGAGGTAGTCGGCACCGCCCAGGGGCGTGAGCTTGTCGAACAGCCGATGTTCGCGGAACACCCGCTCGCGTTTCTCCATTTGCGCGCTGATCGCCAGTTGCTCGCGGTGCCAGTGGTAGATGCCGAGGGTCAGCAGGATCATGCCGACCGGCATCGGCCCGGACTCCAGCCAATGGTCCCAGGTGACGCTGTCGGGCAAGCGGATAAATTCGTCCAGACTGTCGATCCACCAGGAAAAGAAGATGCACGACAGGCCCAGTACCAGGTAATTGGTGACCCGTCCGGCGGGGCGGCTTTTCAGCACCAGGCCCAGCCACACCAGCGCCAGCAGCGCCGAGCCGCCTTCACCGACGATATCCAGCCATTCCCATTCGCTGACGCTTTTGAGCTCGCCACAGGCCAGGTGCAGCATCAGCCCCAGGTTGGCGGCAAGCAGCAGCAGGGCGAGTTTCCAGCGGTGGGGTTTGAGCACGGAGAACATGGCCGCGAGTCCTTGGGCAAAGAAGCGAAGGGCGCCAGCACAGCAGATGGATGTGACGGTTGGATGACAACGGGGAAAGGTCGAATCAGCTCACCTCAAACACGCCGCGCCACAAAAAAGCGGGCTTGTTGTGGTGAGCAGGCTCGCCCTGCGCTGGGCTGCGAAGCGGCCCCAAATCCAGGCGCCTCGGTGTATCAGCTAAAACCACATCGCGTGGAATGGGGCCGCTTCGCAGCCCAGCGCAGGGCGAGCCTGCTTACCACAACAACCTCATTTTCTCATGCTATGTAGATACCTATTCCCCTGATGGCGGTGGGGCAGCTGGCATATCTGTCGGCTGCTAGACAGCCATCGGGGGCAAGCCCCCTCCCACAGGGGATATTTGCAGGTCATATCAGCTCATTTCATCTCAGTTCATGGCTGAAAGCCGCGGTTTACAGGGCTTTACGCCGATCGCTGTCACAGAACCGTCATCCCCCACCCCTAGCGTGCCCTCCCAGTTGCCGGGCCTTTTGCCTGGCGCCGAACGGATTCTTGGGGAGGATTGCATGTACAAGCGCACCGGGCTCGTCAGCTTCACGCTTACTGCCTTGGCCCTGGCGATAGCCAGCGAGCGGCTCTATGCGGCTGACGCGGCCGCCACCGAGCATGTCGACGTGGTCGGCCAGGCCGCCGCCATCAGCCAGGCGCTCAAGGAGCAGCGCAGCGCCGACAGCATCAAGAGCGTGGTGCACGCCGACGGCGTGGCCCAGTTGCCGGACGAGAACGTCGCCGAAGCGGCGCAGCGTCTGCCTGGCGTCAGTGTAGAGCGCGACCAGGGCGAAGGGCGCTTCGTCAGCGTGCGCGGCCTGGGCCCGGACCTCAACAGCGTGACCATCAACGGCACGTTGGTGCCATCCCCGGAAAGCGCCCGCCGCGCCGTGGCCCTGGACGTGTTGCCATCGGAGCTGGTGCAGTCGCTGTCGGTAATCAAGACCCTCACCCCGGACATGGACGCCAATTCCCTGGGCGGCACCGTCGACGTACAAAGCCTGTCGGCCTTCGATCACAAGGGCCTGTTCTACACCGGCAGCAGCGAAGCCAGCTACGACAAGAACACCCGTCAGACCAGCCCCAAATTCTCCGGGGCCGCCAGTAACCGCTTCAGCCTCGGCGATGGCATCGACAACTTCGGCGTGGCCGCGGCGCTGAGCTGGCAGAAGCGTGATTTCGGCTCGGACAACGTCGAGACCGGTGGCGCCTGGGACTTCACCGACGGTGCGCGGCTCAACGAGTTCGAGCAGCGCGACTACGACATCAGCCGCGAACGCGCCGGCGGTGGCCTTAACTTCGACTACAAGCCCGATGACCTGAGCAGCTACTACCTGCGCACCCTCTACAGCCGCTATACGGACACCGAAACCCGCAACTCCACCAGCCTGGAATTTGCCGACCCACAGGCGCCGGGCCAGTTGGGCGATGCCGAGGGCAAACGCAAGCTCAAGAACCGCGAAGAGACCCAGGAGATCCAGTCCTACGTGTTCGGCGGCGAACGCATGCTCGGCCTGTGGACCCTCAGCGGCCAGGCCGGCTACAGCCAGTCCAGCGAAGACAGCCCGGCGCACATTGCCGGCGCCACCTTCGACGGCGGCGACTTCGCCGACAGCGGTTTCTACGACAAAGACAAACCGCGCCCGATCATCGGCAGCGCGTTCTACGACCCGGCCAACTTCACCCTCGACAAAGTCGACTGGGAAAAACAGAACACCAAAGACACCGAGAAAAACCTGCGCCTGGACCTGGCCCGCGACTACGACCTGAGCGGCTACGCGTCCCAGGTCAAATTCGGCGGCAAGGTCAGCCGGCGCAACAAGGACAACGACCTGCAAGCCTGGGTCTACAAGGATTTCGACAGCCTGGGCTTTACCGACCAGCAGCTCAACCTGACGCAGTTCCAGAAGGGCAACGTCGACTATCGCCTGGGCAACTACGGCCCTGGCATCAGCGCCAGCGGCATCAAGCAGTTGATCGGCGGCCTCAACCGCGCGGACTTCTACGACGAGACCGAATCACGGGTCAACGACTTCACCCTGCATGAAGACATCAACGCCGGCTACCTGATGAACACGATCGATATCGACGACTGGCGCTTTATCGCCGGCCTGCGCTACGAAGGCACCGAGTTCGAAGCCAAGGGCACCGGCGCCACCGACGGGCAATTCACCGCCACCGACACCCGGCGCCGCTACCATCACTGGCTGCCGGGCCTGCACGCGCGCTATCAGATCGACAAGAACACCCAAGTGCGCGCGGCCTGGACCAAATCCGTGGTGCGCGCGACTTTCGGCCAACTGGCGCCGGGGTTTGTGATCGACGATGACGAAGCCACCTTCGGCAACCCGGACCTCAAACCCCTGGAGTCGAGCAACCTGGACCTGGGCATCGAGCATTTCATGGGGCGTGCCGGCACCGTCTCGGCGTTCGTGTTCTACAAGGACATCCAGAACTTCGTCTACAACACCGACCTGGCCGGCAGCGGGGCCTGGGCCAACTTCGCCGAGGCCCACACCTACGCCAATGGCGACAGCGCCAAGCTGTATGGCCTGGAGCTGGCCTACTCGCAGAAATTCGACTGGCTGCCCGCGCCGTGGAACGGCCTGCTGGTGGGCGCCAACAGTACGTTCAGCCGCTCCAGCGCGGGCATCGAAGGTTTCGACGCTGCCAGCGGCACTAATCGCAAACGCAACATCAGCCTGCCCAGCCAGTCGGACACCGTCGGCAACCTGATGCTTGGTTGGGAAGACGACAAGCTCAGCCTGCGCCTGTCGGCCAACTATAAATCGGCCTACCTGTATGAGCTGGCGTCGATCAACGACAAGGCCCACGACCTGCATGTCGACGCGCAGACCTTCGTCGATTTCAGCGCGCGCTATTCCCTCAGCAAGAACCTGCAAGTCAGCTTCGAGGCCCAGAACCTGACCGATGAGTCGTACTTCGTCTACACCGGCCACCGCGGCTACAACGGCCAGTACGAAGAGTACGGCCCCACCTACAAAGTGGGCCTGACCTTCACGCATTTCTAACTCACTCAATTCCAATGTGGGAGGGGGCTTGCCCCCGATGAGGGCCTGGCAATTGACGCATCAGTAGCTGACCCACTGCAGCCCTCAAGCCCACAGCGTTCTGCATTTTTGTCGAAGGATTTGTTCGTTCATGAGAATTTCCAAGCTGTACCTGCTGATCGCCCTGGCCACCAGCGGCCATGTCTCTGCCGCCTACCTGGCCCTGACCCCCTGGGCACCCAGTCTGAAGGCCGAAGCCGTGGCGTTCCTGCCCAATGGTCAGACGCGCCTCACCGCCAGCCCGCGTGACGGTCTGCAGATGCTCGACAGCCAGGGCGCCGAACTGGCGCGTTTCAACGGTCACTTCAGCAGCCTCGATACACGTGCCATCGGCACCCAGGCAGTGGTCGCCAGCCTCGACAACGACCGCCAGCAGGCGCTGCTGGTCAACCTCGATACCGCCGCCAAAACTTGGAGCCAGCCGCTGTACCTGCCGCCTCGCGACTTCCCTGTGAACGGTCTTTGCCTGTATCGCGACGCGGCAGCCAACCTGTTTGTGTTCCTGGTCGGGGAGGAGGGCAAGGGCGAGCAGTGGCTGGTAGGCAACGGCTCGACACTGCTTGCTGAAGCCCGCCGTGTGCGTGGGGTGCCGCTGCCGCCATCGGCGCAGTTCTGCCAGGTGGACGACGCCACGCAGCAACTGGTGGTGAACGAAGAAAACGTCGGGTGGTGGGCCTACCCGGCGCATCCCGAGGCAGCGGTCAAACGCACGCCGGTGGCGCTGTTCGATGATCCCAAGCGTGAAGCCGGGGCCATGGCGCTCGTGCCGGGGGGGATGGTTGCGCTGGACCCGAAAACCGCGCAACTGCATCTGTTCCAGCACACCGGCACGCGCTGGGTGGAGCAACCGAGCCTGCGCCTGCCCGGCCTCAAGGAGCCTGAGCAACTGGCAATCAACGGTCGGCAATTGCTGGCACGTGATGACGACAACGGCCAGCTGTACCAAGGCACCCTCGACTGGCAGGCCAAACCCGTGCCGGTCGCGCCGGTACTGCCGGAGGTCGCCGCGCTGCGCCAGAGCGAACCGGTGGGGCGCCAGGGCGATGCGGCGGATGACCCGGCGATCTGGGTTCACCCCGAACACCCAGGGCAGAGCCGCGTTCTGGGCACCAACAAAAAACAGGGCCTGCTGGCCTACGATCTTGACGGCAAGTTGCTGCAGGAGCTGGCGGTGGGGCGTTTGAACAACGTCGACGTGCGCCCGCGTTTCAAGCTCGGCCGGCAAACGGTTGACCTGGCCGTGGCGAGTAATCGCGATCGCAACAGCCTGAGCCTGTTCAGCATCGACCGGCAGACCGGCGAGTTGCGCGAGGCCGGTGAGGTGCCGACGCCGCTCAAGGAGATCTACGGCATGTGCCTGTTCCAGCCTGCCGGCGGTGAGCTTTATGCGATTGCCAACGGCAAGGACGGCACCTTCCTGCAATACCGCCTCAGCGCCCCGGACGGTCACGTGCAGGGCGAGTTGGTGCGCCAGTTCAAGGTCGACAGCCAACCTGAAGGCTGCGTCGCCGACGATCAGCGCCAGCGCTTGTTTATCGGCGAGGAAGACGTAGGCGTGTGGGCCGTGGATGCCCGCGCCGATCAACCGGCGACATTGACCAGTGTGATCAAGGTCGGCGCGCACCTGCAGGCGGACGTCGAGGGCCTGGCGCTGTACCAGAGCGCGCAGCATGACTACCTGGTGATCTCCAGCCAGGGCAATGACAGCTACCTGGTGCTGGATGCCGAACCGCCGTTCGCCAGTCGCGGTGCCTTCCGGGTCGGCCTGAATGCCGCTGCCGGTATCGATGGCGCGTCGGAAACCGATGGCCTGGAAGCGACTGCCATCAACCTCGGCGGGCCGTGGAGCCAGGGCATGCTGGTGGTGCAGGACGGGCGCAAGCGCATGCCTGAGCAAACCCAGAACTTCAAGTTTGTGCCCTGGGCCGATGTGACGCGTACGTTGAAACTGCCCTGAGCTGTCATCAGCCAGTCATGACTTTTTAATCACTGCACGTTAAACCGATAGAGGACATTCACCATGCACGCGACGATGGAACATATGACGATCTGGGGCCTGATCAGTGACGCCAGCCTGTTGGTCAAGGCGGTGATGATTACTTTGCTGCTGGCCTCGTTGTGCAGCTGGTACCTGATTATTCAGCGCGGCACGGTGCTGCGGCGTCTGGAGCGGCAGTTGAACGGGTTTGTGCAACGCTTTCGCGCGGTGCCGGATTTGCCGGGGCTTTACCGCGACACCCTGCAGGCGGGCGAGGGTGGAGTGGCGCCGATCTTCATCGCTGGGGTCCAGGAATACCAGCACCTGCACAGCCATGATCCGGCAGTGCTCGAAGGCGTGGAGCGGGCCTTGCAGGTGGCGATCACCGCGCAGGAAATCGAACTGGAAAAGGGCTTGCAGTTCCTGGCCACCGTGGGCTCGGTGAGCCCGTATATCGGCTTGTTCGGCACCGTGTGGGGCATCATGAATTCGTTCCTCGGCTTGTCTCAGGTGCAGCAGGCCACGCTGTCCACGGTGGCACCGGGGATTGCCGAGGCGTTGATCGCCACGGCCATCGGCCTGTTTGCGGCGATTCCGGCGGTGATTGCCTATAACCGTTTTTCGGCGCGCAGCCAGACCTTGCTCACCCGCTATTACGCCTTTGGCAACGAGCTGCAAGTGCGGTTGCATCGCACCTTGCGCGGTACGCCAATCAACCTGGCCGTGGCCGCCTGAGCAGGAGCACTCCGATGTTAGTCAGGCCACAACGCAAGCACGGGCCCAAGGCCGAAATGAACGTGGTGCCGTATATCGACGTGATGCTGGTGCTGCTGGTGATCTTTATGGTCACCGCGCCGATGCTGACCCAGGGCGTGAAGATCGAACTGCCCAAGGTCGCCGCCGAGGCGCTGGCCACCGACACCCGCCAGCAAATCCTCACCTTGTCGGTGCAGGCCGACGGCGGCTACTACTGGAACCTCGGCGAGGAACTGGACACCCGGCACCAGACCGACAGCGCAGTGAGCCTGGAAGAAATGGGCGCCAAGGTCGCGCAGGTGGTGGCGGCGCGCAGTGACACCCAGGTGTATATCCGTGCCGACGACAATGCCGGTTATGGCCGTGTGGTGGCTGCCATGGCGGTGTTGCAGAAGGGCGGTGTCAGTAACCTGGGGCTGGTGACCGAGGCCCCGCAATGACGGCGATGATCATGCACAGTCCCACCTTGCCGATGGCCTCCGCGGCGCCTTCGGGCTTCTGGCGCAATAGCCTGGCCGCCGGTTTGGCGGTGGCCTTGCACGTAATCGTGCTGGTGCTGTTGATGCTGGGCTGGGCGCCACAACCGCCCACGCCGGAGGCCCCGAGCGTGATGCACACCCAACTGGTGATGCTGCCCCCGGCGCCGGTCCCAGTACCGGCCCCCGAACCGGTTGCGGTAACGCCGCCAGCGCCGGAACCGGTGGTACTGCCAACGCCGGTCAAACCCGCAGTCGATCCTCGTGTGCAAGCACAAAAGTTCGAAAAAGCCGCCCTGGCGCGCAAGCGTGTCGAAGAAAAGAAAGCAGAGCAGCAACAACAGCAGCGCTTGGCCAGCGAACAGCGCGAGCGTGAACAGGAACAGCAACGCCAGGCCCAACAACGCCAGGCCGCCGAAACAGCCCGCGCCGCCGTACCTGCTTCGGCTCCGGCGTTCGACAGCCGCCAATACATGCCATTGAGCAAGGAAGCCCCGGAATACCCCGAACGGGCCCTGGACAAAAACATCGAGGGCGACTGCTCGGTGGAGTACACCGTCAACCCCCAGGGCCGCGTGGAAAACCCCAGAGTGCTGGACGGTTGCCACCCGTTGTTTATCCGCCCATCATTGACGGCGGCCAACACCTTCCGCTACCAGCCGAGGATCGTTGATGGCAAGGCCGTGGCCGTGCCGGCGGTGCGCAATACCTTTCACTACCGCATCAAATGACCGACCGGGCCTTGCGCCAGTCCTAAGACCAGCGGTAACCCAAGGTGGGATGGGGCTTGGCCGATAGCGGTGGGTCAGCAACACAGGTATCGACTGAGCAGGCCCCATCGGGGGCAAGCCCCCTCCCACAGGTTTGACGGCGTTGACTTGAGCACAGTGGTCCCCGGCTCGGTCGTCAGGTGTTACACCCATCCAAAGGCCAGCGGTAACCAGAGTGGGAGGGGGCTTGCCCCCGATGGCGGTGGGTCAGC
>NZ_JARVSS010000016.1:0-162507 GCF_030209095.1 Pseudomonas sp. lyk4-R2A-8
CGTCAAGATTAAATTCCGAAACCCCAATTGCGAGAGCAGTTGGGGTTTTGTTTTGCGCGCTCGAAAAGCGCCACGGGCGTCAACGTCGTCATCAATGCTAAAGTCCATACCCCCGATTTTGCTTTCCCAAGGAAGCTGTTATGCCGGATGCGGAGTCCCTCAGCGCTGGATTCATGGTGGTTCACGGTAACCGCTTGGATGAGCTGCGCAGCCTGGTGGTGAGCTGGATGCGCCGGTACCCCCTCGCGCCCCTGGAAAACGAAATTGCGTTGGTACAAAGCAACGGTATCGCCCAGTGGCTCAAACTGGCACTGGCTGAAGATCCAGAAGATGACGACATGGGCGGCTGCGGCATTGCCGCCGCCATTGATGTGCAACTTCCTGGCAGTTTTATGTGGCAGCTCTATCGCATGGTTCTGGGCCGCGATGAAATCCCGCCCAAATCCCTGCTCGACAAAGCCCCACTCACTTGGCGCCTTATGCGCCTGCTGCCGGAACTGATCAACCAACCACACTTCGAACCGTTGCAGCGCTTCCTCACCCACGACACCGACCTGCGTAAGCGCTATCAATTGGCTGAGCGCCTGGCTGACCTGTTTGACCAATATCAGGTCTACCGTGCTGACTGGCTGGAGGATTGGGCCGCCGGCCGCCATCAACTTCGCAACGGGCGAGGTGAAACCAAACCCCTGAACCCGGCGAACTGCTGGCAAGCAGAATTGTGGCGTGCATTGCTGCTGGACGTTGGGGAAGAGGGTATGTCTGAAAGCCGTGCCGGCGTGCACCAGCGCTTCATCGAGCGGATCAATTCGCTTGAGCAGGCCCCGTCCGGCCTGCCTTCACGAGTCATTGTTTTCGGCATCTCTTCCTTGCCGGCCCAGGCTCTTGAAGCACTCGCCGGGTTGGCTCGTTTCAGTCAGGTCCTGCTGTGCGTACACAACCCCTGTCGCCATCATTGGTCCGACATCGTCGCCGACAAAGACCTGCTTCGTAGCGAATACAAACGGCAGGCGCGCAAGACCGGCATGCCCATCAGTATCGACCCGCAAACCCTGCACCAGCACGCCCATCCGTTGTTGGCCGCCTGGGGCAAACAGGGGCGCGACTACATCAGCCTGCTGGACAGTTACGACGACCCTAACAGCTACCGCGCCGCATTCCGCGATGGACGCATAGACCTGTTCAGCGACAGTGAGCCCACCACGCTGCTCAATCAGTTGCAGGACGATATCCTCGAACTGCGCCCGCTCAATGAAACCCGCGCTCTATGGCCCGCTGTCGACTTGCAGCGTGACACGTCAATCCGCTTCCACATCGCCCACAGCGCTCAACGCGAAGTCGAAGTGCTCCACGACCAATTGCTGCACCGCTTCAGTGCCGACGCCACGCTGCGGCCTCGGGACATCATCGTCATGGTCCCGGATGTCGATAGCTACGCGCCGCACATTCGCGCCGTGTTCGGCCAACTCGAGCGCAATGATCCGCGCTTCATCCCATTCACCTTGACCGACCAGGGGCAACGTGGACGCGACCCTCTGCTGATCGCCGTGGAGCACTTGCTCAAACTCCCCGACAGCCGCTTTCCTGTCAGCGAAATTCTTGATCTGCTCGACGTGCCCGCCCTGCGCGAACGCTTTGCGATCAAAGAGCGCGACTTGCCGACGCTGCACCGCTGGATCGAAGGGGCCGGCATTCGCTGGGGGCTCAACGCGCAACAACGTGCCAGCCTGGGCCTGCCCGCTGAGCTTGAGCAGAACAGCTGGCGATTCGGGCTGCGCCGCATGTTGCTGGGATACGCAGTCGGTAGCGGTGCGGCCTGCGAAGGTATTGAGCCCTACGATGAGATCGGCGGTCTTGATGCCGCGCTGATCGGCCCGCTGGTCGCGTTGCTCGATGCACTGAGTGATGCTCACCAGGCCTTGTCCGAACCGACTACTCCCCAACAATGGGGCGAACGCCTGCAACGCTTGATGCAGCGGTTCTTCTTGGCCAGCAGCGAACATGATGACTATCTCCTAAGCCAACTTGAGCAACTGCGGGAAACCTGGCTCGAAACCTGCGAGTCCGTCGGTCTGCAGGATGAGTTACCACTCACCGTGGTCCGTGAAGCCTGGCTGGCCGGTCTGGACCAGGGCCGGTTGTCTCAGCGTTTTCTTGCCGGCGCTGTCAATTTCTGCACCCTGATGCCGATGCGCGCTATCCCCTTCAAACTCGTCTGTCTGCTGGGTATGAACGATGGCGATTACCCCCGTGCGCAGCCGCCACTGGACTTCGACCTGATGGGCAGCGATTACCGCCCTGGCGACCGATCGCGCCGCGAAGATGACCGTTACCTGCTGCTCGAGGCCCTGCTCTCGGCCCGCGACCAGCTCTACATCAGTTGGGTCGGCCGTAGCATCCGAGACAATAGTGAGCGCCCGGCTTCGGTGCTGATCGGCCAGCTGCGCGATCATCTCGCCAGCGGTTGGAAGCACGCAACAAGTGACGAACCGCTCATCGACGCCCTGACTCAGGAACACCCCTTGCAGCCCTTCAGCGCCCGCTATTTCCACGCGGGCGATCCATTGTTCAGCTACGCCCGTGAATGGCAGCTGCTGCACGAGGCCACATCCACTGCCGCGCCGGAGCCCGAGCTGACGCAACACCAGCAAGAAGAACCGCTAAGCCTCGGTCAGTTGCAGGATTTCCTGCGCAACCCGGTCAAGCACTTCTTCAGTCAGCGCCTGAAAGTATTCTTTGAGGCCGCCGAAGTTCCGCTCGCCGATGAAGAACCTTTTGTCCTGGACGCCCTGCAACGCTACAACCTGAGCGACAGCCTGCTCAATGCTGCACTGAGCCAGCCGGATCACCTCGACCAGGCGCTCAAGGCCCAGGCCCAGCGTCTGCAGGGCAGTGGTCTGTTGCCCATGGTTGGTTTCGGCGAGTGCCTGCGCAACGAACTGATCGAGCCCTTGCCCGATCTGCTGCAACGCTACCAGCAACTGCTGGCCCTATGGCCAACTCCGCATACCGCTGCCGAACCGGTCAGTTTTGAGCATCAAGGGATCAGGCTCGAAGGCTGGGTCAGCGGCCTGCATCGGCGCAGTGATGGCGGATTGCTCAGCGTGAGCACCATCCCGAACAGCATCGGCTCGATCAAGACGCGCAAGTGGCATCGTCTGATCCGCCCTTGGGTCAATCACGTGGTGGGCTGCGCCTGCGGACTGCCCTTGAGTACTGGCCTGGTGGCCAGCGACGACACCTTACTCCTGGCTCCGCTGGCCCCGGCGCTCGCCCAGGACATCCTCGGCAACCTGCTCCTGGCCTGGCACAGCGGTATGCGCAAGCCACTGCCGGTGGCCGTCAAGACCGCATTTGCGTGGCTGGGCCAAACCGATCCGGCCAAAGCCCATGCCGCGGCGAGCAAGGCCTATGAAGGCGACGGCCTGACCACCGACGGCGAACGGAGAGAGAGCCCTGCGCTCACGCGCCAATTCCCGGACTACGCAGCGCTAACGGCCAGCGAAGAATTCGAGGGTTGGTGCGAAGCGCTCTATCGACCGATGATCAATGCGCCGTGGCGATCACTCACTGGCGAGGAGGGCGGCGCATGAGCAGTAAACCCTTGGCGCTGGCCTTCCCACTTAAGGGCAGCCAGCTGATTGAGGCCAGCGCCGGCACCGGCAAGACCTTCACCATCTCCGCCTTGTACCTGCGCCTGGTGCTTGGCCACGGCGGCGATGAGTGGGGCTTTGGGCGGGAATTGCTGCCGCCGCAGATCCTGGTAGTGACGTTTACCGACGCCGCCACCAAAGAACTGCGTGAACGCATTCGCATTCGTCTGGCCGAAGCCGCGCGGTTCTTCCGCGACGAGATCCAATCACCCGACGCATTAATCACCGACCTGCGCGCGCACTATGCGCCGCAACAGTGGCATGCCTGCGCCAACCGCCTGGACATCGCGGCCCAGTGGATGGACGAAGCGGCCGTCTCCACCATCCACAGTTGGTGCCAACGCATGCTGCGCGAGCACGCGTTCGACAGCGGCAGCCTGTTTACCCAGACGTTGGAAACCGATCACAGCGACCTGCTCGGCGAGGTGCTGCGCGATTACTGGCGACTGTTCTGCTACCCGATGCACGACGATGCGCTCAACTGGGTGCGCACCCACTGGGGCGGTCCCGCTGCGTTGATGCCGCGCGTGCGCGCGCTGTTCGGCAGTGAACGGCCCGGCGACGACACACGCGCCCCCGCCGAATTGATCAACGCTTGTCTGCAGGAGCGTCGCGAGGCGCTGGTCGCCCTCAAAGCGCCCTGGCAACAGTGGGCCGCCGAACTGCGCGATCTCTGCCTGCAAGCCGTGGCCGCCAAAGCCGTCGACGGTCGTAAGATGCAGGCACGGTATTTCGAGCCCTGGTTTGAAAAAATCAGCGCCTGGGCGAACGATGAAACCCTGGAGCAACTGGATATCGGCACCGGTTTCAGTCGCCTCACGCCCGAGGGTATGGCCGAAGCCTGGAAAGACGAACCGCCCCGGCATCCCGGCATCGAGGCCATGGCCACTCTCAAGGCCAGCCTCGACGCGTTGCCGAGCCCCGACGCCGCCGTGCTACAACACGCGGCCGCCTGGGTGAGCAAACGGTTCGAAGAAGAAAAACGCCGCCGCGCCGAAATGGGCTTCGACGACATGCTGATCCGCCTTAACGCCGCCCTTCAAGCAGAGGGCGGCGAGCGCCTGGCCAGTGTGATCCGCGAGCAGTTCCCGGTAGCGCTGATTGATGAATTCCAGGACACCGATCCGGTGCAGTACAGCATCTTCGACAGTATCTACCGCATCGAAGAAAACCACCTCGACAGTGGCCTGTTCCTGATTGGCGACCCCAAACAAGCGATCTACGCTTTTCGCGGCGCCGACATCTACACCTACCTGCGCGCGCGCAAGTCCACCCTCGGCCGTCATCACACCCTGGGCACCAACTTTCGCTCCAGCCATGCAATGGTCGAGGCGGTGAACCACGTATTCCAGCGCGCAGAAACCGGGCGCGGCGCGTTCTTGTTCCGCGCACCGAATGGCGACAATCCGGTGCCGTTCCAGCCGGTATTGTCCCAGGGGCGCAAAGAAACCCTGCTGGTCGACGGCCAACGGGTGCCGGCGATGAACCTCTGGCACCTGCCCACCGATCAACCGATTTCCAATGCGGTTTACCGCCAGCACCTGGCCGCTGCCTGCGCCACGCAGATTGTCGAGTTGCTCAACGCCGGGCAGCAAGGTAAGGCCGGCTTTCTACAGCCGGACGCCAGCCTCAGAGGCGTAATGCCGTCGGACATCGCCATCCTGGTGCGCGACGGCAAGGAAGCCCAAGCCGTGCGTGGCGAATTGGCCGCCCGAGGCGTGCGCAGTGTGTACCTGTCCGATAAGGACTCCGTATTCGCTGCCCAGGAAGCCCACGACCTGCTGGCCTGGCTCAAAGCCTGCGCCGAGCCGGATGTGGAGCGCCCACTGCGCGCCGCCCTGGCGTGCGTCACCCTGAACCTGACACTGCCTGAACTGGAACGTCTGAATCAGGACGAACTGGCGTGGGAAAGCCGCGTGATGCAGTTCCGGGGCTACCGTGCGATCTGGCGCACCCAAGGCGTGTTGCCGATGCTGCGGCGCTTGCTGCATGACTTCAAATTGCCGCAAACCCTGATCGCCCGCAGCGACGGCGAGCGGGTGTTGACCAACCTGCTGCACCTGAGCGAATTGCTGCAACAGGCCGCCTCGGAGCTGGACGGCGAACAGGCGCTGATCCGCCACCTGGCCGAGCATCTGGCACTGTCGGGGCAAGCCGGTGAAGAGCAGATCCTGCGCCTGGAAAGCGATGAGCAATTGGTCAAAGTGGTCACCATCCACAAGTCCAAAGGCCTGGAGTACGACCTGGTGTTCCTGCCGTTCATCTGCTCGGCCAAGCCGGTGGACGGCAGTCGCCTGCCGCTGCATTACCACGATGAACACGGCACTTCTCACATCAGCCTGCGCCCGACTGCCGAACTGATTGCCCAGGCTGACGACGAGCGGCTGGCCGAGGACCTGCGTTTGTTCTATGTCGCCCTGACCCGCGCCAAGCATGCGTGCTGGCTGGGCGTTGCCGACCTCAAACGCGGCAATAACAGCCGTTCGGTCCTGCACCTGTGTGCGCTGGGCTATTTGCTCGGCGGCGGCGCAGCGCTCGGCGAGTCCGCGGGCCTGGCGCGTTGGCTATTGAACTTGCAGGACGGTTGCCCAGCCATCCATTACGCCCAGGTGCCCGAGGCGCGGGACGTGTTGTTCCATCCGCCACGCAACCCGGCCACGTTGCTGGCGCCGTTGTTGCCCGCTCGCAAGGCGGCGGAAAACTGGTGGATTGCGTCCTACAGCGCTCTACGCATCGGCGACAGCCTGAGCACCGCTACCCTCGAAGCGCCTGAAAGCCCACAAGCGCAAAAGCTGTTCGATGACGAACGCCTCGACCCTGACGCACCGCGCGAAATGGCGGCATCTGGGGGCGATATTCACCGTTTCCCACGCGGGCCCAATCCCGGCACCTTTCTGCATGGCCTGCTGGAATGGGCCGGTGAAGACGGCTTCAACGTAACGCCTGAGGCTATCGAAAAAGCCGTTGGCGCGCGCTGCAATCGGCGTAACTGGGAAGGCTGGATCGTCACCCTCAGCGCCTGGCTGGGCCACCTGTTGCACACACCACTGCCTGTGGATAACGGCCATGTCACCTTGAACAGCCTGCAGCAGTACCAGATCGAAATGGAGTTCTGGTTCGCCAGCCATAAAGTCGATGTACTTGCTCTGGATAAACTGGTGTGTCAGCACACTCACAACGGCGTCGCCCGCGTAGCTGCCGAACCGGTGCTGCTCAACGGCATGTTCAAGGGGTTCATCGACCTGACGTTTGAACACCACGGTCGCTACTACGTGGCCGACTATAAATCCAACTGGCTCGGCCCCGACGATTCGGCCTACACCCGGCAAGCCATGGAACAGTCGATCCTCGAGCATCGCTACGACCTGCAATACGTTCTTTACCTGCTGGCCCTGCATCGCCAGCTCAAGGCGCGCTTGCCCGACTACGATTACGACCGTCACGTGGGTGGTGCGCTGTATCTGTTCCTGCGCGGCACCCAGTCGGCCAGCCAAGGCGCCTATTTCACCCGACCGCCACGCGCGTTGATCGAGGGCCTCGATCTGCTGTTCCAAGGCAAACCGCTGCCGCCGAAGGCTGAGCCCGCCTGGGAACAAGGAGTGTTGTTATGAGCCTGTCGCCGCTCCCGCTGGAGGCGTTGGAACCGTTGGAACGTGCCGTCGACCTGGTGCAACTGCTGGAGCGCTGGGTCGAGCGCGGCTGGTTGCGAGCGCTGGACAAAGCCTTCGTCGGCTTCCTGCACGAACTCGATCCCCTGGCCGATCCTCTGTTATTGCTTGCCGCTGCATTGACCAGCCATCAACTGGGCCACGGCCATGTCTGCCTGGATTTGTTCGAAACCCTCAAAGCGCCGGATTTCGCTCTGTCCCTGCCTCCCGAAGGTGACCTGCAGACCGGCGCGATGCTCCTCCCGTCGCAGTTGCTCGATGGCCTCGACGGCGCTCACTGGTGCCATGTACTGGCCGCCAGTCCCTTGGTCGCCCTGGCGCTGGACGGCAGCGAGGCGGCGCAGAGCCGGCCCTTGGTGTTGTCAGGTAAACGTCTGTACCTGCGGCGTTATTGGACTTACGAGCGGCGTATCGACACTGCATTGCGCCTGCGCCTGGCGACCCGCGAAAACGTTGCCGACGATTTGCCCGAGCGCTTGAACGGTCTGTTCGACCAACCTGCGCCCGACGGCGTGGTGGATTGGCAGAAACTCGCCTGTGCACTGGCCACGCGAGGTGCGTTCAGCATCGTCACCGGCGGGCCCGGCACCGGCAAGACCACCACTGTGGTGCGTATGCTTGCGTTGCTGCAGGCACCTGCCGTGGAAATCGGCACCCCGTTGCGTATTCGCCTGGCGGCGCCCACCGGCAAAGCGGCTGCGCGGCTCACCGAGTCCATCAGCCAGCAAGTGCTGTCGCTGAGCGTGCCCGAGGCCGTGCGCGAAAAAATTCCTACTCAGGTCACCACGGTTCACCGCTTGCTGGGCAGTCGTCCAGGCACCCGACACTTCCGGCACCATGCGGGCAACCCATTGCCGTTGGATGTGCTGGTGGTGGACGAGGCCTCGATGATCGACCTGGAAATGATGGCCAACCTGCTGGATGCCCTGCCGCCCCATGCCCGTCTGGTGCTGCTGGGCGACAAGGATCAATTGGCGTCCGTGGAAGCCGGCGCGGTGCTCGGTGACCTGTGCCGCGACGCCGAGGCCGGTTGGTACAACCCCGACACGCGCCAGTGGCTGCAAGCCGTCAGCGGCGAAGACCTCAGCACCAGCGGCCTGAGCGAAGACCTCGACCACAGCCATCCCCTGGCCCAGCAAGTGGTGATGCTGCGCTACTCGCGCCGGTTCGGCGAAGGCAGCGGCATCGGGCAACTGGCGCGCTGGGTCAATCAACAGAACGCGGAAGAAGCGCGCAGGCTGCTGGCTGCGCGCAGTCACCGCGACCTGTTCTGTGTCAGCCTCAAGGGCGAACACGACCACGCCCTGGAGCGCCTGGTGCTGGACGGGCAGGGCGGCGGTGCCGAGGGCTATCGTTATTACTTGAACCTGCTGCAATCGGCGCGTCCGTCACCTGCCGCCCCGCGTGACGACCCCGCCTGGACGGCCTGGGCCCAGCAACTGTTGCAAGCCTTCGACGCGTTCCAATTGCTCTGCGCCGTGCGCAAGGGCCCGTGGGGCGTGGAGGGGCTGAACGCGCGTATCACTGCGGCGTTACGCAAGGTGAGGCTGATCGAAGGCGATGAGCAATGGTATGAAGGTCGCCCCGTGCTGATGACCCGCAACGACTATGGCCTGGGTTTGATGAATGGCGACATCGGCATTGCCCTCAAACTGCCCGAAAGCGACGGCGGCCCGCAGGTGCTGCGCGTCGCGTTCCCACGTAACGATGGTCAGGGTGGTGTGCGTTTTGTACTGCCCAGTCGTCTGAATGATGTGGAAACCGTGTACGCCATGACCGTGCACAAATCCCAGGGCTCGGAATTCACCCACACCGCGCTGATCCTGCCGGACGCCTTGAATCCAGTATTGACCAAGGAGTTGATCTACACCGGCATCACCCGCGCCAAACGCTGGTTCAGCTTGATCGAGCCGCGCGGCGGTGTATTTGAGGAAGCGGTGCGACGCAAGGTCAAGCGTTTGAGCGGGCTGATGCTGGAATTGGATAGCGGCGCCTGAAAAGCTGACTGACAGGTCATCTAATATTTCTGATTTCGCTGTGTGAATTTTCTGAAAAAATAGCGGCCCTCGCGATGGCACTGCCTCGCGGGGTTTTTCGCCGCTGTGCTATCGTTGCGGCATCACCCCACGAAAACACCCGAGAGAATCGCAGCATGAACGTGGCTGTCTCGCCCACAGAGTGCCGTTGGAGCTGGAGACGCCTGCTGCTGATCGCGCTGCTGTGTGTGCTGGCACCGCGCGTGTTCGCTGAAGCCTCAGGCGGCGACCGCATGGCTGATCAGCGTGCCGAGGCCGTCACTCAGGTGGTCCTGGGCATCCTCAGTTATGCGCGCTGGCCGGTCGAGCCGGCGCAATTGCGTTTGTGCATCGTCGGGCCTACCCAATACACCGACGACCTGATCAAGGGCACCACTCAGGCCACCGGCCGTCCGGTAGTGGTGCAGCGCCTGCTGGTCAACCATCCCGATATCGTCAATGCCTGCGATGCGGTGTACATTGGCAAGCTTTCCGCCGACGAGCGCAGCCAGTTGTTTGCCTCGTTGATCGGTCACCCGGTGCTCAGCATCAGCGAAGGCGGCGACCCATGCACCGTGGGCAGTCTGTTCTGCCTGCGTGTGGGCAATGAGCAGGTGTCGTTCGAGGTCAACCTCGACTCGGTGGCACGCAGCGGCGTGCGCATTCACCCCAGCGTGCTGCAACTGTCCCGCCGCCGGTCGCCGGGGCCATGACCGACGTGAAAGTGCGACCTACCCTGCGCTCCGTCATCGGCCGTGGTCACTTGATCCTGGCGCTGGTGGCGGTGACCCTGGCCAGTGTGTCCCTGACCCTGCTCGGTGTGTTGGCGCTGCGCGTATATGCCGAACATAACCTGCAACTGATCGCGCGCTCGATCACCTATACGGTGGAGGCGGCGGTGGTGTTCAACGACAGCGCCGCAGCCACCGAAGCACTGAGCCTGATTGCTTCCACCGAAGAAGTGGCCGAGGCCGAAGTATTCGAGGCTGATGGCAATCTATTAGCCTATTGGGCGCGACCCGAAACCGGCCTGCTTTCGCGGGTTGAATTGGCGCTGGCGCACACCCTGCTCGAACAGCCGATCAACCAACCGATCCTGCACCAGGGCCGCACGGTCGGCAGCATTCACCTGACTGGCCACGGCGGCAGCCTGCTGCGCTTCCTGCTCAGCGGCCTGGCCGGGATTCTGATCTGCACCGCCCTCAGCGCCTGGGTGGCGTTGCACCTGGCCCGGCGTCTGCTGCGTGGGATCACCGTGCCCCTGCAAAGCCTGGCCGCGGTAGCCCACGCCGCTCGCAGCGAGCGCGATTTTGACCGGCGAGTGCCACCGGCGCGCATCGCCGAACTCGACAGCCTCGGCAGTGACTTCAATGCCTTGCTCGGCGAAATGGAAGCCTGGCATAGCCACCTGCAAAGTGAAAATGAAACCCTGGCCCACCAGGCCAGCCACGACAGCCTGACCGGGTTGCCCAACCGCGCGTTCTTCGAGGGGCGGCTGATCCGAGCCCTGCGCGGCGCGGCCAAGGTCAACGAGCGGGTCGCGGTGCTGTTTCTCGACAGTGACCGTTTCAAGGACATCAACGACACCTTCGGCCACGCCGCCGGCGATGCGGTGCTGGTGGCCGTTGCCGCACGTGTGCGCGCGCAACTGCGGGACGGTGACCTGGTGGCACGCCTGGGCGGTGATGAATTCGCCATCCTGCTCGCGCCGTTGCACAAGGCCGAGGATGCACAACGCATCGCCGATAAAATCATCGCCAGTATGGACCTGCCGATTGACGTACCGGGTGGTACCCAGGTGGTCACTTCTCTGAGCATCGGGATTGCCCTTTACCCCGAACATGGCGCCACGCCCGGCACCTTGCTCAACGCCGCCGATGCGGCAATGTACCAGGCCAAACGCCTGTCCCAGGGCGGCCAGCACACGGCGGAGTCGGAGCACTCCGCTGTCAACGTTCAACACAGGAGTTGATCCCTTGTTCTCGACTGCACGCGTTATGTTTCTTATCTTGCTGGTGGCCCTGTCGGCCCTCGGTGGCTGTCAGACCCAACCCCCCAAGGGCCTGACCCCGGCGCAAGTCGCGGTGCTCAAGCAACAGGGGTTCGAACTCACCGACGACGGCTGGGCGTTCGGCCTGTCGGGCAAAGTGCTGTTCGGCAGCGACATCGAAACCCTCAACCCGCCCAGCACTGTAATCGTTCAACGCATCGGTAAAGCCTTGCTCGGCGTAGGTATTGAGCGCGTGCGCGTCGACGGCCACACCGATGCCTCCGGCAAGGAAACCTACAACCAGCAACTCTCCCTGCGCCGCGCCAAAAGCGTGGCCACGGTGTTGACTGGCGTGGGCATGAAAGACGAAAACATCCAACTGCGCGGCTTGGGCAGCAGCCAGCCAGTCGCTTCGAACGACACCGCAGCGGGGCGCACCGAGAATCGGCGGGTGTCGATTGTAGTGATTGCCGACTGAGCGGCTTCAATCTGAAAGACCATCAAGTACGTGAAGGGGCTCGCCCGGCTGACCCATTGCTTTAATCCGCAAACCGCATCTGCCGGGTTTCCCCCATCAACAACCCCCGGTTCTGCTCCGTCACTTCCCGGATGTAGTCCCACAACAATGTAATGCGCTTCAACTTGCGCAGATCCTCCCGGCAGTACATCCAGAATTGGCGCGTAATCGTGATCTGCTCCCCCAGCACCGGCAGCAGGCGCGGGTCCTGTGCCGCCAGGAAACACGGCAAAATCGCCATCGAACGGCCCTGCTGCGCGGCCACGTATTGTGCAATGACGCTGGTGCTGCGCAGGCTGGCGCTGGCGCCGGGCACCACGTTGGCCAGGTAGAGCAGCTCGGAGCTGAAGGCCAGGTCGTCGACATAGCTGATAAATGGGTGCGTGGCCAGGTCCGATGGGCGTTGGATCGGTGGGTGTTGGTCGAGATAATCCTGGGTGGCATACAACTGCAAGGTGTAGTCGCACAGTTTGCAGCACACGTAAGGCCCGTGTTCCGGGCGTTCCAGGGCGATGACGATGTCGGCTTCGCGTTTGGACAGGCTGATGAAGTGGGGCAGGGGCAGGATGTCCACCGAGATCGCCGGGTAGGTGTCGACGAAGTGGCTCAACTGCGGCGTGACGAAGAAGCTGCCGAAGCCTTCGGTGCAGCCCATGCGCACATGCCCCGACAACGCCACGCCGGAGCCGGACACCTGCTCGCAGGCCATATGCAAAGTGCTTTCGATGGACTCGGCGTAGCCCAGCAACCGCTGGCCTTCGGGGGTGAGCACAAAACCGTTGGTGCGGGATTTCTCGAACAGCAGCGTGCCCAGTGACACTTCCAGCGAACTGATGCGCCGCGACACCGTGGTGTAGTCCACCGCCAGGCGCTTGGCGGCGACGCTGGCCTTGCGGGTGCGGGCCACTTCGAGGAAAAACTTCAGGTCATCCCAGTTCAGGGAGCCCAGCGACGTGATGTTTTTTTGCATATTGGTCCGGCTTTTATGTGCGTTCTTATTAGAGATTTGCACATCTATACTCCAAAAACAGTCCGAGCGCCTCATTCTTCAGGGCGGTTCAACGCCTTGGTTCTCTGCATATAAATAAGAATTGGAGACCCCATGAACGCATCTGCCGAAATTTCCGTACAACCGGTCAAGCTACTGATCGACGGTGAATGGGTCGAGTCCAAGACCACCCAGTGGCAGGACATCGTCAACCCCGCCACTCAGCAAGTGCTGGCCAGAGTGCCGTTTGCCACCGCCGATGAAGTCAACGCCGCCATCGATGCCGCCCATCGCGCCTTCCAAACCTGGAAACTGACGCCGATCGGCGCGCGCATGCGCATCATGCTCAAACTGCAGGCCTTGATTCGCGAACACTCCAAGCGCATCGCCGTGGTCCTCAGCGCCGAGCAGGGTAAGACCATTGCCGATGCCGAAGGCGATATCTTCCGTGGCCTGGAAGTGGTGGAGCACGCCTGTTCCATCGGCACCCTGCAAATGGGTGAGTTCGCCGAGAACGTCGCCGGTGGCGTCGATAC
Organism: Pseudomonas sp. lyk4-R2A-8; assembly: GCF_030209095.1. Lineage (NCBI taxonomy): Bacteria > Pseudomonadati > Pseudomonadota > Gammaproteobacteria > Pseudomonadales > Pseudomonadaceae > Pseudomonas > Pseudomonas sp. lyk4-R2A-8. Next base: position 13,368 of record NZ_JARVSS010000016.1, read on the forward strand.
CTACACCCTGCGCCAACCTATCGGCGTGTGTGCGGGTATCACCCCGTTTAACTTCCCGGCGATGATTCCGCTGTGGATGTTCCCGATGGCCATCGCCTGCGGTAATACCTTCGTCCTCAAACCGTCCGAACAGGACCCACTATCGACCATGCTGCTGGTGGAGCTGGCGCTGGAAGCCGGCGTACCCGCGGGTGTGCTCAACGTGGTGCATGGCGGCAAGGACGTGGTGGATGCGCTGTGCACCCACAAAGACATCAAGGCCGTGTCCTTCGTCGGCTCGACGGCGGTGGGCACGCACGTCTACGACCTGGCCGGCAAACACGGCAAGCGCGTGCAATCGATGATGGGCGCCAAGAACCACGCGGTGGTGCTGCCGGATGCCAATCGCGAACACACCCTCAATGCCTTGGTCGGCGCCGGTTTCGGTGCGGCCGGCCAGCGCTGCATGGCCACCTCCGTGGTGGTGCTGGTGGGGGCGTCCAAGCAATGGCTGCCGGACCTCAAGGCGCTGGCGCAGAAGCTCAAGGTCAACGCCGGCAGCGAAGCCGGCACCGATGTCGGCCCGGTGATTTCCAAGCGCGCCAAGGCACGCATCCTGGAGCTGATCGAAAGTGGCGTGCAGCAAGGCGCCAAGCTCGAATTGGACGGTCGCGACATCCAGGTGCCGGGTTTCGAGCAAGGCAACTTCGTTGGTCCGACCCTGTTCTCGGGCGTGACCACCGACATGCGCATTTACACCGAAGAAATCTTCGGCCCGGTGTTGGTGGTGATCGAAGTCGACACCCTCGACGAGGCCATCGCCCTGGTCAACGCCAACCCGTTCGGTAATGGCACCGGCCTGTTCACCCAGAGCGGGGCGGCGGCGCGTAAGTTCCAGAGCGAAATCGACGTGGGCCAGGTCGGCATCAACATCCCGATTCCGGTGCCGGTGCCGTTCTTCAGCTTCACCGGCTCCCGGGGTTCCAAGCTTGGCGACCTCGGCCCGTACGGCAAGCAAGTGGTGCAGTTCTATACCCAGACCAAAACCGTGACGAGCCGCTGGTTCGACGACGACACGGTCAACGATGGCGTCAACACCACCATCAACCTGCGCTGATTCCGGGAGACCACCATGAAGATCGCATTTATCGGTTTGGGCAACATGGGCGCGCCCATGGCCCGCAACCTGATCAAGGCCGGCCACGCGCTGAACCTGTTCGACCTCAACCAGACGGTGCTCAAGGAACTCGCCGAACTGGGCGGCACCATCAGCGACTCGCCGCGCCATGCCGCCCAAGGCGCTGAGCTGGTGATTACCATGCTGCCGGCCGCTGCCCACGTGCGCAGCGTGTGGCTGAATGACGATGGCGTGCTCGCCGGTATCGGCAGTGGCGTGCCGGCGGTGGACTGCAGCACCATCGATCCGCAGACCGCACGCGACGTGGCCGCAGCGGCAGCCAAGCACGGCGTGGCGATGGCCGACGCCCCCGTCTCCGGCGGTACCGGCGGCGCCCAGGCGGGCACGTTGACCTTTATGGTCGGCGCTACCTCGGAACTGTTCGCCACCCTGCACCCGGTGCTGGCGCAAATGGGCCGCAACATCGTGCATTGCGGTGAAGTCGGCACCGGGCAGATCGCCAAGATCTGCAACAACCTGTTGCTGGGTATCAGCATGGTGGGCGTGAGCGAAGCCATGGCCCTGGGCGATGCGCTGGGGATCGACACCCAAGTGCTGGCGGGCATCATCAACAGCTCTACCGGGCGCTGCTGGAGCTCCGACACCTACAACCCATGGCCTGGCGTGATCGAAACCGCCCCGGCGTCCCGTGGCTACACCGGCGGTTTCGGCGCCGACCTGATGCTCAAGGATCTGGGCCTGGCTACCGAAGCTGCCCGCCAGGCCAGGCAGCCGGTGATTCTGGGCGCTGTGGCTCAACAGTTGTATCAATCCATGAGCCAGCGCGGGGAGGGCGGCCAGGACTTCTCGGCGATCGTTAACAGCTATCGCAAGCCCAAATAGGTCCTGCGCAAAGGAAACTGCGTGGTGAGCAGGACCGGCCCGCTCACCACCCACCTGCTCAATCCCCCATAAGCGGGGCGATTACTCAGGCGAACACAAAATACTTACGCACAGTCTCGACCACTTCCCACGTCCCCTTCATCCCTGGCTCCACCACAAAGATATCCCCAGCCCGCAAGTGAATCGGCTCCATCCCCTCAGGCGTGATCACGCAGTAGCCTTCCTGGAAATGGCAGTATTCCCACTTCACGTACTCCACGTACCACTTGCCCGGCGTGCAGATCCAGGTGCCCATGATCTTGCTGCCGTCTTCGCTGGTGTAGGCGTTGAGGTTGACGGTGTGCGGATCGCCTTCGAGCTTCTCCCATTTGCAGGCATCCAGGACCGGCAAGGGATGGGTGTCGCGCAGTACGGTAATGGGCTTGGGCATGATGACTCCGAGGCAAGTAAACGAGAGTCGAACCCTATAGCGTCGCCAGCACCCTCAGTGGTCTGAACTCGACATCGGGATGTCCAGAAGCGCAGATGCTCCTGGCACAACAAGGTCAATGTGGGAGGGGGCTTGCCCCCGATGGCGGCGTCACAGCGGGCACCTGGATCAACTGGCTCACTGAATCGGGGGGCATCCCCCCCTCCCACATTAATTCTTGGTGTCCAGTCAAACGTTGCCAGGCGACATATTCGAGCGTGAGCAAGCCTGTTTCTCGCAGTAAGTGCGAAAGATCTCCCATCTCACGCCAGAATTCGCAAGAAAATTCACAGCAGGCCCTCGTATCATTCACCCCAGTAACGACCGAGAGCCTTGAGCATGAACCCAATAAAAACGTGGTGGGACATCAGCCCGCCCTTGAGCGCAGCCACGCCCACCTGGCCGGGCGATACGCCGTTTCAGGAAGAGCGCGTATGGCAGTTCGGCCCCGAGTGCCCGGTGAACGTCGGGCGCGTAACCTTCTCGCCGCACACCGGCGCCCATGTCGATGCGCCGCTGCACTACAGCGCGGACGGCGCGCCGATCGGTGAGGTGTCGCTGGAGGTGTACATGGGCCCCTGCCGGGTGCTGCATTGCCTGGGCAGCGGTGCGCTGGTGCAGCCTCATCAGCTCGATGGCCGTGTGGATAACTTGCCCGAGCGCGTGCTGCTGCGCACTTATCCACAAGCGCCTTCGACTGAATGGGACGCGAACTTCACCGCGATTGCCCCGCAAACCATCGAACGGCTCGCCGGCCTGGGTGTGCGGCTGATCGGTATCGATACGCCGTCTCTGGACCCGCAGCAGTCCAAGACCATGGATTCTCACAATGCCGTGGCCCGCCATGGCATGGCGATTCTCGAAGGCATCGTGCTTGACGACGTACCGGAGGGCGACTACGAACTGATCGCCTTGCCGCTGCGCTTTGCCAACCTCGACGCCAGTCCGGTCCGCGCAATCCTGCGCCCGCTCAAGGAGCCCACGCGATGAGCCAATGTCCTTTCTCTGCTGACTACCAACCGCCGGAAGAATGGCATAACGCCGAGCTGAATTTTTCCGAGTCCATGAGCTACGGCGATTATCTGGACCTGGGCAAAGTCCTCAGCGCTCAGCACCCGCTGTCGCCGGACCACAATGAAATGCTCTTTATCATCCAGCACCAGACCTCCGAGCTGTGGATGAAGCTGATGCTCCACGAGCTCAAGGCCGCCCGCGAACATGTGCGCCTGGGCGAGCTGCCGCCGGCGTTCAAGATGCTCGCGCGGGTGTCGCGGATCTTCGACCAGCTGGTGCATGCCTGGGCGGTACTGGCGACCATGACGCCCTCGGAATACAAGGCCATTCGCCCGTTCCTGGGACAGTCGTCGGGGTTCCAGTCGTTTCAGTACCGTGAGATCGAATTTATCCTTGGCAACAAGAGCCCGGCATTGTTGCGGCCCCATGCCCATCGCCCGGAATTGTTGCAGCAACTGCAAGTGGCGATTGCCACGCCGTCGCTGTATGACGAGGCGATCAACCTGATGACCAAGGCCGGCTTGGCGATTGACCCGCAACGCACCCAACGCGACCCAACGGCAGCGACCGTTCACGATGACTCGGTGGAAGCGGCGTGGCGCGAGGTGTATCGCGATCCGAGCCGTTACTGGGACTTGTATCAGTTGGCCGAGAAGTTTATCGACCTGGAGGATTCGTTCCGTCAGTGGCGCTTTCGCCATGTGACCACGGTGGAGCGCATCATCGGCTTCCAACCGGGCACCGGCGGCACCGAGGGCGTGGGTTACCTGCGCAAGATGCTCGACACGGTGTTGTTCCCCGAGTTATGGCGAGTGCGTTCCACGCTCTAAACACATATGGGAGGGGCTTGCCCCTCCCACATGCCTATCACTGCGTAGCGGCGATTGCTTTCGCCTTACTCATTCGCAACCGGTAGGCCACATAGATCACCCCCACCCACACCGGCATCGCATACACCGACTCACGAATCCCCGGAATGGCCAGCATCACGCTGACAATCATCAGCATGAACGCCAGGCACAGGTAGTTGCTGAAGGGGAACCAAAACGTCTTGAACGACGGCACCACGCCTTGCTCGCCCATGGCCTTGCGAAACTTGATATGGGTGATGCTGATCAGCGCCCAGTTGATCATCAGCGAGGCAACCACCAGGGCGAACAGCAACTCCAGGGCGCTCTGCGGCGCGACATAGTTGACCACCACGCACAGCATCGTCACCAGCGCCGAGATCGCCAGGGCCCGCAGCGGCACGCCTTGCTTATTGAGCTTCATCAGCGCTTTGGGCGCATCGCCTTGCTCGGCCAGGCCGAACAGCATGCGGCTGTTGCAGTACACGCCGCTGTTGTACACCGACAACGCCGCGGTCAGCACCACGAAGTTGAGGATGTGCGCGGCGGTATCGTTGCCGATCAGTGAAAAGATCTGCACGAACGGACTGCCGCTGTAGGCATCGCCCGATGCGCCGAGGGTCTGCAGCAGTTGGTCCCACGGATACAGCGACAGCAGCACAGTCAGCGCACCCACGTAGAAAATCAGGATGCGGTACACCACCTGGTTGATCGCCTTGGGGATCACCTTGCGCGGTTCGCTGGCCTCGGCGGCGGTGATGCCCACCAGCTCCAGGCCACCAAACGAGAACATGATGAACGCCATGGACATCAGCAGCCCCATGCCGCCATTGGGGAAGAACCCACCGTGGCTCCACAGGTTGCTGATGGACGCCTGCGAACCGCCGGTGCCGCTGAACAGCAGGTAGCAACCGAGCACGATCATGCCGACAATCGCCACCACCTTGATGATCGCGAACCAGAACTCGGCCTCACCAAAGAACTTCACGTTCAGCGTGTTGATCAGGTTCACCGCGACAAAAAACACCAGCGCGCTGACCCAGGTCGGAATCTCCGGCCACCAGAACTGGATGTACTTGCCCACCGCCGTCAGTTCGGCCATGCCCACCAGTACATACAGCACCCAGTAGTTCCAGCCCGCCAGGAAACCCGCGTAACCGCACCAGTATTTGTGCGCGAAGTGGCTGAAAGAACCGGCCACCGGCTCTTCGACGATCATCTCGCCGAGCTGGCGCATGATCAGGAAGGCGATAAAACCGGCGATCGCGTAGCCGAGGATCATCGACGGCCCGGCGGACTTGAGCACACCGGCCGAACCGAGGAACAACCCCGTACCGATGGCGCCGCCCAAAGCGATCAGCTGAATATGCCGGTTCTTCAAGCCGCGCTTGAGGCCCACCGGGTTAACCATGTCATCCGCCATTAACGTTCCCTTCTACTTGTTTTTCTTAAGGGTGAGTGCAGGCCGCATCAGCCCCTCAGAAGTGCTGAGGGTCAGATATTACTCTGCGTGAACTTTTCGTAATACAGCTGAACGCCATCAAGTGCCTGATCCAACAGCCATTGTTGGATGGATTCGACCATCGGCGGCGGGCCACACACGTACATATCCGCCGAAACATCCCGCCATTGCGCCACCTCGAAATGTTCGGTGAGGTAGCCGCGCTTGCCGGGCCACTCGGGCGACGGGTTGCTGAGCACTTCGGTGTAGCGAAAACCCGCGAGGCGCCTCGCGTACGCCTTGATACGCTCGGCCTCGCACAAATCCTCTGCACTGCGCACACCATAGTAAAGATGCACGGGCTGCTCGCAGCCGTTGTCGACCAGCTGATCGAGCATGCCCAGCAGTGCCGATAAGCCCGTGCCACCGGCCACCAGCACCAGCGGTTGGCTGACGTGGCGCAGGTAGAACGCCCCCAGCGGCGCTTCCAACTGCAGCCGGTCACCTACCTGGCAACGCTCGCGCAGGTAATTGCTCATCACCCCGTCAGGCAGCAGGCGAATCAGAAATTGCAGCTGCTCGCCTGGCCGATTGGCGAACGAATACGAACGCCAGCTATCGGTGCCGGGCACTTGCAGGCGGGCGTACTGGCCGGGCAGAAAATCCAGCGGTGCGTCCAGTCGCAGGGTGAGCATTGCGGTACTGGCCGACACCTGCTGAACATGGCTCACGCTGGCGCCGACCAGCACCGGGCCCGGCGCGTTGCACAGGCTGGAGTCGAAATCGAAATAGAACGCCGCATCGGAGTTCACCCGCGTCTGGCAACTGAGCATTTTGCGTTGCTGCAGGTCGAGGCTGGAGAGTGCTTCGTCGTCGACATAATCCTGGGTGTAATCCCCCGACTCGCAACGGCCCTGACACGTGCCGCACACACCTTCGCGGCAATCGAGGGGGATCTTGATGCCATTGCGCAGTGCGGCATCCAACAGGATTTCACCCGCGCCCACCGGAAAAAACAGGGTCTTGCCGTCGGCAAAACTGAAGGCCACTTTGTGATTCATTCGCGAAACTCCACAGGTGATGCGCGTCACAGGTGATAGAAATCCAACACCGAATTGATGGTGTCGTTAAGCAGCAGCGCATGCTTGCGGGTGATCAGCCAACTGTCGCCGTCGGGTTTGAGGCGGTAAGTGGCGTGCCCGTAGAACTGCTCCGAGGTGGCCAGCCGGTAAAACAGCGTGTGCCAGTTCAGGTGCACTTGCAGGGTGCCGTCGGCCTGTTCGGCAATACGCACGTTGTTGATCAGGTGCAGGGTGCGCGGCATCGGCGTGGCGGAGGCGGCCTTGCCGGTGCGCAGGCGGAACACGCGGTCTTCAAGCCCCGAACGGTTGGCGTAGTAGATCAGCGACATTTCGCGCTTGGGATCGCGGGTATAGACGTGTTCCGAATCCCACTGCGGCAAGTGGAATTCGCTCTGTGGGTCGAACAGCTGCACATAGGCGTCCCAGTCCTGGGCGTCGCACAGCTCGCACTTGCGGTAGAAGAACTGTTCGATGCGGTACTGCAGTTGCGCATTCATCATTGCACCTCCCGCAGTGTCAGCGCGCGTTGCTCCAGCCCCTTGAGCAGAAATTGCTGCCAGTTGCGGTGCTGGTTGACGTACAGCCCTTCGTGGGTGAACTCGGTACCGGTCATCGCCGGCTGGATGCCGAGGGCTTCGCTGTTGGGGGTGGCCCCGGTTTGCCAGCGGTGGCTGCCACGGGAGATATCGCTCCAGCGTTCCAGGCGGCCCTGGAACCCGCGTTGGGCTTCGCGAAATTCCACCAGGTCGTCCGGTGTGCCCATGCCCGACACGTTGAAGAAATCCTCGAACTGGCGAATGCGATTTTCGCGGTCGGCGTCGGATTCACCCTTCACGCCCAGGCATTGGCTGATGATCTCGGTCTTGTTCCATGCCACCGGGCGGATGATGCGCAGCTGCGAGCTGATCTGGTCGAGAAAAAACAGGCTGGGGTATATGTTCAGGTTGCGCAGGCGGTGCATCATCCATTCGGCTTTTTGCTGGCCGTGTTCGGCGACCAGGCGCGGCATGATCGTGGCATAGCCGGAACGCACGCTCGGGTTGGGCATGTCGCTGAACAACACGCTATGGCCATTGTTGAAGGCGAACCAGCCGTCATCGGTATTCGCGTCGCCTGCGCCGAGCTTGCTGTAGTCCAGCGTGCTGCCGGCGGCGCTGCCGTTTTCGCTGTTCACTTGCTGGCGGTGCTGCACCGTGGCCACGTAGTTGTAGTGCACAGTACTGACGTGATAACCGTCCAGGCCGTTTTCGTTTTGCAGCTTCCAGTTGCCGTCGTAGGTGTAGGCGGATTTACCCGGCAGCACCTCCAACTCACCGGTAGCCGACTGCGCGACCATCATGTCGAAAAACACTTTTGCATCGCCGAGAAAATCCTCCAGGCTGTCGCCGCCGCTCACCTCAAGGCTGATGAACACGAAGCCTTTGTAGCTTTCGATGCGCGCCTTTTTCAGGCCGCGTGTCGCCTTGTCGAAACCCTCCGGGTATTCCCCCGGCGCCTTGACCTTCACCAGTCGGCCATCGCTCTTGTAGCACCAGGCATGGAACGGGCAGGTGAAGGTGGACTGGTTGCCCTTGCCCACGCGGGTAAGCGTGGTGCCGCGATGCTGGCAGGCATTGACCAGAGCATTGAGGCGGCCTTCGCCGTCGCGGGTGATGATCATTGGCTGGCGCCCGGCGCGCATCGTCACGAAGTCATGGAGGTTGGCCAGTTCGCTCTCGTGGCAGGCGTAGATCCAGTTCTTTTCGAAGATCAGTTCCATCTCCAGATCGAACAGCTGCGGCTCGGTGAACATGTCGCGGGCGATGCGGAACACATCGTCGACGGGGCGAAAATCCAGGCAGCTTTCGATAAAGCTTTTCCATTGCTCGACGCTTCTTGCACCACTCATGGGAGGCACCTTTTATTAATGGCTGAACACGTCGGCCATTAAGCGGTTGAGCGTCGGCCGTGGGCTATCCGCTTAATGGGGGAAGGTGCGCCGGATAATTGGGCAGCAACTACCCACGTCGGTGCAGCGCGGTGACGTAATGCGCTACTGTCCTGCCAGGCGATGTGCGCAAAAGCGTGGGACTTATCCACATAGTCGACGCTTGTTATCCAGCCAGTGGCAAACCGGCCGGCGTGGCGCAGAACTTGCCTTCAGCTCAGATGACGCGCCGCCAGAGCGCGCAAATGCCTAACCGCCGTGGGTGCACCCTGATGAGTAGCCAGACACGCGATATCCGTATTCAACGTTTCGACCTGGAGGGCGCCCGCAGTTGGATGTCCGGCATCTGCGGGCCGCACCGCCTGGCGACGGCAACGCCCGAGCGCCTGCGCTTCCACCACAGTGCCAATGTGTTCAAGTCCCGCGCTACCACCCTCGGCGTGATCGAATACGGCACCGACGTGACTATCGATATCGAAGACGCCGAACACTTCAGCAGCTACAGCCTGAGCCTGCCGCTGGTGGGCGAGCAGGAGTTGAGCAAGAACGGCGAGCGCTTGAGTTCCAACTGCGATCAAGGCGTGATCATCTCGCCCAACGAGCATCAGGTGCTGGCGATTTCCGGCGACTGCCGCAAGCTGCAAGTGGTGATCACCCGCGCCGCCATGAGCGAAACCCTCGAGGGCCTGCTGCAGCGCCCGATCGAAGCACCGTTGTGCTTCGAGCCGGTGATGGACGCCGTGGACGGCGCGCCGGCGTCGTGGTGGCGCATGGCGCGTTATTTCATTGCCGAGCTGGAACACAGCAGCGAGTTGTACGAGCACGCGGCGTTTACCCGCGACCTGGAGAGTTCGCTGATCAAGGGCCTGATCCTCGCTCAGCCGAATAACTATTCCGAAGAACTGCGCGACGTACTCGGCGTGAAACTGCCGCACTACCTGATCCGCGCGCGCCAGTACCTCCACGTCAACGCACGCGAAGCCGTGCACCTGGAAGACCTGGAAGCCGCCGCCGGGGTGTCGCGGTTCAAGCTGTTCGATGCGTTTCGCAAGTACTTCGCCCTGTCGCCCATGGCCTACCTGAAAAAGCATCGCCTGGGCGGTGTACGCCAGGAGATCCTCGAGCACGGCTCGACCCGCACCATCTCCGAAATTGCCCTGGGCTGGGGCTTTACTCACCTGGGGCGGTTTTCGGCGGAGTACCGAAAACTGTTCGATGAGTCCCCCAGCCAGACCTTGCAGCGCAAGCGCCTGCGCAATCTCTAAAAGCAATGACATCCTATGTGGGAGGGGCGGGGTGTCAGGGGGATCAGATCAACTCTTCCAGCAGTTGCAGGCAATGACTCAGCCCCGGCGATTGATCGTTCACCCGTCGGCTCAAGATGATCGGCGAAGTCGCCGTCGCTTCCACAATCGGCGTATAGCCGATGTCCGCCCGATGCAGCACCTGTACCGACGCCGGCACCAGTGTCATGCCCATCCCGGCACCGACCAGGCCGATGGCGGTCTGCAGCTCGTTGGTCCACTGCGCCACCTTCAGGCTCAAACCGTGGGCGTCGAAGAGTGCGATTACATGGTCGGCATAACTGGGCCGTGGGTTGCCGGGGTAGAGCACCACCGGCTCGGCGGCCAGTTGCGCGAGGGTAACGGGCGCGGCCAGCAGCGGATGCCCGGCGGGCAGCACGGCCACCAGGCGATCCTCCACCAGCGCGCGCTGCACGATGGCCGGGTCGTCGATACGAATGCGCCCGAAGCCCACGTCGATACGCCCGGCCTTGAGCGCTTCAACCTGCTGCAAGGTGGTCATCTCCGCCAAGCCCAGCTCCAGTTCCAACGTGTCGTGGCTGCGCAGGCGCCGGATCAGCTCCGGCAACACGCCATACAACGTCGAGGGCGCGAAGCCGATGCCCAGCCAGGTCTTCTCGCCCTGGCCGATGCGGCGGGTGACGTCGCGGATCTTGTCCAACTGCTCGAGCAACAATTGGGCGTGCTCATAGAAAAACCGTCCGGCCTCGGTCAACCGCAATGGGCGGCTGCGTTCGAGCAGCAGCACCCCCAGTTCATCCTCCAATTGCTGGATCTGCCGGCTCAGCGGCGGCTGGGCGATGTGCAGGCGTTCGGCCGCGCGAGTGAAGTTGAGGGTTTCTCCCAGCACCTGGAAATAGCGCAGATGACGCAGTTCCATGACGACTCCTTTCATACTTATAAGGTATCAAGCCAGACCCATTCTATATTGGAAGCCTTGAAATCTGGGGCGCAGAATCGATCGAAACTTATACGCAACCCAGCGGGTATTGCCATGCCGATTTGCATCATCACCTCGATCGAGGCCCTTATCGTCGATCTGCCAACCATTCGCCCGCACAAGTTGGCCATGCACACCTTGCAGAACCAGACTCTGGTGATCATCCGAGTGCGCAGCAGCGATGGCATCGAGGGCATCGGTGAGGCCACCACCATCGGCGGCCTGAGTTACGGCAACGAAAGCCCCGACAGCATCAAGGTCAACATTGATCGTCACATCGCGCCGTTGCTGATCGGCCAGGACGCCAGCAACATTAACGCCGCCATGTTGCGCGTGGCGCGCAGTGTGCGCGGCAACACCTTTGCCAAATCCGGCGTGGAAAGCGCCTTGCTCGACGCCCTTGGCAAGCGCCTGGGCCTGCCCGTCAGCGAGTTGCTCGGCGGGCGCGTGCGCGATGCGCTGCCGGTGGCCTGGACATTGGCCAGCGGCAATACCGCGCAGGACATCGACGAAGCGCAGAAGATGCTCGACCTGCGCCGCCATCGCCTGTTCAAGCTGAAGATCGGCGCAGGGCAGGTCGACCATGACCTGGCCCATGTGATCGCGATCAAAAAAGCCCTGGGCGATCGCGCCAGTGTGCGGGTCGACGTCAACCAGGCGTGGGACGAAGCCGTGGCCCTGCGCGCGTGCCGGGTGCTGGGCGACAACGGCATCGACTTGATCGAGCAGCCGATCTCGCGCAACAACCGTGCCGGCATGGCGCGGCTCAATCTGTCGAGCCCGACGCCGATCATGGCCGACGAGTCCATCGAATGTGTCGAGGATGCCTTCAACCTGGCCCGCGAAGGTGCGGCGTCGGTGTTTGCCCTCAAGATCGCCAAGAACGGCGGCCCGCGCGCAGTGTTGCGCACGGCGGCTATCGCCGAAGCGGCCGGTATCGGCCTGTACGGCGGCACGATGCTGGAGGGCGGTATCGGCACCCTGGCGTCGGCCCATGCCTTCCTGACCCTGGACACACTGGCGTGGGGCACCGAACTGTTCGGCCCGCTGTTGCTCACCGAAGACATCCTTGCCGAGCCGCCGCTGTACCGCGATTTCCAGCTGCATGTCTCCACCGCACCGGGCCTGGGCCTGGTCATCGATGAAGAGCGCCTGGCGTTCTTGCGTCGCGATAAACCCTAAGAGGCACCTGCTATGTTGTTCCACGTAAAAATGACCGTGAACCTGCCCGTCGACATGCACCCCGAGCGCGCCGCCAGCCTCAAGGCCGAAGAAAAAGCCTTGGCGCAGCGCCTGCAGGAGTCCGGCCAGTGGCGCCACCTGTGGCGCATCGCCGGGCACTACGCCAACTACAGCGTGTTCGACGTCGACAGCGTGCAGCAACTGCACGACCTGCTGATGCAACTGCCGCTGTATCCCTACATGGCCATCGAGGTGAATGCCCTGTGCCGACACCCGTCGTCGATCCATGAAGACGACCGCTGAGTCTGATTTGCACCCGATAATTACAAGATGAGGATTGCACCATGTCCATTCGACTGTCCCAGACCGCCCACGCCCAGCAGTTTCTCGAAGAAGCCAGCGGCAACTGCAACGCTGGCGGCAACCCGCGCGCCAAAGCGCTGATCTACCGGATTTTGCGCGACACCGTGAACATCATCGAAGACCTGGAGGTGACCCCGGAAGAATTCTGGAAAGCGGTCAACTACCTCAACGAGTTGGGCAAACAGCAGGAAGCCGGGCTGCTCGCCGCCGGGCTTGGCCTGGAGCATTACTTGGACATGCTGATGGACGCTGCCGACGAAGAGGCCGGCAAGACCGGCGGCACCCCGCGCACCATCGAAGGCCCGTTGTACGTGGCCGGCGCGCCGCTGTGCCAGTACGAAGCCCGCCTGGACGACGGCAGCGACGATGCCGTGCCGCTGTTCATGCGCGGCCAGGTACGCGACACCCATGGCAAGCCACTGGCCGGAGCGATTGTGGATGTGTGGCAGGCCAATACTGGTGGCACCTACTCGTGGTTCGACGCGACGCAGTCAGACTTCAACCTGCGCCGCCGCATCGAGACCGACGCCCAGGGCAACTACCGTTTTCGCAGCATCGTGCCGTCGGGCTACGGCTGCCCGCCGAGCGGGCCGACCCAGCAGTTGCTCGATCAACTGGGGCGCCACGGGCAGCGCCCGGCGCATATCCATTTCTTTATCTCTGCGCCTGGACATCGGCACCTGACCACGCAGATCAACCTGTCGGACGACCCCTATCTGCATGATGACTTCGCCTATGCCACCCGTGACGAACTGATTGCCCAGATCCGCTTCAGCGACGATCCGCAACTGGCGCGCGAGTTTGGTGTGCAAGGGCGCTTTGCACAGATTGATTTTGACTTTGAGTTGCAGGCGGCCGACGCGCCGGTAGAACAGAAACGCATGCAGCGGGTGCGCGCCCTCGAAGACTGAATGCGGTCAAACATGTGGGAGGGGGCAAGTCGAATGGTCGCACCGCCCCTCCCACATTTGATCTGTGTCGTGCCTGACTATTTGCGCACGACCAGATCCAACACTTCATCCCGATCCTTGATCTTCTGCAGCACAATCTCCGAACGGATATCCATCACTCCCGCCGTGCGGTTCAGGTGGTTCACGATAAAGTCAGAAAAATGCTTGAGGTTGCGCGCCTGCACCCGCAGCACGTAGTTGCTCGCGCCGGTGATCACATAGGCGCTGGCCACTTCCGGCCAGCCTTGCACCTTCTTGATGAAGGTCTCGTGCCAATCCTCTACGTCCTGACGCAAGGACAGGTGGACGATGGCTTCCAGTTCGATCCCCAATTGCTCGGCATTCAGCACCGCACGGTAGCCGCTGATTACACCCTCGCTTTCCAGCAGGCGCAAACGGCGCAGGCAGGCGGAGGGCGACAGGGCGACTTTTTCCGCCAGTTCCTGATTACTGATACGGCCGTCCTGTTGCAGAAAATGCAGGAGGCGCAGGTCGGTGGCGTCAAGGATCATGCTTAGAATAAATCCGCGTGTTTGAAGGTTTAATTCGAATTTCCTACAGCTTAATTAGCTTGTCGCCCAGCACTTTGCACGAAAATTCTTTAAAACTTCGTTAATAATTTGGTTCATCTTCTCTTATAAGAATCAGGACCTGCCATGACCTCCCGAAGCCATTGCCAAACCCTGGATGCCCAGGACCCGCTGGCACCGCTGCGTGCATGCTTTGCCTTGCCCCAAGGCGTGATCTACCTGGACGGCAACTCCCTCGGCGCACGCCCGGTGGCATCGCTGGCGCGGGCGCAACAGGTGATTGCCCAGGAGTGGGGCGAGGGTTTGATTCGCAGTTGGAACAGCGCGGGCTGGGCAGACCTGTCCCTGCGCCTTGGCAACCGCCTGGCCCCACTGATCGGCGCACGCGACGGCGAAGTCGCAATCACCGATACCACTTCGATCAACCTGTTCAAAGTGCTCAGCGCCGCACTGAGCGTGCAGCGCCAGCGGGCGCCGACGCGCAGGATCATCGTCAGCGAGGCCAGCAACTTCCCCACCGACCTGTATATCGCCGAAGGCCTGGCCGAGTTGCTGCAACAGGGCTATTCACTGCGCCTGGTGGACGGCCCGGACGAGCTGACCCAGGCCATCGACGCCGACGTGGCGGTGGTGATGCTCACTCATGTCAACTACAAAACCGGCTACATGTATGACATGCGGGGCATGACCGCCCTGAGCCATGAGTGCGGTGCGCTGACGATCTGGGACCTGGCGCATTCGGCGGGCGCGGTGCCGCTGGACCTGCATCAGGCCGGCGCCGATTACGCGATTGGCTGTACCTACAAATACCTCAACGGCGGCCCCGGCTCCCAGGCATTCGTGTGGGTCAACCCGGCGCTGGTGGACCTGGTGCGCCAGCCGTTGTCGGGCTGGTTCGGGCATACGCGGCAGTTTGCCATGGAATCCAGCTATGCGCCGAGCGCCGGCATCGCTCGCTACCTGTGCGGCACCCAGCCGATCACTTCGTTGGCGATGGTGGAATGCGGTCTGGAGATTTTTGAACAGACCGACATGGCCAGCCTGCGCCGCAAATCCCTCGCGTTGACCGACCTGTTTATTGCCTTGGTGCAGACCCGCTGCGCCGCCCATGGCCTGCAACTGATTACCCCGCGTGAACACGCCAAGCGCGGCAGTCATGTGAGCTTCGAGCATCCTGAAGGCTATGCGGTGATCCAAGCGCTGATCGCCCGTGGCGTGATCGGCGACTACCGCGAACCGCGCATCATGCGCTTTGGGTTTACGCCGCTGTACACGAGCTTTACCGAGGTGTGGGATGCGGTGGAAATCCTTGGTGAGATTCTAGATAACAACACCTGGGACCAACCCCAATTCAAGGTCCGCCACAGCGTTACCTGAATAAACGCCGGAGAATGTGGGAGGGGCCTGCCGCCTCCCACAGGGGATCTGTGACAACAGTTAGACAGTACAACCACAATAATAAAGAGGCACACCACAGTGACCACACCAGACAACGGCTTTGCCGAAATCACCCATCGCGAACTGGGCCTGAGGCGCCAGCTCACCTCCGGCCAGATGAGCATGATCGCCATCGGTGGCGCCATCGGCACCGGGCTGTTCATGGGCAGCGCCTACGCCATCGGCTATGCCGGGCCCAGCGTACTGGTGAGCTACGCCATCGGTGCGTTGATCACCTTGCTGCTGATGGGCTGCCTGGCGGAGATGACGGTGGCCCATTCCACCTCCGGTTCCTTCGGCGCCTATGCCGAGTTCTATATCAGCCCGCTGGCCGGGTTCCTGGTGCGCTATGCCTATTGGGCGGCGATTGTGCTGGCGGTGGGCGCCGAGGTCACGGCGGTGGCGATGTACATGAAGTACTGGTTCGCCAACGTGCCGGAGTGGGTGTGGATCGTGTCGTTTTCCAGCGTGCTGATTGTGCTCAATGCCATCAGCGTGAAAACCTTCGGCAACTTCGAGTACTGGTTTTCAACGATCAAGATCAGCGCCATCGTCGGCTTCATTCTCCTCGCGGTGTACGTGGTGTTCGGTTCCGCCAACCCGGACTACGGTGTGCAGAACTACACGGCTCATGGCGGTTTCTTTCCCCACGGTGTGAGCGGTATGTGGATCGCGGTGATCGTGTCGATCTTCAGTTACCTGAGTGTGGAGATGATCGCCGTGGCCGCCGGTGAAGCGGCCGACCCGGAGCGTGCGGTCAGGCAAGCCTTTCGCGCGACCATCGTGCGCCTGGTGGTGTTCTACCTGCTGACCCTGGCGCTGATGCTCGCCATCGTGCCGTGGAGCCAGGCCGGCCAGGCACAGAGCCCGTTCGTCACGGTGATGCAGACCCTCGGCATCCCCGGCGCCACCGGGGTGATGAATTTCGTCATCCTGATCGCGGCGCTGTCGGCGATGAACAGCCAGCTCTACATCACCACGCGCATGATGTTCAGCCTCTCGCGCGCCGGCTTTGCGCCCAAGGCCATGGGCACGTTGAGCAAGAGCGGGATACCGCTGAACGCGCTGGTGCTGTCCAGCTCGGGCATCGCCCTGGCGACCTTGCTCAACGTGGTGTACCCGCAAAGCGCGTTCACCTTGATGATGGCGATCTCGATGTTCGGTGCGATTTTCACCTGGTTCATGATCTTCCTCACCCACCTGTTTTTCCGTCGCTATCGCAAGCGCCACGGTGGGCCGAACCTGTCGTTCCAGTTGCGCCTGTTTCCCTGCAGCACCCTGCTGGGGTTGGTGCTGATGGGCGCGGTGATGATCACCACCTACTTCACCGAGGCGTTCAAGCTGACTCTGGTGTTTGGCGTGCCGTTTCTGCTGATACTGTCGGCGGTGTACTACGGGTTTTTCCGCAAGGGCAGGGCCAGCGCTTCGAACAAGGCCTTGGCGTAACCCGGCAGTTGTTCGAACGAGCGCGCACATAGCAGCAATCGCCGAGAGGCCCATTCTTCGCGCAGCGGCTGAGCTTTGAAGCGGTGTTTTCCTGACCAGCGTTCCAACGCGGCCTGGGGCACGATCCCCAGGCCGGCGCCGCGCGCGACCATGCGCATCAGCCCATCAAAGCTCTCGGCGCGAATTCGCGTGTGCAAACGAAAGCCGGCGTGCAGCGCCTGTTCTTCCAGGTACACCGCCAGCGCACTGTGGGCCGCCAGGCCGACGAAGTCGTGTTGCAGGCTATCGATAAAACTGGCCGGTCCTGCCGCCAGTGCATGCGTCGCCGGCATGATCAGCACCAGCGGGTCGTCGCGAAAGGGCAGGGTCTGCAAACCGTGGGTATCCACCGCGTCGGAGATGATCCCCAGGTCGGCCGTGCCTTGGCGCAGCGCCTGGGTGATGCGCAGGCTGGGCAGCTCCTGCAGGTCGATATCCAGGTAGGGATTGTCACGCAGCACATCCGCCAGCAGTTCCGGCAGGTATTCGCTCAGCGCCGTGGTGTTGCACAGCAGGCGCACCTGGCCTTTGACGCCATTGGCATACGCCGCCAGGTCTTGTTGCAGGTGGTCGGCCTGTTGCAACAGCAGGCGCGCGTGGCGGGCCAGGGCCTTGCCCGCGGGCGTCGGGCTGACACCACGGCGACCGCGTTGCAGCAACTCGATCCCCAGCGACGCTTCCATGGCCCGGATTCGCGCGCTGGCGGCGGCCAGAGACAAATGGCTGCGGGCTGCGCCAGCGGTGATATTGCCGGCGTCCAGCGTGTGCAGGTAGAGGCGCAGGTCGATCAGGTCAAAGTGCATGGCCGGTTTCTCGGGTGGCTGGACGGGCCTTATCGGGCCTTGCTGCGGATGAAGCTTCAAGCCTCAAGTAAAACAAGAGGCTGCCTAAGTATATGGCGAATTTTCGCGCTCATCGAAAATCGTCACAATCGGCCCATGACGACCTTCCTCACGTTCTATCAAAATATCGGCTTGGCCTTGTCCTTGCTGGTGATCGCCACCTTTATGCTGGCGGGCACCGTCAAAGGGGTGATCGGTTTGGGCTTGCCCACCGTGGCCATGGGGCTACTCGGTCTGGCTATGTTGCCGGCGCAGGCTGCGGCGTTGCTGATCATTCCGTCGACCGTCACCAACCTCTGGCAACTGGCATTCGGCGGTCATCTGAGTGTGCTGGTCAGACGTCTGTGGCCGATGCTGTTGCTGATTTTTCTCGGCACCGGGCTCGGTACGGCGTGGCTGGGCATCGACGGCGGCGGCTGGGTGGCGCATGCCTTGGGCGCAGCGTTGCTGGCGTACGCCTTGAGCGGGTTGTTGTTGCCCACGTTCAAGGTCGGCTCGGCGGCGGAGCGCTGGCTGGGCCCGCTATGCGGATTGCTCACCGGCGTCGTGACCGCAGCCACCGGGGTGTTTGTGATTCCCGCCGTGCCATATCTGCAGGCGCTGGGCTTGCAGCGCGATCAACTGGTGCAGGCGCTGGGGCTGTCGTTCAGCGTGTCCACCCTGGCCTTGGCTGGCGGGCTGGCCTGGCGCGGTGGGCTGGGCGGCGCTGAACTGAATGCTTCATTGCTGGCGCTGGTGCCGGCGCTGTTAGGCATGTGGCTGGGCCAGTGGGTACGCCAGCGCATCAGTGCCGTGGTGTTCAAACGGGTATTTTTTGTCGGCATGGCGCTGTTGGGCGGGCATCTGCTGATCAGTGGTTAATAATGGCCGCCTATTCGTGCTTGCAGATCAAATGTATTTTGCCGGTTCATGGCTTATTCGAAGGGGTCTGGGTGGATAGTCTGCGTCCAGACCTTTCCAACCTTCTGGAATCTCCCATGAAAAAAGTCCTGTTGCTCAACGGCGGTAAACAATTCGCCCACTCCGATGGCCGCTACAACGCTACCCTGCATGACACCGCAGCGGCGGTGCTGGACCGTGCCGGTATCGACGTCAAAGTCACTCATATCGACGCCGGCTACGACGTGGCCGAAGAGGTCGCCAAGTTCCTGTGGGCCGACGTGATCATCTACCAGATGCCCGGCTGGTGGATGGGCGCGCCGTGGATCGTCAAGAAGTACATCGACGAAGTCTTCACCGAAGGCCACGGCAGCCTGTATGCCAGCGATGGTCGCACCCGTTCCGATGCATCGCAGAAATACGGCAGCGGCGGCCTGATCCAGGGCAAGCAGTACATGTTGTCGCTGACCTGGAACGCACCGCAGCAAGCCTTCGACGACCCCAGCGATTTCTTCGAAGCCAAGGGCGTGGACGCGGTGTACTTCCCGTTTCACAAGGCCAATCAATTCCTCGGCATGACCGGCCTGCCGACTTTCCTTTGCGTGGATGTGATGAAACGCCCGGCCATCGACGCGGATGTGGCGCGCTATGAGCAGCATCTGGCGCAGGTGTTCAACCTCTCGGTGTAAGCTGCGCCTCACGATGAGAGAGGAGCGCCCGTGAAAGCCCGATCCGATGAGCTACAGATCTTTGTCAGCGTGATCGAGTGCGGCTCGATTTCCGCAGCGGCGGAGCAGGCCGGGCAGACGCCGTCGGCGGTCAGCCGGACCTTGTCGCGCCTGGAAGCCAAGCTCGACACCACGCTGATCAACCGCACCACGCGGCGCATGGACCTGACCGAAGAAGGCAAATACTTCTTCGAGCAGGCCAAGGCGATTCTGGCGCAGATGGATGAGCTGGAAGAACGCCTCAGCTCGCGCCAGCAAACACCGGCCGGGCGCCTGCGCATCAATGCGGCGGTGCCGTTCATGCTGCACGGGATCATTCCGTACATCGCCGAATTCCGCCGCCTGTATCCGCAGATCCAACTGGAGCTCAACAGCGATGACCTGATCATCGACCTGCTGGAACAGAGCACCGACATTGCGATTCGCATCGGTGCGTTGGCCGATTCGAGCCTGCATGCGCGGTCCCTGGGCTGCACCCCGCTGCATATCCTTGCCAGCCCCGACTATCTTGAGCGCCACGGCACGCCACGCACGGTCGCTGACCTGGCGGATCACACCTTGCTGGGTTTCACCCAGACCGAAACCCTCAACCATTGGCCGCTGCGCCATGCGGCAGGCGACCGCTGGCTGATCCAGCCGAGCATCGGCGCTTCCAGCGGCGAAACCCTGCGTCACCTGGCATTGGAAGGGCAGGGCATTGCTTGCCTGTCGAACTTCATGACCTTCGACGACATCGACGCCGGGCGCCTGGTGCCGCTGCTGGAAACGTTTTACAGCGGCTACCGCCAACCGATCCACGCGGTGTTCTATCGCAACTCGCAGTTGGCACTGCGCATCCAGTGCTTCCTGGACTTTATCCAGGCCAAGCTGGCGCGGTATGCCTGCTGATTCGACGGTCATGTGAGAGCGGGCTTGCACCCCGATGGCGCCCACTCGGCCTTCAAGACTAGCCCCACCCCGCTCAATTCCGTACCATTCCCGGCCTTATTCCCCGCAATACCCTGGTACCTCATGAACCTCACCCGTCTGCGCGCCGATGCCCTGGCCGGCCTCACCACGTCCTTTGCGTTGCTGCCCGAATGCATCGCCTTCGCCCTGGTCGCTCACCTCAACCCACTGATGGGCCTGTACGGCGCCTTTATCATCTGTACCCTCACCGCGCTGTTCGGCGGGCGGCCGGGGATGGTGTCCGGGGCGGCCGGTTCGATGGCGGTGGTGATCGTCGCGCTGGTGGTGCGGCACGGGGTGGAGTATCTGCTCGCCACCGTGCTGCTGGGCGGGTTGATCATGGTTGCGTTCGGCCTGCTGCGCCTGGGCAAGCTGGTGCGCATGGTGCCGCACCCGGTGATGCTGGGGTTCGTCAACGGCCTGGCGATCATCATTGCCCTGGCGCAGTTGGAGCATTTCAAGAACGGCGAGGCCTGGCTCAGTGGCACGCCGCTCTACGTAATGAGCGGCCTGGTGCTGGTGACCATGGCGATTGTCTATGGGCTGCCGCGCATCACGCGCGCAGTGCCGCCTGCGCTGGTGGCGATCCTCGGCGTGGGTCTGGCGGTGTACCTGCTGGGCTTGCCGACGCGCACCCTGGGCGACATGGCTCACATCGCCGGTGGCCTGCCCGGCTTTGCGCTGCCGCAGGTTCCCTGGACCCTGGAAACCCTCGGCATCATTGCGCCCTACGCGTTCCTGATGGCGATGGTCGGCCTGCTGGAGACCCTGCTGACCCTCAACCTCACCGACGAAATCACCGAGACCCGTGGCTACCCCGACCGTGAGAGCGTGGCCCTGGGCGCCGCGAACATGGTCTCGGGCCTGTTCGGTGGCATGGGCGGTTGCGCGATGATCGGGCAAACCGTGATCAACCTCAGCTCCGGCGGACGCGGGCGTTTCTCCGGGGTGTTTGCCGGGGTGATGATCCTATTGTTCATTCTGTTTTTGTCGCCGCTGATCGAGCGGATTCCACTGGCGGCGCTGGTGGGGGTGATGTTCGTGGTGTCTCAACAGACCTTCGCGTGGGCGTCGTTGCGGGTGATCAACAAGGTGCCGCTCAATGATGTGCTGGTGATTATCGCAGTGACGGTCATCACCGTGTTCACCGACCTGGCCACCGCGGTGCTGTGCGGGATCGTGATTGCGGCACTGAATTTTGCCTGGCAGCAGGCCCGCGAGCTGTACGCCGACGAACACGTGGAAGCCGACGGCAGCAAGCTCTATCGCCTGCATGGCACTTTGTTCTTCGCCTCAACCACGCCGTTCCTGAACCAGTTCGATCCGGCCAACGACCCGGCCCAGGTGACGCTGGACTGTCGCCACCTCAGCTTCGTCGATTATTCGGCGATTGCCGCGCTGATGACCCTGCGCGAGCGCTACAACAAGGCCGGCAAGCATTTGCGGGTGCTGCATTTGTCTGAGCGCTGCAAAAAACTGCTCAAACGCGCGCGGGTGCATCACGACTGACTCCGCCCAGAGCGAGGAGTTATGGCCCCATCAGGTCTTCGAGTTCCTGGGCGCGGGTCTGGGTCATGTCCAGTACGCAGCCGGAGCCGTTGACCCGATCGATGGAACCACCGGTCGCCGAGCCGGCAAAGGCGCAATTGGCGTCGCGATACTTTATCCACAGGCGCTGCACGTCCTGCAGCTGCTGTTTACGTGGGCCTTCCTGGGCGGCGAGGGCGGTTTTGTAGGCGCGGTTCAGGCGATCGTCCTGAACCTTGGCCTCTTTGGTGTTGCAGGTGACCATGTCGAGCGTGGTGTTGGCGCTGTCCATGCACTTTGTCAGCGCGGCGTTATCGGCGGCCGTTGCGTGGCCGCACAAGGCCAGAAGCACGGCGGCGGCGGCGAAAGAGCTACGAGTCATCATCGATTTTCCTGAGCGTGAGTGGGTGCGCATTCTAAGACCCAGCGGCGCGGTCTGAGTTTCCGCCAGCGTCCGATCCTCATGTAAGAACACCTTCCTGATTTTCATCCGATGGCGCCGAACATGTCCGACGGCGACAGCGCTTATCCGTGGACGAAAGTTACTTTCATGCAGTTTGAAAATCCCGTGGGGAAATGATTTATGAATTTCACAACCAATTCGACGTGACCCTTTCCGAGGAGTACCGCATGGCCGCATCACCGGGCTTTGGGCTGTTGGCATACGCTGCCATCGCCATCATTGCATTGATCGTGCTGATTGCACGTTACCGACTCAACCCGTTTATCGTCATCACCCTGGTGTCTATCGGCCTGGCGCTGTTGGCCGGGATGCCGGCCGACACCATCATGGGCTCCTACGAGGCGGGCGTCGGCAAGACCCTGGGACACATCGCCCTGGTGGTGGCGCTGGGCACCATGCTCGGCAAAATGATGGCCGAGTCCGGCGGTGCCGAGCAGGTGGCGCGCACCTTGATCCATCGCTTCGGCGAGCGCAATGCGCACTGGGCCATGGTGTGCATTGCCTTTCTGGTGGGGCTGCCGCTGTTTTTCGAGGTGGGCTTTGTGTTGCTGGTGCCCATCGCGTTTACCGTGGCGCGGCGGGTGGGGGTGTCGATCCTGATGGTTGGTTTACCGATGGTCGCCGGCTTGTCGGTGGTGCATGCGCTGGTGCCGCCGCACCCGGCGGCGATGATGGCGGTGCTGGCGTACAACGCGTCGGTGGGGCAGACCGTGCTGTATGCGATTCTGATCGGCATTCCGACGGCAATCATCGCCGGCCCCGTCTACGCCAAATACATCGTGCCGCGTATTCACCTGCCGGCGGAAAACCCGCTGGAGCGCCAGTTTATCGAGCGCGAGCCGCGTAGCCGTCTCCCGAGTTTTGCCCTGACCATGGCCACCATTCTGTTGCCAGTGGTGCTGATGATGATCGGCGGCTGGGCCAATGTGTTGTCCACGCCGGGCACGGGGTTCAACCAGTTCCTGTTGTTTATCGGCAACTCGGTGATTGCGCTGCTGGTGGCGACGCTGGTCAGTTTCTGGACCCTGGGCCTGGCTCAAGGCTTCAACCGCGAATCGATCCTCAAATTTACCAACGAATGCCTGGCGCCGACTGCCAGCATCACGCTGCTGGTGGGGGCGGGTGGCGGTTTGAATCGTATCCTGGTGGATGCCGGCGTGACCAACGAGATTCTGGGGCTGGCCCATGCCTTCCACCTGTCGCCGCTGGTGATGGGCTGGTTGTTCGCCGCACTGATGCGCATCGCTACCGGCTCGACCACGGTGGCCATGACCACTGCCTCCGGTGTGGTGGCGCCGGTGGCCCTGGGCCTGGGTTATCCACATCCGGAATTGCTGGTGCTGGCCACCGGTGCGGGCTCGGTGATCTTTTCCCACGTCAACGACGGCGGCTTCTGGCTGATCAAGGAATACTTCAATATGACGGTGATCCAAACCTTCAAGACCTGGACCGTGCTGGAAACCCTGATTTCCGTGGTTGCCTTCGGTCTGACCTATGGTCTGTCCTGCCTGCTTTGACCCGGAGCCCTTATGGACATCCTCTACCAGATCCGCGCCCGCCAGGCGTCCTTCAGCGCCGGCGAAGGGCGCATCGCCCGGCTGATGCTGGACGACGTAGGCTTTGCCGCGTCGGCCAGTCTGGAGGCACTGTCCCAGCGCGCCGAGGTCAGCACTGCGACCTTGTCACGTTTTGCCCGCAGTGTCGGTTGCCGCGACTTGCGCGATCTACGCCTGCAGCTGGCCCAGGCCAGCGGCGTCGGCAGCCGCTTCCTGGACCCGGTGGGCACACCCGAGCAGTCGGCGTTTCACCGGCAGATCCTGGGGGATATCGAAGCCACGCTGCGCCAGCACCTGGCGGGCTTCGATCAGGCAAGTTTCGCCGACGCGGTCGGCCTGTTGAGCAAGGCGCGCATGGTGCATGCGTTCGGCATGGGCGGCCCGTCCAGCCTGTGCAGCGATGAGTTGCAAGTGCGCCTGGTGCGCCTGGGCTATCCGATTGCCGCTTGCCATGACCCACTGATGATGCGCGTCACCGCCGCCACGCTGGGCCCGCAGCACGTGCTGATCGTCTGCTCGCTGACCGGCCTGACGCCCGAGTTGCTCGACGTGGTGGAACTGGCGCGCAACTACGACGCACGCGTTATCGCCCTCACGCTCGCCGACTCACCGTTGGCGCGCCTGGCCGACGTGGTGCTACCGCTGCAACCGGCCGAAACCAGTTTTATCTACAAACCCACGGCGGCGCGCTACGGCATGCTGCTGGCCATCGACCTGCTCGCCACCGAGCTGGCGCTGGCCATGCCGGACGATAACCAGGAACGCCTGCGCCGCATCAAGCTGGCCCTGGACGACTACCGCGGCGGCCCCGATGCCTTGCCGCTCGGAGATTGAAATGAAGTACGACACGTTGATTCGCCAGGCTCTGATTATCGATGGCAGCAACACCCCGGGATATGTCGCCGATGTAGGCGTGCGTGCGGGGCGTATTGAGGCCATCGGCGAGCTGTCGAGCGGCTCGGCCGCGCAAACAATCGAGGCCAGTGGCCGGGTGCTGGCGCCGGGCTTTATCGACGTGCACACCCACGACGACACAGTGGTGATACGCCAGCCGCAGATGCTGCCCAAACTCAGTCAGGGTGTGACCACGGTGATCGTCGGCAACTGCGGTATCAGCGCGGCGCCGGTCAGCCTGCGTGGCGATCCGCCGGACCCGATGAACCTGCTGGGGCGGCGTGATGCCTTTGCCTACCCGCGCTTTGCCGACTACCGCCAAGCGGTGGAAAACGCCCACCCGGCGGTCAACGTTGCTGCGTTGATCGGCCATACGGCGCTGCGCAGCAACCACTTGGACGACCTCTACCGCACGGCCACCCAGGCAGAAATAACGGCCATGCGCGCGCAGTTGAAGGAAAGCCTTGAGGCGGGCGCCCTGGGTTTGTCCACCGGTTTGGCCTACGCCAGTGCGTTCAACGCCGAGACAGATGAAGTGCTGCAACTGAGCGAAGAGCTGACCGCTTTCGGCGCGGTGTACACCACCCATTTGCGCAGCGAATTCGAGCCGGTGCTGGAGGCCATGGACGAAGCGTTCCTGATCGGCCGGCATGCCCAGGCGCCGGTGATCATTTCCCACCTCAAATGTGCCGGCGCGGGTAACTGGGGGCGTAGTCCGCAGTTGCTGGCGTCCTTGGAACTGGCCGCGAAAACCCACCCGGTGGGTTGTGATTGCTACCCCTATGCGGCCAGTTCCTCGACGCTGGACCTCAAGCAAGTCACCGATGCCTTCCCCATCACCATCACCTGGTCGACGCCGTACCCCTCCATGGGCGGGCGCGACTTGCAGGACATTGCGGCCGAGTGGGACGTTTCCCTGCTCGACGCGGCCCGTCGCCTGCAACCGGCGGGGGCGGTGTACTACGGCATGGACGAGGCGGATGTGCGGCGCATCCTTGCGCATCCGTTGTCGATGGTGGGCTCCGACGGGTTGCCGGAAGACCCGTTCCCGCACCCGCGCCTGTGGGGCGCGTTCCCACGGGTGCTAGGACATTTCAGCCGGGATGTGGGGTTGTTCCCGCTGCACACGGCGGTGCACAAAATGACCGGCTTGTCGGCGGCGCGGTTTGGCTTGTCGGAGCGCGGTGAAATCCGTGAAGGGCACTGGGCCGATCTGGTGTTGTTAGACCCCTTGCGAGTGCGTGACGTCGCGGACTTCAAGGCACCGCAGCGGGCGGCGAAAGGCATCGAGGGGGTATGGGTCAACGGAGTGTTGAGCTACCACAATGGGCACGCCAACGGTGAACGGCCGGGCCGCTTCCTGGCGCGCAGCGGGGATTTGCGCGGTGGGTTTTGGTCTTTATAGTGGGCGCCTTCACACACGGAGCGATCGCCATGCACTTAGGAAAAGTCACCCCCATCCTGCGAATTTTCGACGAAGCCAAAACCTTGGAATTCTACGTCGACTTCCTGGGTTTCAAGGTGGATTGGCAGCACCGTTTCGAGGCCAATTATCCGGTGTACCTGCAGGTGTCTTTGGGCGAGTGCGTGCTGCATTTGTCCGAGCACCATGGCGATGCGTCGCCGGGCGCCGCCGTGCGCATTCAGGCGCAAGGCGTGGACGGGTACCAACGGCAATTGCTGGCCAAGGATTATCGTTACGCCAAGCCGGACGTTGAGGAAACTCCGTGGGGCTCGCGGGAGATGAGCATCAAGGATCCGTTCGGGAATCGGCTGGTGTTTGTGGAGGAGGGCGAGGGCTGAGCGGTAAATCGCGGGCAATAAAAAACCGTCTTGGTTAAGACGGTTTTTTTGCGATCCCAGTTAGTGGCTGGGATTGCGAGCTCACTGAAAGCGCTGACCCACCCTGCCGATATTAATGGCGACTATCCTTTCGTGCAAGCCCTGACCACGCTCGGCCTGGTTTGTTTATGTACAAAAACGGCGGCAAAATTTTGCAATGAATCGGTTGGTTTTGACTGCCGATTTGGGACAGCTTCGATGACCGCTAAGGTCTGAAAAGCGGAGCCGCCTCGGTGTATGCCGAGGCGGCTTTTTGCTTTCCTACACCCGGAAGTGGCTTACCATCTGCTGCAACTGGCTGCCCAGTCGGGCCAGTTCCACGCTGGATTTGGCGGTCTCTTCACTGGCGCTGGCGGTCTGTTCCGACACATCGCGCACGTTGACGATGCTGCGGCTGATCTCTTCGGCCACGGCGCTCTGCTCTTCGGCGGCAGCGGCGATCTGCTGGTTCATCGACTGGATGTTGGACACCGTCCGGGTGATGTTCTCCAGCGACACGCCGGCCTTGCGGGTCAGTTCCACGCTGCTGTCGGTGAGGCTGCGGCTGTTGTTCATCACGTTGGCCACTTGCTGGGTGCCGTTCTGCAAGCCGGCGACCAGGCCTTCGATTTCTTCGGTGGATTTCTGCGTGCGCTGGGCCAGGCCGCGCACTTCGTCCGCCACGACGGCAAAGCCACGGCCGGCTTCACCTGCACGTGCCGCTTCGATCGCTGCGTTGAGAGCCAGCAGGTTGGTCTGTTCGGCCACGGCCTTGATCACATCCATCACGCTGCCGATCTTGTTGCTCTCTTGCTGCAGATGCGTCATGGCGTCGGTGGAGCGCGCCACTTCAGCGGCGAGCCGCTCGATCTGAGCGATGGCCTCGGCCACCACCTTGTCGCCTTCACGGGCCTGGCCATCGGCGTCGGACGCAGCCTGGGAAGCCTGTTCGGCATTGCGCGCCACTTCCTGCACGGTGGCGGTCATTTCATGCATCGCGGTGGCGACCTGGTCGGTTTCGATTTTCTGGCTGTTCACGCCGGCGCTGGTCTGCTCGGTCACGGCCGACAACTCTTCGGCGGCGCTGGCGATTTGAGTCACGCCATCACGAATCCCGCTGATCAGTTCGCGCAAAGTGGTGCCCATGCGCTGGATGCCTTGTTGCAGAACGCCCAACTCGTCGCGGCGGGTGACCTGAATGTTGTGGCTCAGATCGCCGGAGGCAATGCGCTCCACCACGGCCAGGGTGTCCTGGATCGGACGGGTGATCTGGCGGGTAATCACCAGCGCGGCGATGATGCCGACCAGCAGTGCCAGCAAGGTGCTGATCAACTGCAGGCTACGGGCCTGGGCGCTTTCGGCGTCGCGGCGGTCAAGCTGAATATCGTAGAGCTTGTCGCTGATGGTGACGATATCGGCTCCCTGGGTGGTCATCTCGGCCCGGGCGGCGACGATGTTGGCGTTGGCAGCCTTATAGTTCTGCACGGCGTTGCGATAGGCATTCAGGGCGGTTTCAAGCGCGGTCAGTGCGCTTTGCTGGCTGCTGCCGAACACGGCGCTCAAACCTTTCAAGCCGTTGATGGCTTTCTCGATTTGTGCCGCGGCGCGGGCTTCGGTGTCAGGGTTGACGTTGTTGGTGTAGCCACGCACTTCGTAGCGGGCCAACTGGAATTCCTGCTTGGCATTGGTCAATGCCTGGAACTGGGTGAAGCGTTCCGGGCTGTCCGGCATCTGCTGCACACTGGTGTCCAGGGCCTCGATCTGAGCGTTGGCGATGTCGGCCTTGTCGCCCATGACCTGGCGCGACGCGTTGCCGTTGCGGTAAGCCTCACGCATTTTGTTCAGGGACTGCTGATAGGCGGTGATCACGGCCTTCTGGTCGGTCAGCAGCTTGACGTTTTCCGGGCTCTTGAAACTGTCCAGCAGCTTCTGCTGTTGTGCGGCGAACGCATCCAGGCTGGTCTGTACGTTCTGCGCCACGGCTTCGTCGCCGTTGGCCAGCATGTACTGCAAACGCACGATGCGCAGTTTGGTCAGCGACGCGTTGAGCTGGGTGATATCGCTCATCCAGTTACTGCGATCGATCAGGCTGCCGAGGCTGGTCCAGCCGGTGAGGGCCAGGATCGAGGTGAGGACCAGCACCAGGCCGAAGCCCAGGCCGAGTTTGAGGTTGACGCTGATGTTACCGAACCAGCTGTTCATCGAATGCTCCGCAAAAGTGATTTGTCTGCTGGACGGTGTTGTTGTTTGAGCCAGCCAAGGTGAGTAGACCTGTATCGGCAGGCGGACGAGAATCTGAAACGTTTATTCGTAAAACCCCGGCGCACACTCTTGTACAGCGACCTGCGGCGCCATATCGGTACTCCGAGAAGGCTCATCGGGGGCACATATTCTGTGCTAGTCTGCGGGCCCTTTTAGTTTTGGGCGGTGCGGGAGACAGTGTTTTCAGTACCGTCCTACAGCGGAGCCTATTCATGTCCGAAGTTAATCTGTCCACCGACGAAACCCGCGTCAGCTACGGTATCGGCCGTCAGTTGGGCGACCAACTGCGCGACAACCCGCCGCCGGGCGTGAGCCTGGACGCGATCCTGGCCGGCCTGACCGACGCTTTTGCGGGTAAGCCAAGCCGTGTTGACCAGGAACAAATGGCCGCCAGCTTCAAGGTGATCCGCGAAATCATGCAAGCCGAAGCCGCTGCCAAGGCTGAAGCCGCAGCCGGTGCCGGCCTGGCTTTCCTGGCTGAAAACGCCAAGCGCGAGGGCATCACCACCCTGGCTTCCGGTCTGCAGTTTGAAGTGCTGACTCAGGGCGACGGCGCCAAGCCGACCCGTGAAGACCAGGTGCGTACCCACTACCACGGCACCCTGATCGACGGCACTGTGTTCGACAGCTCCTACGAGCGTGGCCAGCCAGCCGAATTCCCGGTAGGTGGCGTGATCGCCGGTTGGACCGAAGCCCTGCAACTGATGAATGCCGGCAGCAAATGGCGCCTGTACGTGCCGAGCGAGTTGGCTTACGGCGCTCAAGGCGTTGGCAGCATCCCGCCACACAGCGTTCTGGTGTTCGACGTCGAGCTGCTCGACGTTCTGTAAGACCTGCTGCTGATTACCTGTAGGGGCGAGCCAGCCCGCTCCTACAGGGTTCTTCAGCATGGCTCATGGATGAAACTTGCCATTGATTTCCGTGGCCGGGCGCAACGCTCGGGCATAGCAGAACAGAAACAAATTACGCACCACCTCCTTCAGCACACCGGGTTCGCTCGAACTCAGGCCATTGACGTCCAGGTCACCCTGGTCCTGCAGTTCACTCAATGCTTCTTCTTCAAGCACTGCACAGACTTCGCCGGTTTCCCGATGCAGGATTCGCAGGTAAGGGTGTGGGCGATCCAGCCAGGCGTCTATCAAATAAGTCATGGTCAATTCTCCTTGATGGGTTTCAATGAGAATAATTCTTATTCGCTGAATAGCAAGTGCCTATTGGCGGTTTTTGGTTTTTTCTGAAGGGGTGTTGCGTTTGATCAACGCAGAGGGCGAAACGCCATCCCGCGACGGGCGCGGGATGGAAGCAGCATATTCAGACTTTGCGCACGAACTCGGATTTGAGTTTCATCGGGCCGATACCGTCGATCTTGCAATCGATATCGTGGTCGCCGTCGCACAGGCGGATGTTTTTCACCTTGGTACCGACTTTCACCACCAGGGAGGTGCCCTTGACCTTGAGGTCTTTGATCACGGTGATGGTGTCGCCGTCCTGCAGCACGTTACCCACGGAGTCTTTCTTCACGGTTTCATCGCCGGCCGCTTCGGTCTCACCGTTAGCGGACCATTCATGGGCGCATTCCGGGCAGACCAGTTGGGTGCCGTCTTCGTAGGTGTATTCGGAATTGCATTTCGGGCAGGGTGGCAAAGTGCTCACTTGCGCTCCTTAAAGGTCAGGATGGCTAAAGTCGCACATTGTATAGGGATTTACGGTCTTGCAGGTTGAATGAAATCTAAATGTGGGAGGAGGTACGCTCCTCCCGCATCAATGTGATTTAGTGCGTGCGTGCCACCGCAAACTCACTCAGCTCAACCAGGGCGTCCCTGTATTCGCTGGCCGGGAGGGCTTCCAGGCATTTGATTGCACGGGCCACGTAGTCACGGGCCAGTTGCGCGGTGTAGTCCAGCGAGCCCGAGGCCTCGACGGCCGCACGGATGCTTTCCAGGTCTTCGATCCCACCTTTCTGAATCGCCTTGCGCACCAGCGCAGCCTGTTCCGGCGTGCCTTCGCGCATGGTGTAGATCAGCGGCAGGGTCGGCTTGCCTTCGGCCAGGTCGTCGCCGACGTTCTTGCCCAGGGTTTCGGCGTCGCCACGGTAGTCGAGCAGGTCGTCCACCAATTGGAATGCCACGCCCAGGTGATCACCGAAGGTGCGCAGGGCTTCGGCCTGTTCGGCGGTCGCGCCACACAGCGCGGCGGCACTATGGGTGGAGGCTTCGAAGAGCATCGCGGTTTTGCCGCGAATCACTTCCATATAGGTTTCTTCGGTGGTGCTGGCGTCACGTACCTTGGACAACTGCAGCACTTCGCCTTCGGCGATGATGCGCGTGGCTTGCGACAGGATCTTCATGACCGGCATCGAGCCCAGCTCGACCATCATTTCGAACGAGCGCGAATACAGGAAATCACCCACCAGCACACTGGGCGCGTTGCCCCACATGGCATTGGCGGTTTCGCGGCCACGGCGCATGCCGGACATGTCGACCACGTCGTCATGCAGCAGGGTCGCGGTATGCAGGAATTCAATCGTGGCAGCCAGCAGGCGCAGATCGTCGCCTTCGCGGCCCAGGGCCTTGCCGCACAGCAACACTAATAAAGGACGCAGGCGTTTGCCACCCGCCGACGTAATGTAGTCGCCAATTTTGGAGACCAGCGGCACTTTAGATGTGAGCTGCTGCTTGATGATGCCGTCGACGGCGCTAAAATCGTCCGCGACCGCGCGGTAGAAAGCTTGGGGTTGCATCAGCGACAGTCGCTCCAGAAGGGTTGCGCGGCATGCTAGGACCCAGGCCCCCGAGTGTCAAGGCGCGATGGACGGCCACTTGCAACACCTATTTACCTTGCGTACAATCGCGCACCCTGAACTTCCTGGGCAGCACCTGCCTTACGCAATTGCATTCGGGACGTCCATCCCATGCAGCCATGCCAGCCAATACCTCTTCTTATAAAGCGCTGGGTGAGCAGGATTATCGGAGAAATACCATGTCGTACGCAGTAATTGTTACTGGTGGCAAGCAATACAAGGTCGCCCCAGGTGAATACCTGAAGATCGAAAAACTGGAAATCGCTACCGGCGAATCCGTTACCTTTGATCGCGTTCTGTTGGTCGCCAATGGCGATGACGTGAACATTGGCGCTCCAGTTGTTGCTGGCGCTACCGTTGTGGCTGAAGTGATCTCCCAAGGTCGTCACGATAAAGTCCGCATCATCAAGTTCCGTCGTCGTAAGCACCACATGAAGCGTATGGGCCACCGCCAGTGGTACACCGAGATCAAAATCACCGGTATTCAGGCTTAATTTCAGCCTAATTCCTCACTAGGAGAATTGACTCATGGCACACAAAAAAGCTGGTGGTAGTACCCGTAACGGTCGCGACTCAGAAGCCAAACGCCTTGGCGTGAAGATGTATGGCGGCCAGAAAATCATTCCGGGCAACATCATCGTGCGTCAGCGCGGCACCCAATTCCACGCCGGTTACGGTGTTGGCATGGGTAAAGATCACACCCTCTTCGCGAAAATCGAAGGCGTGATCAAGTTTGAAGTAAAAGGCGCGTTCAACCGCCGTTACGTGAGCGTTGTCGCCGCTTAATCGCGCGATCGCTGGAAAAGCCCTGTCTTGCGACGGGGCTTTTTCGTTTGTGGAATGAGTCTCTTGCAAAGCTGTTTGTGATGGGCAAAAGCAGCGGATTTTGCGGATGTTGCTTGAGGTCGCTGCGCTCATTTTTGCAAGAGTCTTATGTCTTGGTTTCTTAAGCTCGTCCATGCGACGAGAGGCGTTTTGTTATGAAGTTCGTTGATGAAGTTTCCATCCGAGTAAAAGCAGGCGACGGCGGTAACGGTTGCATGAGTTTCCGTCGCGAAAAATTCATCGAAAACGGTGGCCCCAACGGTGGCGACGGCGGTGACGGCGGTTCCATCTACATGATGGCCGACGAAAACCTCAACACCCTGGTCGACTACCGCTATACACGGCACTTCGATGCCGAGCGCGGCTCCAACGGTGGCAGCACTGACTGCACCGGTAAGAAAGGTGAAGATCTGGTCCTGCGCGTACCGGTCGGCACCACGATCATCGATTCCGCGACCCAGGAAGTGATCGGCGACCTGACCAAGGCCGGCCAGAAGCTGATGGTCGTGCAGGGCGGCTGGCACGGTCTGGGGAACACCCGATTCAAGTCCAGTACCAATCGTGCGCCGCGTCAGACCACGCCGGGCAAGCCGGGCGAGCAGCGCGACCTCAAGCTGGAAATGAAAGTGCTGGCGGATGTGGGCCTGCTGGGCCTGCCGAACGCCGGCAAGAGCACCTTTATCCGTTCGGTATCGGCCGCCAAGCCGAAAGTTGCCGACTATCCGTTCACCACCCTGGTACCCAATCTGGGCGTGGTCAGCGTCGATCGCTGGAAAAGCTTCGTAATCGCCGACATTCCCGGCTTGATCGAAGGCGCTTCCGACGGCGCGGGCCTGGGTATCCGCTTCCTCAAGCACTTGTCCCGCACCCGTTTGCTGCTGCACCTCGTCGACATGGCGCCGCTGGATGACACCAGCGCACCGGACGCCGCCGAAGTGATCGTCAGCGAGCTGACCAAATTCAGCCCGTCGCTGGCCGAGCGTGATCGTTGGCTGGTACTGAACAAGTGCGACCAGATTCTCGAAGAAGAGCATGAAGAGCGCGTCAAGGAAATCGTCGACCGCCTGGAGTGGGAAGGTCCCGTCTACGTGATCTCGGCCATTGCCAAAGAAGGCACCGAGCGCCTGACGCGCGACATCATGCGCTACCTGGAAGACCGTGCCGACCGCCTGGCCGCCGATCCGGTGTTCAAAGCCGAACTGGCCGAACTCGACCAGCGCATCGAAGACGAGGCCCGCGCCCAGCTGCAGGCCCTGGACGACCAGCGTGCCCTGCGTCGCAGCGGCGTGAAGTCGGTTCATGACATCGGTGACGATGATTGGGACGAAGAAGACGTGGATGACGAAGACGGTCCGGAAATCATTTACGTGCGCGACTGATTCGTTGCAGTAAACTTAAGCGCCGCTCACTCGAGCGGCGTTTTGGTATCTGTAGTCTTTAAAGCAGTCACGAATAACGTTATGGGCGGCGCTGGGTCGCGCGGCCCTCACTCTAAGGTTGAAGATGATGCGGAGCAAAGTGACAGGTGCGCAGCGCTGGGTCGTAAAGATCGGCAGTGCGTTGCTGACGGCCGATGGCAAGGGTCTGGATCGCGCAGCTATGAGCGTCTGGGTCGAGCAAATGGTGGCCTTGCATGAAGCGGGCGTGGAGTTGGTGCTGGTGTCGTCCGGAGCGGTTGCCGCCGGGATGAGCCGCCTCGGCTGGACCGCGCGACCCAGCGCGATGCACGAGCTGCAGGCCGCGGCCGCCATCGGTCAGATGGGCCTGGTGCAGGCCTGGGAATCGAGCTTTGCCGAGCATGGCCGCCACACCGCGCAGATCCTGCTGACCCACGACGACCTGTCCGACCGCAAGCGCTACCTCAATGCCCGCAGCACCTTGCGCGCGCTGGTGGAGCTTAAGGTGATCCCGGTGATCAACGAGAACGACACGGTGGTCACCGACGAAATCCGCTTCGGCGACAACGACACCCTGGCCGCGCTGGTGGCCAACCTGGTGGAAGCCGACCTGCTGGTGATCCTCACCGACCGTGACGGCATGTTCGACGCCGACCCGCGCAACAACCCCGATGCGCAGCTCATTTATGAAGCGCGTGCCGACGACCCGGCGCTCGATGCCGTGGCCGGCAGCGTCGGCGGCGCCCTGGGCCGCGGTGGCATGCAGACCAAGCTGCGTGCCGCGCGCCTGGCCGCCCGTTCCGGCGCGCACACGATCATTGTCGGTGGGCGCCTGGAGCGCGTGCTGGACCGTCTCAAGGCCGGCGAACGCATCGGCACGCTGCTGTCGCCGGAGCGCGGCATGCTGGCGGCACGCAAGCAGTGGCTGGCGGGGCATCTGCAAACCCGTGGCACCCTGGTGCTGGACGACGGCGCGGTTTCGGCGTTGTCCCAAGGCAACAAAAGCCTGCTGCCGGTCGGCGTCAAGTTGGTGCAGGGCAGTTTCCGCCGTGGCGAGATGGTGGTGTGCGTGGCGCCGGATGGTCGCGAGATCGCCCGTGGTCTGGCCAATTACAGTGCCCTGGAAGCGCAGAAGATCATCGGGCAGCCGTCCGACGCGATTGTCGGTCTATTGGGTTACATGGCGGAACCGGAACTGGTGCACCGCGATAACCTGATCCTGGTTTAACCAAAGGAATACACAATGCGCGTACTGAAAGGATTGCTCGGCCTGCTGATGGCCATGCCCCTGCTGGCCTCGGCCGAAGAGGTCGGCCAAGTGTCGACGGTGTTCAAGTTCGTCGGCCCCAACGATCGAATCGTGGTCGAAGCGTTCGATGACCCCAAGGTCGACGGTGTGACCTGCTACCTCTCGCGCGCTAAGACCGGCGGCGTGAAGGGCGGGCTGGGCCTGGCCGAAGACCGCGCCGAAGCCTCTATCGCCTGCCGCCAGGTAGGGCCGATTCGCTTCAAGGGCGAACTCAAGGACGGCGACGAAGTCTTCAAGGAACGCACCTCGCTGGTGTTCAAAACCATGCAGGTGGTGCGCTTCCTCGACAAGAAGCGCAATACCCTGGTGTACCTGGTCTACAGCGACCGCCTGATCGAAGGCAGCCCGCAGAACGCGGTGACGGCCATTCCGATTTTGCCGTGGCCGACCGCTCAGTAACCGGCGGGCGAGTTTTGTCATCGGCGTCTATGATTCCAAGCTTGCGGTCTGTAATCTCGAAACGCCGCAATGCAAAGAATATGGGATATCTGGAGTTCGTCATGAGTGTTTTCCACGACCTGAAACTCAAAGCTCTGGACGGGCAAGAGCTGCCGCTGGCGCGTTTCAAGGGGCAAGTTGTGCTGGTGGTCAACGTCGCATCCAAGTGCGGTTTAACCCCGCAATACGCGGCGTTGGAAAACCTTTATCAGCAATACAAGGCCAAGGGGTTCACCGTGCTCGGCCTGCCTTGCAACCAGTTTGCGGGCCAGGAGCCGGGCACCGAACGGGAAATCCAGGACTTCTGCAGCCTGAACTATGGGGTGACTTTCCCACTGGCCAGCAAGATTGAAGCCAATGGCCCGGAGCGTCACCAGCTGTACCGTATCCTCGCGGGGGAGGGCGCTGAGTTTCCGGGCGATATCACCTGGAACTTCGAGAAATTCCTGTTGGGCAAGGATGGTCGCGTGCTTGCGCGCTTCTCGCCGCGCACGGCACCGGATGATCCCACCGTCGTTCAGGCCATCGAAAAAGCCTTGGCCTGATTCCCTGACCTGCAGGCGCCAATGCGCTCCTGCAGGTGTCCGTCATTTCTAAGCTTTAATCACCCAGATCAATAGTGCTACTCAGCGCGCAACGCCGCCCATATTATCCACGTCATAATTCAGACCTTCGTGGAGTGCTCCCATGCCTGCCCAAGCCTTGTTCAAACCTTTCCAGCTCGGTGCACTGCAACTGTCGACCCGCGTGGTCATGGCGCCAATGACCCGTTCGTTCTCGCCCGGTGGCGTGCCCAATGCCAAGGTCGTCGAGTACTACCGTCGACGCGCGGCCGCCGGTGTGGGCCTGATCATCACCGAGGGCACAGTGATCGGGCATCAAGCGTCCAATGGCTACCCCAACGTCCCACACTTCTACGGCGAAGCCGCCCTGGCCGGCTGGAAGACCGTGGTCGATGCAGTGCACGCCGAGGGCGGCAAGATCGTTCCGCAGTTATGGCATGTGGGCAGCGTGCGTCGCCTTGGCACCGAACCTGACGCCAGCGTGCCGGCCTACGGGCCGATGGAAAAACTTAAGGATGGCAATGTGGTTGTCCACGGCATGACCGTCCAGGACATCAAGGAGGTGATCGGTGCCTTCGCCCAAGCGGCCAAAGATGCCCAGCGCATCGGCATGGACGGCGTGGAAATCCACGGTGCCCACGGCTATTTAGTGGACCAGTTCTTCTGGGACGGCAGCAACCAGCGCACCGACGAATACGGCGGCAGCTTGGCCAACCGCTCGCGTTTTGCCATCGAACTGATCCAGGCCACCCGCGCAGCCGTCGGCCCGGACTTTCCGATCATCTTCCGGTTTTCGCAATGGAAACAGCAGGACTACACCGCGCGGCTGGTGCACACCCCTGAAGCATTGGGTGAATTTCTCAAGCCTTTATCGGACGCGGGTGTGGATATTTTCCACTGCTCCACTCGGCGTTTCTGGGAGCCGGAGTTTGAAGGTTCAGATCTCAACCTGGCCGGCTGGACCCGTCAGCTCACCGGTAAACCGACTATCACCGTAGGCAGCGTCGGCCTGGATGGCGAGTTCCTGCAGTTTATGGTCAATACCGATAAGGTCGCTCAACCTGCAAGCCTGGAAAAATTGCTGGAGCGTCTGAATAACGATGAATTCGACTTGGTCGCCGTGGGTCGCGCACTGTTGGTGGATCCGGACTGGGCGTCGAAAGTGCGTGAAGGGCGCGAAGGCGACATCCTGCCGTTCAGTCGTGAGGCGTTGACGACACTGGTGTAGGGACTCAATAGAGCTGCGCTTGAGGATCACGTCAGTGGCAGTCTTAAACGGGGGGCGGGTATTGAATATCCGCCCCCCGCTTCTCGTCAGGCCGACTGGCCTTGCGGCCTAAGGTCTTGTGTTAAGCCTTTATTGGTTAAGCCCAATAAGTGTCGTCGGGTTGGTTGGAATACGCCCTTTGATAGTAAGGCGTGTGGTCATGCAGTGAAGGTCTGTCAGCTTGCCGCAAGTGATAGCCACCGTCGTAGGGTGGGCGTTGTCCGCCGTTATGCTCAGGTTGCCAGGTGTTTTCAGGGCGCACGGCATAGGGGCGATAGCCGCCGTTGTGGGGTGGGCGTTGCCCGCCGTTGTGCTCTGGTTGCCAGGTGTTTTCAGGGCGCACGGCATAGGGGCGATAGCCACCGTTGTGAGGTGGGCGTTGCCCGCCGTTGTGCTCGGGCTGCCAGGTGTTTTCAGGGCGCACGGCATAGGGACGATAGCCGCCGTTGTGGGGTGGACGTTGCCCGCCGTTGTGCTCAGGCTGCCAAGTGTTTTCAGGGCGCACGGTGTAGGGGCGATAGCCACCGTTGTGGGGCGGGCGTTGCCTGTCGTCATGCGCAGTTTGCCAAGCATTGGCGGGGCGTTGCGGTTGCGGGCGGTTCCAGCCATGGCTTGCGCCGTGGGAAGGGTTCGAGCCGTTCGGGGACGGGCGTATCTGCAACTCCCCTTGAGTGTGGGAGGGCTGAGGATGCAGCGTGAATGACCCATTTATCAGTGTCGACATAGCGCTCTCTATCAATGTCCAGTATCGATGGCCTGCCTGGTTCGAGCGTGTTCCGCTGGGAAACACCATCGGATGGCAGGTGTCATCTAGGTGGCGCTGATTCGCACACCGTTCCAGAAATATCCTGTTGTGGTGCGCCGATTCGTGCGGCCTCAAGGCGAGATTCCCCGTGCAGAGGCCAGAACCCAGGCGCAGCAGAGGCAGGAGGGCGAACGGGCTTACGTCATTTGCGGAGCGTTCAACGAACGTAGGGCAGCGTTGGCACCGTCAAATGCTCCCCGCACACATCGCGTAACTGGTTCTCGAATTGCTCGATGATCGCCGGCCAGCCTTGGCGGCTGGCATGCTGGCGTGCATTCAGACGCGCCCTGCGCAAGTGTTCGCTTTCTTCAAGCAGCCAGTTGGCCGCGTCGCAAAAGGCATCTTCATCCCCTGGCATCGCCAATGCGCCGCTGTAACCGTGGCGAATGTGCTGGGTTGCGGCCGCCTGGTCGTATGCCACTACGCCCAAGCCAGAGGCCATGGCCTCCAGCACCACATTGCCGAAGGTTTCGGTCAGGCTGGGAAACAGGAACAGGTCGCCGCACGCGTAATGCTGTGCCAGGCTTTCTCCGCGCTGGCTGCCGCAAAAGATCGCGTCGGGAAGATCGCGCTCCAACTGGGCCCGTTGCGGGCCATCGCCGACGATGATCAATTTCAGTCGGCGCTGTGGATAAGTTGCGCGCAATGACTCAAAACAGCGCTTGAGCAGGCCCAGGTTTTTTTCCTGGGCCAACCGACCGACGTGCAGCACCGCCACGTCATCATTGGCCAGCCCCCAGCTTTCCCGCAGGGCATTGTCGCGCTTGGCAGGGTGGAACAGCTGGCTGTCGACCCCGCGCGACAACATGCCCAGGCGTTCGAAATGCCGGCGCTCCAGCTCCAGGCGTTGGCTGGCACTGGGCACCAGCGTCAAGTCAGAGCGGTTATGAAACCAGCGCAGGTAGTGCGTGACCATCCGGCTCAACAGGCTCAGACCGTACTGGTTCGAGTACTGCTGGAAATTGGTGTGGAAGCCGCTCACCACACTGATCCCCAGGCGCCGCGCGGCCCGCAGCGCCGACAGCCCCAGCGGGCCTTCCGTGGCGATGTACAGCACATCAGGGCGTTGGCGCGTCCAGCGTCGCAGCAACTTGTGCATCGACGACTGACCCCACTGCAAACCCGGATAGCCGGGCAGAGGCCAGCCGCGGCACAGCAGCAATTGGTCGTCGCTGGGACGGCTCTGATCAACGCCCTGTCGCGGACGCACCAGCTCGATTAGATGGCCGCGGGCGCGCAAGCCATCACACAGGCGGCCAAGGGTATTGGCCACCCCGTTGATCTCTGGCGGGAAGGTTTCGGTAATCAGGGTGATGTGAAGCGAAGCTGTCGTCATGACCCCCAGTCTCGCTGTGGGCCATGTCGTCAATGTGTCATCGGTATGATGGATTTATGACCGGGTCACTTTTGCTTGGCGCACCATCGTTTCGGCGCCTTGTTCACGCACCCAGAATAACGTGGCGCCGGCCACCGCCGCCGGCATCATCAGCAAATTGACCACCGGCACCAGCAGCACCAGGTAGACGACGCCGCCGAAGCTCAAGCTCTGCCAGCGCTTCTGACGCAGCCAGGCGAGCATTTCGTTCCAGCCCAGTTTGTGGTTGTCCGCCGGGTAGTCGATGTACTGGATCGCCATCATCCACACGCCGAACAACAGCCACAGCGGCGCGGCAATCAAGTTGACCACCGGGATAAACGACAGAATAAACAGGCCGATGGCGCGTGGCAGGAAGTAGCCCAGCTTGCGCATTTCCCGGGCCAGGGTGCGGGGGATCATGGCGACCAGCTCGCTCCAGCTGAACGGCGGGAAGTCATCGGTGCCACGCACCACCACTTCGACCTTTTCCGCCAGGAAACCATTGAACGGCGCTGCGATGATGTTGGCGAGCAGGGTGAAGGTGAAAAACACCATCAGCACAACCAGCACCACAAACAGCGGCCACAGCAGGTAATTGAGAAAACTCAGCCAGCCGGGCAGGGTCGGCATCAACTGGTCGACCCACAGGCTGAACTGATGGCCGGCAAAATAAATCAGCCCGACGAACAGCACGAGGTTGATCGCCAGCGGCAGCAGCACAAACAGCCGCAGGCCGGGGCTCAGCACCAATTTGAGGCCTTCTCGCAGGTATTGCGGGCCGGAAAGAGCAGGGGCGGGCATGAGGTACTCCGAGCAGAATGACGAACGCGCCGACCTTACCGGCTTTACCGGCATGGCGAAAGCACGGTCAGTGTGACGACATCATAGGTAACAAAGGCGTCGATCAAGGGTGTCGACTGCATAGAGACCGCCTATGAGCTGGATTGTTATTGCGTATTTCCTTAATCTTGCCCCCCTCTATACGCTGCACCCATTATTTTTCAGGATCCGCGAGTTCAAGCCTTCCCCAAGTGCTTCGCGGTCCTTTTTTATTCCAGCCGTCTTGTTGTCCGGGCGGTCGATAGGAGCGAGTCATGTCTGATACCCGTCATTCGCGAGTGATTATTCTCGGTTCCGGCCCTGCCGGTTACAGCGCTGCCGTCTATGCCGCCCGTGCCAACCTCAAGCCGTTGCTGATCACCGGCATGCAGGCGGGCGGTCAGCTGACCACCACCACCGAAGTCGACAACTGGCCTGGCGATGTCCACGGTCTGACCGGCCCGGCGTTGATGGAACGTATGAAAGAGCACGCCGAGCGCTTTGAAACCGAGATCGTGTTTGATCACATCAACAAAGTCGACTTCTCCAAGAAACCTTACAGCCTGACCGGCGACAGCGGCGTGTACACCTGTGACGCGCTGATCATTGCTACCGGCGCCAGCGCCCGCTACCTGGGCCTGCCGTCGGAAGAAGCGTTCATGGGCAAGGGCGTGTCCGCCTGCGCCACCTGTGACGGTTTCTTCTACCGCAACAAGCCGGTCGCCGTGGTCGGTGGCGGCAACACTGCCGTGGAGGAGGCGCTGTACCTGGCCAACATCGCCAGCACTGTGACCCTGGTCCACCGCCGCGAGACGTTCCGCGCCGAGAAGATCCTGATCGACAAGCTGCACGCCCGTGTCGCCGAAGGCAAGATCATC
Organism: Pseudomonas sp. lyk4-R2A-8; assembly: GCF_030209095.1. Classification (NCBI taxonomy): domain Bacteria; kingdom Pseudomonadati; phylum Pseudomonadota; class Gammaproteobacteria; order Pseudomonadales; family Pseudomonadaceae; genus Pseudomonas; species Pseudomonas sp. lyk4-R2A-8. Next base: position 54,717 of record NZ_JARVSS010000016.1, read on the forward strand.
CTCAAGCTCAACGCCACCCTGGACGAAGTCCTGGGCGACAACATGGGCGTGACCGGTGCTCGCTTGAAAAACAACGACGGCAGCTTCGATGAGCTGAAAGTCGACGGTGTGTTCATCGCTATCGGCCACACCCCGAACACCTCGCTGTTCGAAGGCGTGCTGGAAGCCAAGGACGGTTACCTGGTGGTGAAGGGCGGTCGTGAAGGCAATGCCACCGCGACCAACATCGAAGGCATCTTTGCTGCCGGCGATGTGGCCGACCACGTGTACCGCCAGGCCATCACCTCGGCCGGCGCCGGTTGCATGGCGGCTCTGGATGCCGAGCGTTACCTCGACGGTTTGAAGGATGCTGCGTTCTAAACCGTTGAAATAAGAAAACCGGCTGCGAGGCCGGTTTTTTTATGGGGGCCATTTAGAGGTGGGAGAGACTTGCCCAATGGCAGTGGTTCGGTCAATGCATCGGTGACTGACATACCGCTATCGGGGGCAAGCTAACTCATTTTCACCTGCAACTGACTCAGGATTTGCGGGTCAGGGGTTGTGCGGCAAATTTCACGCCTGCCAACCCATGGGTAATCAACGCGCGAATATTGGCATGGTCACTGCCCTCAGACGTCGCCAGCACCGAGCGGTAGTGCTCCCCAAACGCCAGCAGCGCTTGCTGGTCGCTCAAGCCTTCCAGCAATGCCAAACCCACGGTTTTGCACGAGCCTTCGTTCTGCCCGGCAGCATTTTCTACCTCGCCATTGGTGAAGGCCTGCGGCTGGTAATCGTAACCGGCCGCGACGAACGCCAGGGTATCGGCAAAAACGTGCTCGCCGCTGTTCAAGCTGGCGCGCAGGGTATTGAGATCAGTCATGGGAGTTTCCTTTGGCGAACGCCGCCTGTTGTTCGGCGCTGGCTTCTTTCTGGTATTGAGCTTTCCACTCGGCGTACGGCATGCCGTACACCACTTCACGGGCGTCATCGAGGCTTAGCTCGATCTGGCGCTCATCGGCCTCGGCCTTGTACCACTTGGACAGGCAGTTGCGGCAGAAGCCGGCGAGGTTCATCAGGTCGATATTCTGCACATCCTTGCGGCTGTCCAGGTGCGCTACCAAGCGGCGGAAGGCGGCGGCTTCGAGTTCGAGGCGTTGTTGATCGTTCATAGGGGGCTCTTCGAGGCAGCTTCAAGCGGGTAAGCTTCAAGCTGCAAGTTGGAATAGGGTTGGCCTTTTAGCCTGCAGCTTGTAGCTAGCGGCTTGCAGCTAATGTTATCGACACCGATTCGGCAAAGCGCAGCGCATGGGGCTTGTCCACTTCGACCTCGGCGTACAACACCGATTCGTTGCTCATCACCAGGTCCAGCAGTTCCTGGGTCAGGCGCTCGAGCAGGGCAAAGCGGTTGCCCTCGACGTGGGCAATGATTGCCTTGGTGATGGTGCGGTAGTTCAAGGCATGGTCGATGTCATTGTCGCGCACCGCTTCCTGGGCCGCATACAGGATGGTCAGGTTGATCAGCACGTCCTGCTTGTTGAGGATTTCGTCCTCATTGATGCCGATATAGGTGCGCAGGCACAGGTCCTTGACCCGGATGCGCGCCATGCCTGGTTGAAGTTGTGGCATTGCTACTTGCTCCGTCCAATCAGTTGCAGGAACTCCGTGCGCGTGGTGTTCGACTCGCGGAACGCGCCGAGCATCACCGAGGTGTTCATGGTTGAATTCTGTTTTTCCACGCCGCGCATCATCATGCACATATGCTTGGCCTCGATCACCACGGCCACGCCGGCGGCCTGGGTTACCTCCTGGATCGCATCGGCGATTTGCCGCGTGAGGTTTTCCTGGATCTGCAGGCGCCGGGCGAACATGTCGACGATGCGCGCCAGCTTTGACAGGCCCAGCACCCGGCCGGTCGGGATATACGCCACATGGGCCTTACCGATAAAGGGCAGCAGGTGATGCTCGCACAGCGAATACAATTCGATGTCCTTGAGGATCACCATTTCGTCGTTGTCGGAGGCGAAGAGCGCGCCGTTGACGATTTCTTCCAGGTTCTGCTCGTAGCCATGACACAGGTATTGCATGGCTTTGGCGGCGCGCTTGGGGGTGTCGAGCAAGCCTTCGCGCTCCGGGTCTTCGCCCAGGCCCTTGAGGATCTCGCGGTAATGGTGGGGCAGGGAAAAGGTCATACAACATCCTCAAAACGGCTTACTTGATATGCCGCCCGCCGTTGACGGTCAGGGTGGTACCGGTGACATAAGGGTTATCCAGCAGGTAACGCACGCTCTGGTAGATCACGTCGGGGCCGGGTTCGATGCCCAGCGCCGACTTGGCGAGCACCCTGGCACGGTAGGCCGCATCGTCACCTTCGTTGAACATGACCATCGCCGGCGCAATGCCGTTGACCTTGATCAGCGGCGCGAACTGCGCGGCGAACGACAGCGTGAGGCTGTCGAGCCCGGCTTTGGTGGCGCAATAGGCGATATGCTGGCGGCTGCCCTTGCGCACCACATCATCGCTGATATGCACGATATCGGCCGGTGAAGAACGTTGCAGCAAAGGTGAACAATGCAGGTTGATCAAGTACGGCGCAAGCATGTGCACGTTGAACATGTCGATAAACGCGCGGCTCTCGTCACCCGGCGTCTCGGCGACCCAGGCCGAGGCGTTGTGAATGATCGCGCGCAGGCTTTGGGTGTGGGTGTTCACCTGCGCGATAAACGCCAGCACCCCGGCCTCGCTGGAGAAATCAGCGAACAGGCCGATCGCACCGCGGTCACGAAGGGCTTGAACGCCGGGGCGTTCGCTGCGGTAACTGAATATCACTGGCTGGCCCTCGTCCAGCAGGCGATGGGCACAATGCAGGCCGACACGCTGGCCGGCACCGGTGATCAGGATCGGGGCGTTCGTTGCAGACATGGGAGGCTCGCGTCGCTGGCAGGCTCGAATCATACCAGCGACGCGGCGCCCCTGTACCTACGCCGCCGCTTCGGTAGGCTTGCCCGGCGGTGGGCTGGGGTGCAGCCAGTTCGCCAGCAGGTGGGTCGACAAGGGAATGAACAGGTAAACCATCAAGGGCGTGAGTGCCAGGGTACTGACCAGCACGCGCGGCACCAGGGCCAGCTCGTTGAGCAGCGGCCCCAGGACAAAGTTGAACAACAGCGACACCGGAAAAAACGCCAGCCAGATAGCCACTGCCTGCTTCCAGCGCGGTGGGCGCGCACCTGCTGCGCCGAACCAGCCGTCGATGCCGCGCACGCGATGCTCCGACGGGTCGGCAAACAGCTCGCTGCCGCGGCCCAGCCAGGCACTGCGCGAGGCGGAAAACTCCCAGGCGTGCAGGGTTTGCTCATCGGCAAAGCGGAAAATGATCTGGAACTCATCGTCATTGGGCGGCGGCGCCAGTACGCCGGAGCCCAGGTAACCGGGAAAATCGGTGGCCAATTGCTCGCCTTCGCGCAGCCAGGCCATCAGTTCTTCATAGCGTCCCTTGGCCACGCGGCGCGCAACCATCAGGGTAACGGGGGAGGTAGACATTGTGTATCTCCAAATGAACGGGCGCGGTTGGCCGGGTAGGCGGCGCGCAGACGAGGCTGCGGGGTAAGGCAGCGACGTAGAAAAAACAGGCAAGGATTATTCCCGAATCCACCGAATACACCAGCGGCGTTGGTCCGAAAATCGCGGACCTTGAAAAGGACAGCTTTAAAGGCGTTAAATGCGCGTTCAATTACCGTTGGTTTTATGGTCGTCAATGCCCGTGATCCATGCTCCCGTTGATAGTGTTTCGCAACCAGACTCGATAGATTTCAACGAGCTGTTTCCGATCCGTGAAGTGTCCAGAATGACAGGTATCAACCCGGTCACCCTGCGTGCCTGGGAGCGACGCTACGGCTTGATCGAGCCCAAGCGCACCGAAAGTGGGCATCGGCTGTACACCCGCGACGATATCCAGACGGTCAGTCGCATCCTCGAGTGGATCGAGCGCGGGGTGGCCGTCAGCAAAGTGGGCAGGATCCTCGCCCGCGAACAGCAGCAGGCCGATGCAGTGCGTGCCGAGGGCGATGTGCTGCAGGCCTTTGAGTGGTCACAATTGCAGGCGCGCCTGAGGCAAGCGGTCAGTGCCTTCGATGATCGGCAACTGGAAAGCCTGTACGGCCAGGTGCTAGCCACCTATCCGATCAGTGTGGCGTTCCAGGACATCTTCATGCCGCTGTGGAACGAACTGTTGCGCCATCAGGGCCGCTTCGGCCAGGCCAGCGAATGGCTGTTCTTCGATGTATTCCTTAGGACCCATGTGCTGCAGCGCCTGCAGTTGGCAAGCCTTGGCGCGGCTCCCCGTGTCTTGATGGCGGCGTTGCCGGGCGAGTGCCGTAAGTTGGAGCTGCTGGTGGCGGCCGCCCTGTTGGCGCGCGATGACCTGGTCGTAAAGGTGCTGGGCATGGGCCAGCCGTTCGATGAGTTGACGCTGGTGTGCCAGAAGACCCGTCCCCAGGCGCTGGTGCTGTTCTCCAACCACTCACATAACCAAGACCTGGCGGTGCGTTTGAATCGCCTCGCGCAGACCCTGGACTGCCCGTTGTTCATCGCCGGCGCTGCGTCGGACCTGGCCGAGCACGACCTGGCAGGCTCCTCCATCGGTTGCCTGGGCAATGACGGGCCCGTGATGCAACGCCGCTTGCAGCAGTATCTGAGCGGCACGCTCGATACCTGACCTCAAGCGTGAACGTGCGGATGCGCCAGGCGGTGCTGATGCAGGATGAAATGGCGCAGTCGCTCGGTTTCGTCCGCATCGCTCTGGCTCAAGCGATACGCAAACAGGCCACGCGCCGTTACCCGCTGCAACGTGCCACGCAAGGCGATGCGTTCGTAGCCCGAAGGGCTGAACCACAGCGCGAAGGTTTTCGGCGGCTTGAAGCGGCCACGACCCTCGACCAGCACACCCTTGAACGACACTTCATGCACCCACAGCGCGCCGGGGTTGCCTCGGATATTTTCCAAGGCCACCGGCGTCTCCAGCACCAGGCGCCACGGGCGGATCATAGGGCCGTCTTCGAAAATGCTCGGCACCCCCAGGCGCAGATGCACCGCGTTGAACTCGTCCTCCACCAAGTGCAGGGGAAACGTCAGTTGCTGGTTGTCGAACTGGGCCTGGATGGTGACATGGTCGTGGGCGGCGAGTCGGGTGAGCAAGTCGCGGATCTGCGCACCGCCGTTGACCGTCAGGCTCGACGAAGCGTCCCGCAGGTTCAACTGCGGGTTGTGCTGCATGTTCTGAATGAAGTCCAGTTCATCCTGGGTCAGAAGCGCGTTGCGTGGCATCGCCGTTTGCTCAGTAGAAGTGCTAAAAGGCCATTATCCCCCTTAGTGACCGATGTTTCTAAATTTTGTTTGAGCCACTTGTCGCGCGAAGCGTCGCAAGTTCGGCCTTGACCTCAGCCAGTTCGGCCTCCAGTTGCGCCACGCGCTGCTGGGCCTTGACCTGCAGGGTCACATCTTTTTGCACGCCGACAAAATAGGTCTGCCGGTCAGCCTCGTTGTACACCGTCGACAGCGATAATTCATTCCAGAAATGGCTGCCGTCCTTGCGGTAATTGCGCAGGATCTCACGGCACACCCCGCCGCTTTCCAGAGCGTCGCGAATGGCCATCAGCGCCGGCTGGTCGCGGTCGCCGGATTGCAGGAAACGGCAGTCCTGATAGAGGATTTCATCCAGCGTGTAGCCGGTCAGCCGTTCGAACGCCGGGTTGACGTAGATCAGCGGCTTGTCCTTGCCTTCGCGTTCGGCGACGACGATGCCGTCGTTGGAAGCGTTGATCACCAGTTGCATCAGCTTGGCATTAATCATTGAGCGGTCCATGGCTTGTGGTGGGAAAGAGGAGTGTATGGCACCCGTTGAATCTTGCACCAGGCGCCGCGAAATAGTTGCGTCAGCTGTTAATATCCCACGCTTTCGCTCAACTACAGGATCAGATTGATGAAAGTCGCCATCCTTTCCGGCTCGGTGTACGGCACCGCAGAAGAAGTGGCTCGCCACGCTGTCGTCATCCTCGAAGCCGCAGGTTTACAAGCCTGGCACAACCCTCGCGCCACCCTGGCGGACGTGCAGGCTTATGCACCTGACGCACTGGTGGCGGTCACGTCCACCACCGGCATGGGGGAACTGCCCGACAACCTCCAGCCCCTGTATTGCGCGCTGCGCGAGCAACTGCCCGGCGCCTTGCGCGGTTTGCCCGGCGCGGTCATCGCCCTGGGCGACGCCAGCTACGGCGATACCTTCTGCGCCGGTGGCGAGCAGATGCGTGAGTTGTTCGTCGAGCTGGGCGTGCGCGAAGTGCTGCCGATGCTGCGCCTGGACGCCAGCGAAAGCGTGACGCCCGAAAGCGACGCCGAACCCTGGCTGGCCGAGTTGGTCGCTGCCCTGCGCGGTTGATCGGGTCGACACCCAAGCGCCCATCGTTCCGGGGGCGCTTGTATGGATTTCTACTATTCTCAGTACGTGACTCGTACAGTCATCAAGCTGGCTGCCAAGGCGACTCCGCCGGCCAGGGCGTCTGACTAGACTGGCCCAACCCTTAGAACAATAAGAACGTGCGTCCAGGAGGTCATCACCGTGAGCCTAGCCCCGGTTGTATCCCCACAGAATGTCCAGGCCCAGGTCAGCACTGCCGAGTGGCAGGCACGCGTCGACCTCGCCGCGTGCTATCGCCTGGTGGCGATGCATGGATGGGACGATCTGATCTTCACCCATATCTCGGCCAAAGTGCCCGGCACCGACGATTTCCTGATCAACCCCTACGGTCTGATGTTCCATGAGATCACCGCGTCGAGCCTGGTCAAGGTCGACCAGGCCGGCAACAAACTGATGGACAGCCCCCATGAGATCAACCCGGCCGGCTACACCATCCACAGCGCCATCCATGAAGTGCGCCATGATGTGACCTGCGTGCTGCACACTCACACTGCCGCCGGGGTCGCGGTGGCCGCGCAGAAGCAGGGCGTGCTGCCCATCAGCCAGCAATCGATCTTTGTGCTCTCCAGCCTGGCCTGCCACGCTTACGAGGGCGTCGCGCTGAACCACGAGGAAAAGGCCCGCCTGCAGGCCGACCTGGGCGACAACCAGTTCCTCCTGCTGCACAACCATGGCCTGCTCACCTGCGGTGCCAGCATCGCCGACACTTTTCTGATGATGTTTATCTTCCAGCGCGCCTGTGAAATCCAGGTGCTGGCGCAAACCGGCGGTGCCGAGTTGATCAGCATCGAGCCGCAGATTCTCGCCGGAGCCAAGGCCATGGGCGCGGCTGTTACCAAAAGTGCCCAAGGCATGGGCGGCGCGCTGGCCTGGCCGGCGTTGCTGCGTAAGTTGGACCACCAAAACCCTGGGTATGAAACCTGATGCCAATCGCCGAGATCCCGCTTCGAGCCTGGCGCAAGCGTGGCCAGGATTTCGACTTTCATGGCCACACCATCCGTTACTGGGTAGCGGGCCAGGGTGAACCGCTGTTGCTGCTCCACGGTTTCCCCACGGCCAGCTGGGACTGGCATTACTTGTGGCAAGCCCTGACCCAGCGCTATCTGGTGATCGCCTGCGACATGCTCGGTTTCGGCGATTCGGCCAAGCCCCTGGACCATGGCTACTGCCTGCTGGAACAGGCGGACTTGCAGCAGGCCCTGCTTGAACACCTGCGTGTGCCGCCGCCGGTGCATGTGTTGGCCCACGACTATGGCGACAGCGTCGCTCAGGAATTGTTGGCGCGGCACTATGAAGGCCGGTTCCGGATGGCCAGTTGTGTGTTTCTCAACGGCGGCCTGTTCCCGGAAACCCATCGCCCGGCACTGGTGCAAAAACTGTTGCTCAGCCCCCTGGGCTGGATGATCGGGCGGGCCTTCGGGCGCAATGCCTTGTCCAAAAGCTTCAGCCAGATTTTCGGGCCTGCCACCCGCCCCAGCGAAAGCGCCCTGGATGACTTCTGGAGCCTGATCAGTTGCAACGACGGCCCGCGCATCCTGCACAAGTTGATTTCCTACATCCCCCAGCGCCGACGCCTGCGCGAGCGCTGGGTGCAGGCCATGCAGCGCGGTGACGTGCCGCTGCGGGTGATCGATGGCGAGATCGACCCGATTTCCGGGGCCCATATGGTGGCGCGCTACCAGCAGTTGGTGCCGAATGCCGACACGGTGCTGCTGGCCAATATCGGCCATTACCCGCAGATCGAAGCGCCGGTGCAGGTGCTCAAGCACTACCTGGCGTTTCGCGATCGAATCGGGCGGCCGGCGTCGCAGGTGGCTTATTCCTGAGCGGCATCGCTTGTTGCCGCAGGCGCGCGGCGATTATCCCCGTGCCTTATCGCGCACCATTCAGCCGCGACCGTAGTTATTGTGACCAAAGGCGCTGTGCCTGACACTCCAGCCATCCCCATTGTCGCCCTAGGAGTTCGGTATGAGTGAGTCAGTGCAGTTCCAGGATAAGGTCGTGATCGTCACCGGTGCCGGCGGCGGCTTGGGCCGTGCCCATGCGCTGTTATTCGCCCGGCATGGCGCCAAGGTGCTGGTCAACGATCTCGGCGGCTCCACCCAGGGCGAGGGCGCCAGCGCGTCGGCCGCTGACCGCGTAGTGGCCGAGATCCGGGCGGCCGGCGGAATCGCCGAGGCCAACCATGATTCTGTCACCGACGGTGACAAGATCGTGCACAACGCTCTCGATGCGTTCGGCCGTATCGACGTGGTGGTCAACAACGCCGGCATCCTGCGGGACAAGACCTTTCATAAAATGGACGACAGCGACTGGGACATGGTTTACCGGGTGCATGTCGAAGGTGCCTACAAAGTCACCCGCGCCGCCTGGCCTCATCTGCGTGAGCAAAGTTATGGCCGGGTGATCTTCACCGCGTCCACCTCGGGCATCTACGGCAATTTCGGCCAGTCCAACTACGGCATGGCCAAGCTTGGCCTCTACGGCCTGACCCGCACCCTGGCGTTGGAAGGCCGCAAGAACAACATCCTGGTCAACGCCATCGCCCCCACCGGCGCCACACGCATGACCGAAGGCCTGATTCCGCCGCAAGTGTTCGAGCGCCTCAAGCCGGAGCTGGTCAGCCCGCTGGTGGTGTACCTGGGCAGTGAAGCCTGCCAGGAAACCTCGGGACTGTTCGAAGTCGGCGGCGGCTGGGTCGGCAAGACCCGCTGGGAGCGCAGCCTGGGCGTGGGCTTCGACCCCGAGGTCGGGTTTTCGCCGGACGACGTGGCGGCGCATTGGGCGCAGATCTGCGACTTCGAAGGCGCTGCCCACCCCAAGGACACTATCGAGGCGTTGAAGGAGATGATGGCTAACTTGCAGAAATACAGCCTGTGATCGTTGTCTGAACGCGGGTCAATCCTACGGGGCGCTGATGGCGCCCCGTTTTATTTCAGGCATAAAAAAGGCCGCTGCAAAGGCAGCGGCCGAAGTAAGACGTTTGATCAAGGAGCAACAAATCAACGTCAGTGAACACCGGTAACGGATTGAAAAAACACATCAATCCATTGAAGCTCAGCTTGTCTTCCAAACTTGGAAGCGGGCGGTTTGCCCTGAAAGCCCGACAAGAATAGCTGGTTGTAACAAGATGAGTAATAGCGCTTCAGGACAAGGACTGTTACCGATCCGGCAACAGTCCATGGCGCCATCCATGCTCCTGATAACCCTCCATCCACCCTGCGCATGCCCCCGCCCGCACCCCAGCCAGAGCGGCCTGTCATCCTTTCGAGCGACAGCACGAATCCCTCCTTGGTGCGCTTATCGCTCCTGACGCGCGGCAGTAGGGTGGGGCCTTCTGTCACTCACCGGGGAAGACGCATGACAAAAACAACAATGCGCGCCATCTTCACGCCACAGGCGCTGGCCGCTGCGGTTGCGTTGGGTTGCTGTGCCCACGCGCAGGCTGTTTCGTTCAACATTGGCGAGATCGAAGGGCAATTCGATTCGTCGTTGTCGGTGGGGTCGAGCTGGGGTATGCGCGACGCCGACAAGAAACTGGTCGGCACCGTCAACGGCGGTACGGGCCAGGCTTCCACGGGGGATGACGGACGCCTCAATTTCAAGAAGGGCGAGACCTTCTCCAAAATCTTCAAAGGGCTGCACGACCTCGAACTGAAGTACGGCGATACCGGCGTGTTCGTGCGCGGCAAGTACTGGTATGACTTCGAGCTCAAGGACGAAGACCGCGAATTCAAGCCAATCAGCGACCACAACCGTAAGGAAGGCGCCAAATCCAGCGGCGCAGAGATCCTCGACGCGTTCGTCTACCACAACTATTCCCTGGGCGACCTGCCGGGCACCGTGCGCGCCGGCAAGCAGGTGGTCAGCTGGGGCGAAAGCACTTTCATCGGCAACTCCATCAACAGCATCAACCCGATCGACGTCTCGGCATTCCGTCGGCCGGGCGCCGAGATCAAGGAAGGCCTGATCCCGGTGAATATGCTGTTCGCTTCCCAGAGCCTGACCAATCAACTCACGGTGGAAGGCTTCTATCAGCTGGAATGGGACCAGACCGTGCTGGATAACTGCGGCACTTTCTTCGGCGGCGACGTGGCAGCGGACGGGTGCACCAATAATTACACCGTCGGCAACCCGGCCATTCGCCCGTTGCAACCTGTTGCGGCGGCGTTCGGGCAAGGCTTTGGCGTGGTCAACGAAGGCGTGATCGTGCGGCGTGCCGGCGACCGCGATGCGCGGGATTCCGGCCAGTTCGGCGCCGCGTTGCGCTGGCTGGGCGACGACACCGAGTACGGCCTGTACTTCATGAACTACCACAGTCGTACGCCGACCGTGGGCACTATCACCAACAACACCAGCCTGGCCACCCTCGGCGCCATCGCCGGCGCCGCCAATCGCCTGGCCCCCGGCTCAGGCGCAGGCCTGGTGCAGAGCGTGATGCTCGGTCGTGGCCAGTACTACCTCGACTACCCGGAAGACATCCGCCTGTTCGGTGCCAGTTTCTCCACGACCTTGCCCACCGGCACGGCCTGGACCGGGGAAATCAGCTACCGACCGAATGCGCCGGTGCAACTGAACACCACCGACCTGACCCTGGCCTTGATCAACCCGGTCGCCGGGCAAGCGGCCTCGCCGATACGCAGCAACTTCGGGGATGACAATACCGGCTACCGTCGCAAGGAAATCACCCAGATCCAGAGCTCCATGACCCAGTTCTTCGACCAGGTGCTGGGCGCCGAACGGCTGACCGTAGTGGGCGAAGCCGCTGTTGTCCACGTGGCCGGCCTGGAAGATAAATCCAAGCTGCGTTACGGCCGCGACTCGGTGTACGGCGCTTACGGATTCCAGGGCGATACCGACGGTTTCGTTACATCCACGTCCTGGGGTTACCGCGCGCGGGCAATCCTGGACTACAACAACGCGATCGCCGGGGTGAACCTCAAGCCCAACCTGTCCTGGTCTCATGACGTTGCCGGCTACGGCCCCAACGGGCTGTTCAACAAAGGCGCCAAGGCCATCAGCGTGGGCGTCGATGCCGACTACCGCAGCACCTACACCGCCAGCCTCAGTTACACCGACTTCTTCGGCGGCGACTACAACACCCTGACCGACCGTGACTTCCTCGCCCTCAGCTTCGGCGTGAACTTCTGATTTGGCTTAAAGAAGGACAAGAACGTATGCGTAAGACAATTGCAGTGTTGGCCCTCAGCCTGTTGGCCGCCAACGTATGGGCAGCGGTTTCCCCGGAAGAGGCCGCCAAGCTTGGTACCACCCTCACCCCGGTGGGTGCCGAGAAGGCCGGTAACGCCGATGGCTCTATCCCCGCCTGGACCGGCGGCATCCCTAAAAACGCCGGCGCGGTGGACAGCAAAGGCTTCCTCGCCGACCCATTCGCCAGTGAAAAACCGCTGTTCGTGATCACCGCCGCCACGGTGGACAAGTACAAGGACAAACTCTCCGACGGCCAGGTGGCGATGTTCAAGCGCTACCCCGAGACCTACAAGATCCCGGTCTACCCCAGCCACCGTACGGTGAACCTGCCGCCGGATATCTACGAGTCAATCAAGCGCAGCGCGCTGAACGTCAAGGCGATCAACGACGGCAATGGCCTGGAGAACTTCACCGGCAATCGCTACTACGCATTCCCGATTCCCAAGAACGGCGTGGAAGTGCTGTGGAACCACATCACCCGCTACCACGGCGGCAACCTGCGCCGCATCATCACCCAGGCCACCCCACAGACCAACGGCAGCTACACGCCGATCCGCTTCGAGGAAGAAGTGGCGGTGCCCCAGGCCATCCCGGATATCGACCCGGCCAAGGCGGCCAACGTGTTGAGTTACTTCAAGCAATCGGTCACCGCGCCGGCGCGCCTGGCGGGCAACGTGCTGCTGGTGCACGAAACCCTCGACCAGGTGAAGGAGCCGCGCCTGGCATGGATCTACAACGCCGGTCAGCGCCGCGTACGGCGTGCCCCGCAGGTGTCCTATGACGGGCCGGGCACCGCGTCGGACGGCCTGCGCACCACCGACAACTTCGACATGTTCTCCGGTGCGCCCGACCGTTATGACTGGAAGCTGGTGGGCAAGAAAGAGATGTACATCCCCTATAACAGCTACAAGCTCGACTCGCCGTCGCTCAAGTACGACGACATCATCAAGGCCGGCCACATTAATCAGGATTTGACCCGCTACGAGCTGCACCGCGTGTGGGAAGTGGTCGGCACGGTCAAACCGAGCGAGCGGCACATCTATGCCAAGCGCCACATGTACATCGACGAGGACAGCTGGCAAGTCGCGCTGGTGGATCACTATGACGGTCGTGGCCAACTGTGGCGGGTCGCCGAAGGCCATTCACAGTTCTACTACGACCATCAGGTGCCGGCGTACACCGTGGAGACCCTGTATGACTTGATCGCCGGGCGTTATATCGCGCTGGGGATGAAAAACGAGGAGAAGAGCAGCTTCGTGTTCGGGTTTGCGGCCAAGGCGGCGGACTACACGCCGGCGGCGTTGCGGGCGGAAGGCGTGCGCTGATCCCTGATCAAAGGTGGGAGGAGGCTAGCCCCCTCCCACATTGGGTTTTGTGCATGGCCTTCAATCACCCTGCTGAATACTTCTTCAACTATCGCCCGTCACAGGTCTAGGGTAAGCGTCAGGTTGCATAACAATAAAAACGCAGGATGCAGCAATGACCGCCATGACTCGCTGCCTGGACCGTCCTGGATTCATGCCTCGGCTGTCCGCCCATCATCTGCTGCGCCCACGCCTGGCCGAGCCGTTGCTGGCGTCTGTGGCGCGGGTCAGGTTGTTGTGTGCGCCTGGCGGCAGCGGCAAGAGCGCGTTGCTCGCCGAATGTGCGTTGCAGGCGCCCGTGGGGTGTCAGGTGTACTGGTTGCCCCTCAATGGCGTGGCCCTCAGCCCCTTCCAATTGTGCCAGCGCCTGGCGCATACCCTTGGCATGCCTTTTACCGATGAAGCCACACTGCTGCAGGACTTGAGCCGCTGGCAGGCTCCGGCGTGGTTGTTCCTTGATGATTTCTGCCGCTGGCCCACGCCGGAGACCGATGCCTTGCTCGACCGCCTGCTCACCGCCGGCAGCCCGGCGCTGACCTGGTGGCTGGGCGCGCGGCGGCGGCCGGCGTGCAACTGGCCGCGGTTGCTGCTCGACGATGAATTGCTCGAATGCGGTGCGGAACTGGCGTTGCGCGCCGGGGAAATCCAGGCGCTGCTCTGCCATGCGCCAGGGCAGTCCGTCGAGGACGTGCTGCAGTTCAGCGCCGGCTGGTGCGCCGGTGTACGCATCGCGCTGCTGGGCGACGGGCACCCCGACAAAACCCTGCTCGACTACCTGCAACACGAACTGTTCAGCGTGCTGCCGCCCGAACTGGCCGACGCCTGGCGCGTGCTGGCCCATCTGCCGCGCTTCAATACAGGGCTGTGCGAACACCTGTTCGGGGCCGGCGACGGTGATCAGTACCTGCGCGATCTGCTGGCCCTTGGCGCCTTTATCCAGCCGTGGGAAGACACCGACTGGCTGCAGGTTTTTCCGCCCCTGGCGCGTCTGATGCGCGACGAACCCTGGCCGACCAAGCGCTCGTGGCACCGTCGCGCCTGCCAATGGTTCACCGCCGAGCAGGACTGGCAAGCCGCCTTCGAACAGGCGCTGTTGGCCGAAGAATATGAGGTGGCGGTCAGCCTGTTGCAGCACTTCAGCTTCGAAGATCTGTTCCGCCAGCAGAACGCGTTGCTGCTGTTGCGCCTGCACGCGGAGCATGGCGATGACCTGATGCTCGGTTCGGCCCAGTTGGTGGGGCTGGTGACGGCGGCCCTGCTGTTTGCCGGGCGCTTCGAGCAGGCCGCCGTGTGCATCGACCAACTCGCACGCTTCGCTCCGCAACCGACGGCGGCCCGGCAGCGGCACTTGTTGGCACGCTGGCAGGCCCAGTGGGGCTGGTTGCTGCACTTGGGAGGGGACGCCGAGCGTTCGCGCGCGCATTTCCTCGAAGCGTTACAAGCCTTGCCCGACAGTGCCTGGACTTCGCGCCTGATGTGCTTGTCAGGGCTCACCCAGCAAGCCCTGTTGCGTGGTGAGCTGAACGTGGCGCAAACCCTGAACCGCGAAGCACTGTGCCTGGCGCGTGCCCATGGCTCATTGTTGCTGGAAGCGCTGCTGGAACTGGATCACGCCCAATTGCTCGAACAGCGCGGCGCGCCGCACCGGGCCCAGAGCCTGCTCGAACATATGCAGGCGATGCTGCTCAAGCAGCGGCTCAAGGCCGGCCCGCTGGTCGGGCGCATTGCCCTGCGGCGCGGGCACCTGGCGCTGCGGCAGGGGCAGGACGCGCTGGCCGCCGAGTGTTTCGAGACAGGCTTGCCGATGTGCCTGCACAGTCAGGACAAGCGCGTGCTTTATGGGTTTCTGGGCCTGGCGCTGCTGGCGGCCAACCGTGGCGATTACGCCCAGGCGTTCATTCAACTGCGCGAGGCCGAACGGCTGATGCAGCAACGCCAGGTGCCGGACACCGTGTACCGCGCGGTGTTGCTGCTGGTCAGCGGGCATTTCTGGTTGCAGCAGGGGCGTGCCGAGTTGACCGTCGAAGCGCTGCGCCGCGTGTTGCGTCACTTTCGCGGGCCCCAGGCCAAACAAGCGCCGCCGGCCACCCTGGAACTGATCCCGCGTCTTGAATATCTGTTGGTGTTGGCCGAGGTGAAACTGGGTTGCGCCGAACAGCCGCTGGCGCGCCTGCAAGCGCTGCTGGAGGCCACCCATCAGCGCGGCATGCTGTGCCTGGAAACCGAGTTGCACCTGGTGCTGGGTGAAGTCGCCTGGCAACTGGGCGACGCCGGGCTGGCGCGTCGTTCACTGCAGACCGGATTGGAACTGGCCGCGCGCTGCCAGGTGCAGCAAGCCATTCGCGAACTGCGCCTGCGTTCGCCGGGGCTGCTGAGCGAGTTGGGGTTGGAGCCGCAGGCGTCGACGCCGGGCACGGTGCAAAACCCGCTCAGCCAGCGCGAGTTGGAAGTGCTGCAGTTGATAGCCCTGGGCAATTCCAACCTGGAAATCGCCGATCGCCTGTTTATCTCCCTGCACACCGTCAAGACCCACGCGCGACGCATCCACAGCAAGCTCGGGGTGGAGCGGCGCACCCAGGCCGTGGCCAAGGCCAAAACCCTGGGGTTGATGACTTAGGTGCAGAAGGCCTGACGATACTCTCCAGGCGTGGCGCCCATGGCCTGGCCGAAGCGGCGGGTAAAATGGCTGGCGCTGCAGAAACCGCACATCAGTGCAATCTCGCCGAGGGGCAGGGTGCCCCCACGCAACAGGCTTTGCGCTCGGGCCAGGCGGCGCGCCAGCAGGTATTGATGGGGCGGCAGACCGAAGCTTTGGCGGAACATTCGCGCGAAGTGGTATTCCGACAGTGCACACAGCCCGGCCAATTGCCCCAGGCTCAGCGGCGCCTCCAGGTGGTAGTCGATGTAGTCCACCAACAAGCGGCGCTGATGCGGCGCCAGCCCTCCTTTCAAGCGCAGACCGTCGCGCAGGCCCACTTGATTGAGCAAAGTGTGGCTGAGCAGCTCATGGGCCAGGCTGCTGGTCAGCAGACGCTCGGCGGGCTCCTGCCAATCGAGAGCGATCAACTGGTGGAAGCGGCGCGCCTGGCTGGGGTCCTCCAGGAACGTACCCTCCTGCAACTGCAAGGTGCGCGGTTCGCGGTCGAGCAGGGTCACGCAGCCGAGGGCGAATTGTTCCGGGCTGAAGTACACATGGGCCAGGCGGATCTCGCCGTTGATCACCCACCCGGACTGATGCTCGGCGGGCAGGATGCACAGCTTGTCGGGGCCGCCCTTGGTGTCGGGTCGGTCGCGCCGAAACGTGCCGGTGCCGCCGCCCACATAGCACGACAGGGTGTGATGGCCGGGCGCCTGGTAATCCTGGGAATCGTGGTGGTTGCTCCACAAGGCCGCGGCAAGGCCGTCACCCAGCTCGGCGCAGGCCTCCAGGCGCGCGTGGGGCGAACGGTGAAGGGCTTGGAAGACTTGCAGCGATTGCAGATCCGGCATGGCGTGTACTCTCCGACGCCCTGCATCGTACTCCGCGATGCCGGTGCTGTGCGCGGCTCGCCCGACAAAAGCGCAAGAATGTGCAAGAGCGCAGCGTGGTTTGGGGAGGACACTGGGGCTCAATCGATGGAGCCTGTTATGAACCTTTTTCTGTATTTACTCACCGTGCTGATCTGGGGGACCACCTGGATCGCCCTCAAATGGCAACTGGGCGTGGTAGCGATTCCCGTGTCCATCGTTTATCGCTTCGGCCTGGCGGCGTTGGTGTTGTTTGCGTTGCTGCTGCTCAGCCGCAAGCTGCAGGTGATGAACCGGCGCGGGCACTTGATCTGCCTGGCCCAGGGGCTGTGCCTGTTTTGCGTCAACTTCATGTGCTTTCTCACGGCCAGCCAATGGATCCCCAGCGGGCTGGTGGCGGTGGTGTTTTCCACGGCGACGCTGTGGAACGCGTTGAACGCGCGGGTATTTTTCGGCCAGCGCGTGGCGCGCAATGTGCTGATGGGCGGTGGCCTTGGGTTGGCGGGTTTGGGGTTATTGTTCTGGCCGGAGCTGGTGGGGCACACCGCCAGCCCGCAGACCCTGCTGGGCTTGGGGTTGGCCTTGCTGGGGACGATGTGTTTCTCGGCCGGCAATCTGTTGTCGAGCCTGCAGCAGAAGGCCGGGCTCAGGCCGCTGACGACTAACGCCTGGGGCATGGCGTATGGCGCGGCGATGCTGGCGACCTGGTGCGTAGTCCGAGGGGTTCCGTTCGAGATGGATTGGAGTGCGCGATATATCGGTGCCTTGGCTTACCTGGTGATTCCGGGGTCGGTGATTGGGTTTACGGCGTATTTGACGTTGGTCGGGCGTATGGGGCCGGAGCGCGCGGCGTATTGCACGGTGCTGTTTCCGGTGGTGGCGTTGAATGTGTCGGCGTTTGCCGAGGGCTATCAGTGGACCGCGCCGGCGTTGGTGGGGTTGGGCTTGGTGATGGCGGGGAATGTGTTGGTGTTTCGTAAGCCTAAGGGTGTAAGCCCGGTATTGAAGGCGAGAACAGTCTGACCAGGTGGCAGGCGGCAAGTCCTAATGCCCGTCAGTGAAGGAATCAGTGAGTGAATTTCTGCCCTGGACCGGACCAAAATGTGGGAGGGGGCTTGCCCCCTCCCACTTTTGATAGTCATTGCCTGGGGTGGATCTGACTGGCATCAAGACTTGCCCCCTCATTTCACCGAGTTATTTTATTCCAAGGCGCTTGGCCAGGCGGGCGAGGTTGGCGCGGTTGAGGCCCAGTTCGCGGGCGGTGCTGGCCCAGTTGTGCTGGTGGCGTTCCAGGCAGGCGCTGATGAGGTGGCGCTGATAGTCTTCGGTGGCGTGGCGCAGGTCGCCGGTCAGGGGCGCCAGTGCGGGCTGGGTTTCAATCGGTGGTGCGCTGACGGTGGGCAGGTCGAGGTCGGTGGCGCTCAGGCTGAGAATTTTCGGACGCTCGTGACAGTTTCCAAGCGCTTTCAGTGCGCTGCGTCCGATCAAATGTTCCAGCTCCCGTACGTTGCCTGGCCAGTTATAGGCCAGCAGGGCCGCCTGGGCATCGCTGGTCAGGCGCAGGCTGCCCAGGCCCATGCGTGACCGGTTCTGTTCAAGGAAGAAACCGGCCAGCAGCAGTACATCGCGGCCGCGCTCGCGTAACGCCGGCACTTGCAGCGGGTAAACGCTCAGGCGATGGTAGAAGTCGGCGCGGTAGCGGCCGTTGCGCACCTCATCGGCGAGGTCGCGGTTAGTAGCGGCGATCAGGCGCACATCCACTTGGTGTTCCTTGTCCGACCCCAGGCGCTGCAACTGGCCGCTTTGCAGCACGCGCAGCAGTTTGGCCTGCACCGTCAGCGACAGTTCGCCCACTTCATCGAGAAACAAGGTGCCGCCGTCGGCCAGCTCGAACTTGCCCCGGCGCTCGTTCAGCGCGCCGGTGAAGGCGCCGCGTATGTGGCCGAACAGCTCGCTTTCCACCAGCGTTTCCGGCAGGGCCGCGCAGTTGAGGCTGATCAGCGGTTTGTCGGCGCGCGGCGAGGCGGCGTGAATCGCCTGGGCCACCAATTCCTTGCCCACCCCGGTTTCGCCGGTGATCAGCACCGTCAGGTCGCTGCCGCCCACCAGCTTGATTTCTTCCACCAGACGCTTGTGGCTTTTGCTCTGGCCGATCATTTCCTTGTGCTGCTGGCCGCTGGCCTGGCGATAGATTTCGGCGCGCTGGTGTGCGTCTTCGGCGCGCAGGGCCAGGCGTTCGATACGTTCGGCCACGTTGACCGTGGCGGCGGCCAGGCTGGCGAAGGCTTGCAGAGCGTCCAGTTCGACGCGTTCGAAGCGCTCGGTGTCCAGCGCGTCAAGGGTCAACAGGCCCCAGGGGCGGTCGTCGACAAACAACGGGCAGCCCATGCAGTCATGCACCTGCAGGTGCCCGTGCAGACCTTCCACCAGGCCGTCGTAAGGGTCGGGCAACTCGCTGTCACTGTCGAAGCGGGTCGGGCCGGGGCTGGCGAGCAGCGCCGCGAAACGCGGGTGTTCGCTGACCTTGAAACGTCGGCCCAGGGTGTCGGTGCTCAGGCCGTCCACCGCCAGCGGCACCAGCGCTTCACCGTCCAGGCGCAATAAGGCGGCGGCGTCGCAGGGCAGCAGGGCGCGCATGGCTTGCAGCAGGCGCCGGTAGCGCTCGCCCTCGGGCAGATCGCGGGACAGATCGGCCACCAGGGGCAGGAGGGTGGTGAGCAGCGAGTGTGCAGTCATAATGACTCCTTGTAGTCCTTATGACTTTATCCTGTAAGAAGTCATACTGACTACTTGAGTTCTAAATCATTGAAAATTAACGATTTTAAAGTTGGCATGAATGCTGACTGTCTAAGGCTAACTTTAAAGAAGCCCTGGAGGCTCTCATGCTTAGCGCCCAAGACCGTGCCATCGTCAAATCCACCGTGCCCCTGCTGGAAAGTGGCGGTGAAGCGCTGATCACCCATTTCTACCGCATGATGCTGTCCGAATACCCGGAAGTTCGCCCGTTGTTCAACCAGGCCCACCAGGCCAGCGGCGATCAGCCACGTGCCCTGGCCAATGGGGTATTGATGTACGCGCGGCATATCGACCAGTTGGATCAACTGGGCGATCTGGTGGCCAGGATCATCAATAAACACGTGGCCTTGCAGATCCTGCCGGAGCATTACCCGATCGTAGGCGCCTGCCTGTTGCGGGCGATTTCCGAAGTGCTGGGCAGTGAGATCGCCACGCCACAGGTGATGAATGCCTGGGGCGCGGCCTACGGCCAACTGGCGGATATCCTGATCGGCGCCGAAGCGGCCATCTATGACGAGAAAGCCCAGGCCCCTGGCGGCTGGCGCGGTGCGCGGCCGTTCACGCTGGTCAAGCGGGCGGAGGAGAGCGCCGAGATCACGTCCTTTTATTTCGCCCCGGTGGATAACGGCCCGATCCTGGCGGCGGCGCCCGGCCAATACATCGGTATGACGCTGGTGCTGGACGGCGAAGAGGTACGCCGCAACTATTCCCTCTCGGCACTGAGCGATGGCGGCCAGTACCGCATCAGTGTCAAGCGCGAAGTCGGCGGCCGGGTGTCCAATTACCTGCACGATCAATTGCATGTCGGTGCCACCATCGACCTGTTCCCGCCGGCGGGCGAGTTCACCCTGGCCGCCAGCGCCAAGCCGCTGGTGCTGATCAGCGGCGGCGTCGGTATCACGCCGACCTTGCCGATGCTCGAAGCGGCCCTGGCCACCGAGCGCCCGGTGCACTTCATTCACTGCGCGCGCAACGGCGGCGTGCACGCGTTTCGCCAGTGGGTGGATGCCCTGGCGGCCAGGCACCCGCAGCTCAAGCGCTTCTATTGCTATGCCGAAGACGACGGCGTGAGCCCGGCAGCGGACAACGTTGGTCTGCTCAGTCAGGACCAACTGGCGGCGTGGTTGCCCGAGCAACGTGATATCGACGCCTACTTCCTCGGCCCGAAAGGCTTCATGGCCGCGATCAAGCGTCACCTCAAGGCCCTGGGTGTGCCCGAAAAACAAAGCCGCTACGAATTCTTCGGCCCGGCCGCTGCCTTGGAATAGGACCTAAAGGTCAACAGTGTGGGAGGGGCCTGCCGTGGTGAGCGGGCTTGCCCCGCGCTGGGCTGCGAAGCGGCCCCAAACCCAGGCACCTCGGTGTGTCAGGTGAAATTACATCGCCTGGAGTGGGGCCGCTTCGCGTCCCGGCGCGGGGCAAGCCCGCTCACTACAAGAACGTCACTTTCTGTTCACAGCGAAGATGTGAAGATATATCTGCCGATACCTCTGCGCCCGATAGCGGTGCATCAGCCAGCTGACACACCCTCATCGGGGCCAGCCCCTTCCCACATTTGGTTTTCCATTTCGCGCGATTAATCCGCCGTTAACCCGTCTCTGTTTAAACCACTCCCTGTGTGTAAACTTGCGGCCAGAGCCACAACCAAACAAAGGGAAAACCGGGATGAGTGACGAATTGCGTTTAGGCAGGGAGCGGCGCTTTCTGGTGTTGCTGGGCATCATCTGCCTGGCGTTGATCGGCGGGGCGCTGTACATGCAGGTGGTGCTCGGCGAGGCGCCGTGCCCGCTGTGCATTCTGCAGCGCTACGCTTTGCTGTTGATCGCGATCTTTGCCTTTATCGGCGCCGCCATGCGCACCAAGGGCGCCATCACGTTTTTCGAAGGCCTGGTGGTCCTCAGCGCCTTGGGTGGGGTGGCCGCCGCCGGGCATCATGTGTACACCCAGTTCTTCCCGCAGGTCAGTTGCGGCGTCGATGTGCTGCAACCGATTGTCGACGATCTGCCGCTGGCCAAGGTTTTCCCCTTGGGCTTCCAGGTCGATGGCTTCTGCAGCACGCCTTACCCGCCAATCCTGGGTCTGTCCCTGGCCCAATGGGCGCTGGTGGCATTTGTGCTGACCGTGATCCTGGTGCCGCTGGGCATCTATCGCAATCGTCGACGCAACGCCTGAACCGATGGTTGAAAACGCCCCGTTCTTCTTCACCGAAGGCCGGGGCTTTTTTTGCAGCTGGCCTTTTGTGAAGACGACGTGACGTCGGACAATTTTAGGTGCGCACAGTGTGCGACATGTTGTCACACGGAAGTCGCCGCAGGACGTTTCTGACCCGCCACAGCCTCGCTTAAATTTGCACCAAACGGCCAAAATGTGCTGTCACTTCATCGTTTGGCCGACGCCACGAATCACGCGCGGCGCGGAGCATTGGGTGATGTCCGAATGCCTTGTTTTATGGGGACTTGCAACGGTTTACCAAGCCCTTGCACAGGGTCAGGACTATGGCGGTTTGCCCTATAACACGGCAATTTTTGTGGTTTTTGTGGCGAATTGAACGCGATAAGATCCCCGACCTTTGCAATTTTGGTGAAGGATTATTGCTGCTTTCGATAAAAATTATTTCTTTATAAGACATGGTTTATACATCGCTAGCTAACTACAATCGCCCGCACTGAATGTCCGGTGCTGTTCAATATTTGAGCATTGGAGCGGTCGAGGGGCAGATGGATGGCTCTGTGCGACCCCAGGTTCCGGCAGCCTTTCAACTATCCGCACCAAATGGAATTGGTCTGTAACAAGGCCTTTAGCCACGAAATCGAATAAGAACTCACCGCAGGTTCGCAAATCGTCCAGTGATGGAGTGCGAGCAGGCTCTTATTCAATCGAAGAGAAATGCCAACCCTTGGCAGGGTGAAGTGTTGGCGATCAAAACCCAACTGCATTGCGCAAGCTGCTTTAGAGGTCGTGAGATGAGTAAAAACAGGTACCCCCGATTACTAGGCTTTTTGCCGCTGCTTGGCATGATGTTAATGCTGGGAGGCTGCAAGTGGACCTTGCTCGACCCAAAAGGACAGGTCGGTCTGGATGAACGAAACCTGATCATCACCGCCACCCTGCTGATGCTGCTGGTCGTGGTCCCTGTGATCATCATGACCTTCGCCTTCGCCTGGAAATACCGCGCGTCGAACACCAGCGCCACCTACGCGCCGAAGTGGTCGCACTCCACCAAGATCGAAATCGCGGTGTGGCTGGTTCCGATCCTCATCATCATTGCCCTGGGTTATGTGACCTACAAGTCCACCCACGCGCTGGACCCGTACCGTCCGCTGGAATCGGATGCCAAGCCGATCAATATCGAAGTGGTCGCGCTGGACTGGAAGTGGCTGTTCATCTACCCGGACCTGGGTATCGCCACGGTTAACCAGATCCGCTTCCCGGAGCACACTCCGCTGAACTTCAAGATCACCTCCGACGCCGTGATGAACTCGTTCTTCATCCCAGCCCTGGGCGGCCAGATCTACGCGATGGCAGGCATGCAGACCAAGCTGCACCTGATCGCCAACCAGAAAGCTGAAATGGAAGGCATCTCCGCCAACTACAGCGGCGCTGGCTTTACCGGCATGAAATTCAAAGCGATCTCGACGAGCCAGGAAGACTTCAACGCCTGGGTAGCCGAAGTCAAGGCCGCACCTAAACAGCTTGATCAAGCTGAATACGACGCCCTGGCCAAACCAAGCCAGAACAACCCTGTCGCGCTGTACTCCTCGTACGAGCCGAACCTGTTTCAGAAAATCGTCGACAAGTACGAAGGTATGAAGCCAGGCAAGCCGGTCAAGCACGAGAAGAAAGAAGTGGCCGTGGTTGAAGGTTCTGAGACGGGCGCGCATTCAACTGCTGGGGCAGAGGAGTAAACGATGTTTGGTAAATTAAGTTGGGATGCGGTCCCGTTCCACGAGCCGATCGTAATGGTGACCATCGCCATGATCGCGCTGGGTGGTCTGGCACTGTTCGCGGGTATCACTTACTTCAAGAAGTGGACCTACCTGTGGACCGAGTGGTTGACCTCGGTCGACCACAAGAAAATCGGCGTGATGTACATCATCGTCGCCATGGTCATGCTGCTGCGCGGTTTTGCCGACGCCATCATGATGCGTACCCAGTTGGCCATGGCCACCGAGGGTTCGCCTGGCTACCTGCCACCTGAACACTATGACCAGATCTTCACCGCCCACGGTGTGATCATGATCATCTTCATGGCGATGCCATTCTTCACCGGCTTGATGAACCTGGCAGTGCCGCTGCAGATCGGCGCGCGTGACGTGGCCTACCCGTTCCTGAACTCCCTGAGCTTCTGGCTGCTGGTTTCCGGCGTGGTGCTGATCAACGTGTCCCTGGGCGTCGGCGAATTCGCCAAGACCGGTTGGGTTGCTTATCCGCCGCTGTCGGGCATTCAGTACAGCCCTGGCGTGGGGGTGGACTACTACATCTGGGCTCTACAGTTATCAGGGCTCGGGACGACGCTTACGGGGGTCAACTTCCTGGCCACCGTCCTGAAAATGCGCGCCCCTGGCATGAAACTGATGGACATGCCGATCTTCACCTGGACCTGCACCTGGGCCAACGTCCTGATCGTGGCTTCGTTCCCGATCCTGGCCGCCACCATGGCGCTGCTGTCGCTTGACCGTTACCTGGATTTCCACATTTTCACCAATGAACTTGGTGGCAATCCAATGATGTACGTGAACCTGTTCTGGGCATGGGGTCACCCTGAGGTGTACATCCTGATCCTGCCGGCGTTCGGTATCTTCTCCGAAGTGATCTCGACCTTTACCGGCAAGCGCCTGTTCGGTCACCACTCGATGGTCTACGCATCGGGCGCAATTTCGGTACTGGGCTTCATGGTGTGGCTGCACCACTTCTTCACCATGGGTTCGGGGGCCAGCGTCAACGCCTTCTTCGGCCTGGCGACGATGCTGATTTCCATCCCGACGGGGGTGAAGCTATTCAACTGGCTGTTCACCATCTACCACGGTCGTCTGCGCATGACCAGCCAGGTTCTGTGGACCCTGGGCTTTATGGTGACCTTCGCCATCGGCGGCATGACCGGCGTACTGCTGGCCATCCCGGGTGCTGACTTCGTGCTGCACAACAGCCTGTTCGTGATCGCGCACTTCCACAACGTGATCATCGGTGGTGCGGTATTCGGTTACATCGCCGGTTTCAGCTTCTACTTCCCGAAAGCGTTCGGCTTCAAGCTGCACGAAGGTTGGGGCAAGGCTGCATTCTGGTTCTGGATCTCGGGCTTCTTCGTCGCGTTCATGCCGCTCTATGCACTGGGCTTCATGGGCATGACCCGTCGTCTGAACGCCACCACCAACCCTGAGTGGGTGCCGTACCTGTACGTCGCCATGTTCGGTGCGGTGATGATTGCGGTGGGTATCGCCTGCCAGCTGATCCAGCTGTATGTCAGCGTGCGTGATCGCAAGCAGAACATGTGCGAATCCGGCGACCCATGGAACGGCCACACCCTGGAATGGTCGACCTCGTCGCCACCACCGTTCTACAACTTCGCCGTGATCCCGACTGCGAACACCATCGATGCGTTCACCGAAGCCAAGGAAGACGGTACTGCGTACCAGAAGCCTAAGCACTACGAACCGATCCACATGCCAAGCAACACCGCCACTGGCGTGGTGATGGGTGGGCTGTTGACCGTATTCGGTTTCGCGATGATCTGGCACATCTGGTGGCTGGCGATCGTGAGCCTGGTGGGTACCATCGGTTACTTCATCGTCCACGCCGCACGTGATGATCAAGGCTACATGGTGCCGGTCGAAACGATCGAACGCATCGAAGCCGAGCAGCACGCTCGCCTGGTCGCCGAGAAGAAAATCCCGGCCAACCGTGTAGAAACCTCGTTGGAACAGGCTTAAACCATGTCGAACTTAGTGACCAATGCTGGACACGCCCATGTCGATGACCATGGGCACGATGACCATCACCACGACTCGGGGCCAATGACCGTCTTCGGTTTCTGGCTCTACCTGATGACCGACTGCATCTTGTTTGCGTCGATCTTCGCGGTGTACGCGGTACTGGTAAACAACGTAGCGGGTGGCCCGTCGGGCCACGACATCTTCGAACTGCCTTACGTGCTCGGCGAAACCGCCTTGCTGTTGTTCAGTTCGATCACCTACGGCTTCGCCATGTTGGCCTTCTACAAGGGCAACAAGAAAGGCGTACTGAGCTGGTTGGCCCTGACCTTCCTGTTCGGCCTGGGCTTTATCGGCATGGAGATCAACGAGTTCCACCTGCTGATCTCCGAAGGCTACGGTCCGCACCGCAGCGGTTTCCTGTCGGCGTTCTTCACGCTGGTCGGCACCCACGGTCTGCACGTCTCGGCCGGTCTGCTGTGGATGGCGGTGATGATGTATCAGGTCAATAAGCACGGCCTGACCAACACCAACAAGACTCGCCTGAGCTGCCTGAGCCTGTTCTGGCACTTCCTGGATGTGGTCTGGATCTGCGTATTCACCGTCGTCTACTTGATGGGGACTCTGTAATGGCTAATGCACACTCCCATGACAGCCACGATGCAAGCCACGGCAGCGTAAAGTCTTACGCGATCGGCTTCATCCTGTCGGTCATCCTGACCCTGATCCCGTTCGGCCTGGTGATGTACCCCACCCTGCCGAAGTCGATCACGTTGATGATTGTCCTGGCGTTCGCGGTTATCCAGGTGCTGGTGCACCTGGTGTACTTCCTGCACCTGGACCGCTCCGAAGCCCAGCGCGAGAACGTGATTGCGTTCGTGTTCGCCGGCCTGGTGATCGTTCTGCTGGTTGGCCTGTCGCTGTGGATCATGTTCAGCATCCACACCTACATGATGGCGAAGTGAGGTAAGACCCGATGTCGCTTAAGCACTTTATCCAAATCACCAAACCGGGGATCATTTTCGGTAACGTGCTTTCTGTGGCGGGCGGTTTCTTCCTGGCCTCCAAGGGACATGTCGATCTGGCCATCTTCCTGGCTGCAATGATCGGCACGTCCCTGGTGGTAGCTTCCGGTTGTGTGTTCAACAACTGCATCGACCGTGACATCGATATCAAGATGGAACGCACCAAGAATCGCGTGCTGGTCCAGGGCCTTATCTCCCTGAAGCTGGCGCTGATTTTCGCGACCGTCCTGGGTGTTGCGGGCGTGGTGTTGCTGTACAAGGTGGCCAACCCGTTGGCGGCGCTGTTTGCCGTGATCGGCTTTGTCATCTACGTCGGCCTCTACAGCCTGTACCTCAAGCGCAAGTCGGTTCACGGCACGCTGGTGGGCAGTCTATCGGGGGCGATGCCGCCGGTGATTGGGTATGTGGCTGTAACCAATAGCTTCGACATGGCCGCGCTGGTGCTGCTGGTGATGTTCAGCCTGTGGCAGATGCCGCATTCCTACGCCATCGCGATTTTCCGCTTCAATGACTACCTGGCTGCGTCGATTCCGGTCCTGCCGGTAAAACGCGGCATCCAGGTGGCCAAGAAACACATCCTGCTCTACATCCTGGCCTTCCTTGTGGCGACCTTGATGTTGACCTTCAGTGGCTACGCCGGCATGAGCTACCTCGCCGTCGCCGCCGCCATGGGCATGTACTGGTTGTACATGGCCTGGACCGGCTACAAGGCGGTGGATGACACCGTCTGGGCGCGCAAGCTGTTCGTGTTCTCGATCTTCACCATCACCGCGCTGAGCGTGATGATGTCCCTGGATTTCCAAGTGCCGAAAGAGCTGTTGCTGACCTACGCCCACTGAGTGGTCCGAGCAGTAAAAGGCCCCGCCTTCGCAAGAAGCGCGGGGTTTTTTATGGCATGGCCTTTAAACTATCCCCCATTCCACGCATCCAGGAAGCACAGCGATGAGTAAAAAAGCCGTAATGGTGTTCAGCGGCGGGCAGGACTCGACGACCTGCCTGATCCAGGCACTGGCGCTGTATGACGAAGTGCACTGCATTACGTTCGATTATGGCCAGCGCCATGTCGCCGAAATCGAAGTGGCCCGCCAGCTCGCCACGCAATTGGGCGCCACGGTGCACAAAGTGATGGATGTGTCCTTGCTCAACGAGTTGGCCATCAGTAGCCTGACTCGCGACAACATTCCGGTGCCCAGCGTGAACAGCTCCGGCGATGGCCTGCCGAGCACTTTTGTGCCGGGTCGCAATATTCTGTTCCTGACTTTGGCGGCGATTTACGCGTATCAGGTCAAGGCCGAGACCGTCATTACCGGGGTGTGCGAAACCGACTTCTCGGGCTACCCCGACTGCCGCGATGAGTTCGTCAAAGCCCTGAATCAGGCGCTCAAGCTGGGCATGGAGTACGACGTACGCCTGGACACCCCGCTGATGTGGCTGAACAAAGCCGAAACCTGGGCCCTGGCCGATTACCACCACCAACTCGAGCTGGTGCGCGAACAGACGCTGACCTGCTACAACGGCGTGATCGGCACGGGCTGCGGCCAATGCGATGCCTGCAATCTGCGCGCCCGAGGCTTGAATGACTACCTGCAGAACAAGGCACAGGTCATGCACAGCCTCAAGCACAAGTTACAGCTCCAATAGGCCCGATCCGGCTCCGTTGCGGGAGAGGGCGCCCACGGCTCCCTCGACCGGCGCCCCCCAGTGATGCGCGGTTATCGCGCGCCGGGTTAAATCTGCCCACGCTTATCTCGTCATACCCCTCTGTACGCACTGTGCGAATCCATCACCCGCCTACAAGGAGTAGTCACCATGGTCAGCGTGAGTCGTCGATCCCTTCTCGCCTTGAGCGCCGCCCTGCCATTGCTGGGGCGCCTGGACTGGGCGCTCGCCGCGACGCCGCAGGCCAAGGCCGATAAGGTCCGGCTCAACTACAACGAAAGCCCCTACGGTCCGGCCCTGGCCGCCCGCGAAGCCATGCAGCGCGGCATCGTCACTACCGGGCGCTACCCCTACAACCACATGTACGCCCTGGCGGCGCTGTTCGCACGGCAGCAGGGCATTGCCGAAGAACAGGTGGCGGTGTTCTCAGGTTCCATGGCGGCGTTGCGTTATGCGGTGCTGGCGTTCACCGGCGATACCCGTGGGTTGGTGATGGCCACGCCGTCCTATGAAGTACCACGCCAGGCCGCCGAAGCGCACAAGGCGCCGGTGCGGGAGGTGAGCCTCGACGCCCATCATGCCCACGATATCCGCGCCATGCTCGCCGCCGACCCTCAGGCCGGCATGCTTTATCTGTGCAACCCCAACAACCCTACCGGCACCCTCACCCCGACCCAGGCCATCCGCGATGCGTTGGCGAATAAACCCAAAGGCAGCGTGCTGGTAGTGGACGAAGCCTATATCGACTTCGCCGACGCCCCCAGCGTGGTCAGCTGGGTCAAGAACCACGACGACCTGCTGGTGCTGCGCACCTTCTCGAAGATCTACGGCATGGCCGGCGCACGCCTGGGCCTGGCCATCGGCCACCCGGCGCTGCTGGAGCGGCTGGCGGTGTTTGGCGGCGACAATGTGCCGGCGGGTCCCTCGCTGCTTGGCGGCCTTGCCAGCCTGGAAGACGTCAAAGTGCTGCCCCAGCGCAAGGCGCTCAATGCGCGGTTGCGCGATGAAACCGTGGCTTGGCTCAAGGGCCGTGGCTACACCTGCACCGCCTCGCAGAGCAACTGCTTCATGATCGACGTCAGGCAGCCCGCGCAGCAGGTGATCGAAAAGCTCGCCGCCGAGGGCGTGCTGATCGGCCGGGTGTGGCAGAACTGGCCGCAATGGGTGCGGGTGACGGTGGGGAGCAAGCAGGAGATGGCGCGCTTTCGCGAGGTGTTTGCCGCGCGGGTCTAGCGCAAGCCCCACGAGGGAAGGGCGGTGCTCCTTCCCTCACTGAGGTGAAGGGTTATTGCTGCGCGATGCTGTACCCATCAAACGCCGTCTTCTGCTGCAGGGCGCTCACCACGTTTTTGCGGGTGACCGGCAACTCGGCGCCGTTGTTGTCGGTGAACGACTCGCTTTGCAGCTCGGCCTCGTCCCCTTCCCCCACAAAGCTGAACCCCAGGAACTCGAACGCTTCACGGTCCACGTTCAGTCTGGAGCGCGGCGTGCGCAGTGGCAGGGTGACGCTGGCGCCATCCTTGCTGATCACGAACACGTCGGCGTCTTTCTTGGCGCGTGCCGCCTTGCCCTTGCCGGCGCTCGGGTTGCTGATGGCCTGGTGCGTCTGGTTCAACACCTTGAGGGCCAGGCCGTAGACCAGCTCCTGGAACTCGGGATCGTCCTTGAAGCTGGACAGGATGCGGCTGATGGAGAACTTGCTGCTCAAGTCTTCCAAGGCCAGGTTGTCGGCGGCTTCGGCGTCCTTGAGTTGCTTGAGCTGGCCCATCAGGTCGTAGGCCTTGTCGTCGTCGAACGCGTCGTGGGCCTGGCGGATGGCGACGCGCAGTTCGCGGATCTGGTCGCTCTCCTTGGAGGTGTGGAACGCATCCAGCACCATCTCGCTGATGGATTTGGCCGCTGGCACATGCTGTGAAAGATTGATGGCGTTTTCGTATTCAGCTTTGGAGGCCAAGGCGGCCACGGATTCTGCGGTGTAGGAATCGGACATTAAAATTTCACTACTTCAATAAACGAGGACAAAAAAGCGTCGCGCATTTTCAAGGGGTGGGGGAGTCAGGTCAAGGCAGCACAACGCCGTTATCGCGACGAAAGGCTGCCGACCGTGTGGGATCAATCCAATTGCTTGAAGCAGGCTTCAAGGATAGTCAGCCCTTCCTCCAGCACGTGCGGCTCAGTGGTCAGCGGTGCCAGCAGGCGGATGATGTGCCGCGCCTTGCCGCTGGGCATCAGCAGCAGCCCGGCGTCCCGCGCCAGGCCGAGCAGTTGCGTCAATTGGCGGGGCGCCGGCGTGCCGTCGGCGTTGGCCAGTTCGATACCGCGCATGGCGCCGATGCCGGTCAGGCGCCCGAGGTAGGGCGACAGCGCTTGCGCACGCCAGGCGCTGTAGCGGCTCACAATCGCCGCCTCCTGCTGCGCGCCCCAGGCCTGCAGATGTGCGTCCGTCATCACCTCCAGGGTGGCGAGCGCCGCCGCGCAGGCGATGGGGTTGCCGGAGTACGTGCCGCCCAGGCCGCCCTTGGGCAGGTTGTCCATCAGTGCCTTGCGCCCGACCACCGCCCCCAGCGGCACGCCACCGGCGATGCTTTTACCCAGCAGGATCAGGTCCGGTTCGATGCCCAGGCGCGTAAAGGCAAAGCGCTGGCCGGTGCGGCCAAACCCGGATTGGATTTCGTCAGCGATCAACAGAATCCGCTTCTCATCGCAGAAACGTCGCAGGGCCTGGGCGAACTCGCGGTCCAGAGCCAGGAAACCACCCTCGCCCTGCACCGGCTCGATGATGAAACAGGCGACATCATCCACGTCGATTTCCACGCTGAACAGGCGGTCCATGGCCTTCAGCGCTTCTGCGCAGGTCACGCCGTTGTCGGCGCTGGGGTAGGGCAGGTGATACACAGGGCCAGGCAATACGCCGACTTTTTGCTTGTAGGGCGCCACCTTGCCATTGAGGTTCAAAGTCGCCAGCGTGCGGCCGTGGAACGCCCCGTCGAATGCGATCACGGCGCTGCGGCCGGTGGCTCCGCGCACGATCTTCAAGGCGTTCTCCGCAGCTTCCGCACCGCTGTTGGTGAGCATGCCGCTGACCGGGTAGCTCACCGGGATGAACTCACTCAGGCGCGCCATCAGTTCAATGTAAGGCGTGTGCGGCGCGGCGTTGAAGGCGTAGTGCGTGAGTCTGGTCGCCTGCTCGCGAATCGCCTCCACCACGTGCGGGTGGCAATGGCCGAGGTTAAGCACGCCGATACCGCCGACAAAGTCGATATAGCGTTTGCCCGTGGTGTCCCACACTTCGGCGTTCCTGCCGTGGCTGAGGCTGATGGGGTGGACGATGGAAATCGACTGGCTGATGCTGGCGTGGCTCATGAATCCGGGACTCGACAAAGGCGGGTGTTTTTTATCTAAGCCGCCAGCCCGGGTCTGTCGCAAACGAAATAAAGTCTTCGGGTCATTCCAAATCGGAAGGAGCCCTGCCGCGCGGCGGCGTTAGGTCGATACCCCGTCCTTCCCTGCCGCCTTGGCGCGATACAACGCCTGGTCGGCACGCTCCATCAGCGCCGCAGGCGACTCATCCAGCTGACGCTCGGCCACGCCCAGGCTCAGGGTGATGACGAAGTCGGCGGGTGCCGTGATCGCACGCACCTGGCGGCGGATCTGCTCGGCCTGTGCCGTGGCGGTGACCAGCGTGCTGTCGGGCAGGGTCATCATGAACTCATCGCCGCCCCAGCGAGCCAGCAGGTCGCCGGGGCGGGTGCAGCGTTCCAGGCATTGCGCTACGCGCACCAGCGTCTGGTCGCCCACGCTGTGACCATAGCGATCATTGATCGGTTTGAAACCGTCGATGTCCATTGCGATCAGGCACAGCGGCCGGCGAAAACGCTGGGCGCGCTCGCATTCGCGCAGCAGGGTTTTTTCCAGGCGATAGCGGTTGGCGACCAGGGTCAGGGCATCGCGTTCGGCCAGGGCGCGGTTTTCATCCAACTGCAATTGCAGTTGCTGATTGACCCGCGACAGCTCCTGCGTGCGCTCGGCCACCAGCGCTTCCAGAGACTGGTTGCGCTGTTGCAGTTGAACGACTGAATACTTGCGTGCCTGAATGTCCCGATGCGCCCCGATCATCCGCGCCACCGAGCCGTCGTCGTTACGGGCGATGACATAGCCGCGGTCTTCGATCCACAGGTAGCTGCTATCTTTTCGACGGCAGCGGTATTCGGCCTGGTAGTAGGGAGCCCGGCGGTTGATGTAGTCATCGAACAGGGTCATCACCTGGGCGTAATCATCCGGGTGGATCACGTTTTCCCACGTGAACAGCGTATTTTCCAAGGCGTTGCGTGGGTGACCGAGCATTTCGTACCAGCCTGGGCTGCGGTAGACGAACCCGGTGTTGGCATTCCAGTCCCATATCCCGTCGCTGACCAGTTCCAGAATGGTGTGCAGCATATCGGCGTTGAGGTGTGAGAAATCCTGATGCTGGGGGTTGCCGCCTGACCTGTAGTCCACGTTCTGCTCCTTGCGTGGGGCCGCGCGCTACTGCTCAGGCGCCACCATCCTGGTGCGAGGCTTACCGTTCGCGTTGTGTTGAAAGATCGCGTCCGGTTGGCCCTGTTCGTTGAAAAATACCTGCCCTATGCCCGCCGAATTCCATAACCGTTCGCCGGCCTCGGCATGTTCCGGAATATAGGGCACCACCTGCATGGTGCGCCGACGAGTGAACCCGTTGAGCGGCGAGCGGGGTGAGTATAGCCAGCGGTTGAGACGGTCGAACCATTCCAGCAGGCGCGGTGGAAATTCATTCTTGATGCCGCTGCTGGTGATCTGCCAGATGCGCGGGCCGGCGTTGCGATGACGGATCAACACCGAATACACGAACGAATAGTGCACATCGCCCGACAGAATCACGTAGTTACCCGGCGTGCGCGAGTGGCGGAAAATATTGAGGATCACTTGGGCCGCACCCCGATGAGCCATCCAGTTTTCCGAGTCCACCAGCAAGGGGTGGCCGCACCAACTGAAGACTTTCTGCACCGTCTCGATCAACTTCACACCGAAGATCGGCGCGGGCGAGACGATGATCGCCGAGGGATGGTCCAGCAATGCCTGTTGCAGCTCGCTCAAGGCTTCCCAATCCAGCAGGCCGGAGGGTTGTTTGAGGGTGAACTCGCTGCGCCAACGCCGGGTGCGGGTGTCGAGCACAATCAGGGCGGGCGTGGTGGGCAGTACGTAATGCCATTGTTGGAAGTTGAACAATTGCGCGAGCAAGGCATCCTGCGCGGTGGCATCGAGGTGGTTGTCGTGCACCGCAGCGGCGAGGCTCCGGGTTTGCTGCAATAGGCCGGCGAAGGCGTCCGGGTGGTTGCCCCAGCCCTGGCACAGCAGGTAAGCAAGCAGCGCATTGCCGATAATGCGCTTGGAAAACGGGTGCCCGTAGGCGGTCTCTTCCCACTGGGCACTGAGGTTCCAGTCGTCGGTGATGTCGTGATCGTCGAAGATCATCAGGGTGGACAAGTGCGCGAGGACCCGCGCAACCCCAGGCAAGCCACTGCAAAATCGCTCGATCCGCAGGCGTTCGCGGGCATAGCGCGCCAGGTCGTGCGCACTTAACTGCGGCGGTTGGGAAGCGATCAGGCCCCAGGGCGTAGGCGACCACACCAGCAGGTACATGGCCATGACTTCGGCGAAAGTCACCAGATGGTTGTCGGCGCTGCTGCTGGTGAAAATCGGTTTTTTCACCCCGCCGAAAAAGCGCTCGCGCAGGGTCTCGTTGCTGTCCAGTGCCGGCAGCAGGTCCGCGCGGTGATAGTAGCTGGCGCGATGCCCGTAGAGGCTGGCGCTGTCGTCCACCACCGCACCGTCCAAATACTCGTCGAACAACCCCAGCCGCGCAGTCAGGGCATGGATCGCCCGCAGCATTGGCCCGGCCACGTCGTCGGCGTACACCTGGTCGCCGCTCATTATGAGCAGGGCCGGGCGTTCATCCGGTGCGCGCGCATCGGCAAGCAGGCGATCGACGCAGAGCAAACCATCGTCGGCGTGATGGTGGGGTTTACGGCAGGAGCCATGCACCAATTGGTGGAGGCGGCTGTGCAGGATGAAATTCGGCGATAGTGCCTCGCCATACACCAGGTGCGGTGCCCAGTGGGCGATGCCGAGGCCGTCAACCAGCAAGTCGTAGTCGATGACCACGTCCTGGGGTAACGCCTGGTCCAGCGGCACATCGATCAGGTGGACGAAGGCGTGGCGTCCTATGGGCACGACCTGACACTGGCCTTGATCCAGCGGGATGTGCAGGACCTGGTCGGCCCACTGCAGCGTCAGGCTCAGGTCCAGCATGCGACTGCCTGCCAGCCACAGCACCAGCCGCCGGGGCTCCAGGCGACGCAGTAAAGGGCCGGCGAGCACGGCGGGCAGGTTATCGGGGGGCAGCATCCAGGGAAACACTCCAGCCGGGCTTGAACCGGCAAGGTTAGCGCAGGAAATGTCAGCGTTTTGTTAAAGCAGAGGGGGGACGCAGGGCCGCATATTGCCCTGCGTACACCGGTTTAGAGCAGGTTGCCCTTGCCCAGGCTGTCCAACGTGCCCTGGCGGCGTCGGGAGGTGCGTGAGGAACCGTCGCACGCCTCAGGCACAAGGGTTGATAGGCGCTCATCAAGGCTGCGTTTTTTACGCGGCAGGCCTGCTGCCTCGTCTTGCTGCGCGGTGGGGTAATGAGCGTTGCCAAATGTGGAATGAATGGTGCCGAGCATAGTCACTCTCCTTCTGTCAGTGGGTGAGCCTCGCGATCGCGAAGCCGGACCCAACTTAGAGAGAAACGAGGCGGTGAATATATAAACGCCTCGTGGCAGAGTGTGACTGCGCACCCTTGAACCCACGCATTGGCCTGCTCAGGTATGCGAATCGCCGATCACTTTCGGCACCGTGAACCGGAACTCGCTGCCACGCCCCACTTCGCTTTCAGCCACGATCTCGCCGCCGTGGGCCTGGACAATGCCCTGGGTGATATACAGCCCCAGTCCACTGCCGGTGGGATTGTTTTCGGTCTGTGTCCAGTAACGATCGAACACATAAGGCAACTGTTCGGGGGCAATGCCTTCGCCGGAGTCGCGCACCGAAAATACGATTTCCTCGCCGTTGCTCATGGCACTGATGCCGATATTGCCCTGGCGCGGGGTGAATTTGATGGCGTTGCCGATCAGGTTAGACAGCACCTGGAACAAACGCTCCGGGTCGCCATTGATCTGCAGGCCCGGCTCGGCGTTGAACGACAGGTCAATGCCTTTTTCCATGGCCAACGGCGCAAGCAAGGAGTAGGCCTCCTCGAACATCTGGCTCACATCCAGCGCCACCGGCTTGACCACGTAGCGCCCGGCCTCGATTTTGGAGGTGTCGAGCAGGTCTTCCAGCAGCACATTCATGCGCCCGGCTGCCTGTTGCATGGTGTCGATGGCCGTGGAAATTCGCCGCGAAGTGTGTGGGCCCTCGGAGCTGAAGGCTTTTTGCATCATGCCGCAGAGCATGGAGATGACCGTCATGGGATTGCGCAGGTCGTGGGACACCACCGCCACCAGGTCATCACGGGCGCGCACGGCCTGTTGCTCACGCTTGACCTGGCGAGCCAGGTCGTTCTCAAGCGCTGAGCGACGCAGGTCGTTGGCGGCGAACAGGTCGCCATGGCTCCATTTGGTCGAGATACCGGCCATCTCCACTTTCCAGATCTCAAAAGACGTGCGCGGACGCAGGCGCATACCGGCGTCGGAGTTTTCCAGGTCCAGCGGTTTTTTCGGGTCGCCGCTCCAGTTGATGTTTTCTTTGACTTCGGGGCGGAACCACAGCACGCCGTTGTCCACCGGCTTGGGCAGGGCCATGGCCAAGACTCCGCTGGCCACCTGCTGGAACTCGGCCGCCGGCGGGTACACCGCCGCCAGGTTATGGCTGGCAAACACCGGCTCGCCGCTTGCCTGCAGCCATTTGTGCAAGGCACGGATCTGTGCCGGCTCCGGGCAATTGCCGTAGCGGTGCAGCTGTTTGTCTTCGATGATCGCCACGCCGCCCGCCAGAGTCAGGTCCATCAGCACTTGCGGCTGTTGGGCCAGGCCGTCGAACACATTGTTGTCCGAGGCTTTCATCGCCTTGTCCAGCCGCGCCAGGGCTTCGACTTTTTCTTCGCGCTGGTGGCTCAGGTCCAGGGCTTCCATAGCGCTGATCTGCAACGAAAGCACCTGGCCGATGGTCTGGCAGGCGGTACGCAGCTCGTTCGGCACCAGCAGCGGCGTGCGGTTGCCGCAACTGATCAGCCCCCACAGCTTGTCGCCTTTCATCAGCGAGATGCTCATGGAAGACAACACGCCCATGTTCTTCATGTATTGGCAGTGAATCGGCGACACGCTGCGCAGGGTGGCGAAACTCAAGTCCAGCGGCTCTCCGGTGTCCGGGCGCAGCTTGGGTACCAGAGGCACCGGCTCATAATCGGCGTTCGGGATAATGCGCAACCAGTTGGTGCGGTACAGCTCGCGGGCCTGCTCGGGGATGTCAGACGCGGGGAAGAACAGCCCGTTGAACAGTTCCATGGATGGTGCGGATGCTTCGGCGATTACCTGGCCGTGACCTTCTTCTTCGAAGCGATAAATGAGTACGCGGTCGTAACCGGTCATGGCCTGGATTTCGGTCACGCTGATGTCGTACAGCGCCGCCAGGGTTTTTGCCGACTGCAAGCGGCGCAGCATCTTGCCCAAATCACTGGTGCGACCGTTCAGGGCGCGTGGCTGGAAATCCTTGAGACGCGGTTCGAATTCCAGGACCAGCACGTTTTGATGGCGGTGCAGCAAGCCTTCGAATTGCGCGCCGTTAAGCGTGACGTGCAACGGCGGCGCATCGACAAAGGTGTTGTGTTCAGCCATGGCCTGCACGGCCTGGGCATGCTCGGCGCCGAGCAGGCTGTGCAGCGGCTGGCCCAACAGCGTTTCGGGTGCGTGGTTGAACAGCGTGGCGACGTTGGCGCTGGCCTGGATGATCTTCAGGTCCGGCTCAGACAAGGTCAGCAGCACACCATGAGGCTGGATCGCCCCTGGGAAACGAATGGGTTCGTCAGCGCAGTTGGCGAGCAGCTCTTCAAAATCGTCGGGTTTCATAGCAGTACCTCCTGGCTGTCGAGCCATCGCTCGAAGCAGCTGAATGTCGAACGCGCGGCGTCAACCGCGCGCTGTCGGGCCTTGGCGTCCAGCGCCTGGTTACCCAGATAGTCGAGAAAGTCTTTCCAGCGTCGGCCCGTCTCGGCGCCGTACACATCCAGAAACGCGCCACCGTTATCGGCGTCGATGCCCAGGCGACGAGCCATTTCCCGGCGCAGCACCTGGCCGCCCAGGGTTGCGCCTTCGAGTACGTAGAGCGTGCCGAGACAGGCCGCCGGGGTATCCAGGCGAGGCAGCGCGGTGCAATACGGCAGGGCGTGGATGGCGGCGTCGTTCAGGCCCAATGCGTGCAGATCAGAAAGCAGTGTCGGGGTTTTCACACGCGAGGCGGCATCAAATCCGTTAGGAATACGGGCGCTGGCATACAGCGCCGCTTCCATCGGCGCGTAAAACCCGTGATAGGCCTGCAGCAGGCGCTGATACCAGTCGGCGTCGAGGCGCTCGGAAAAAAACGGCATGCGCTTCTCCAGCGCCACATGCAGCAGGGCAGTGCCTGTGCGTAACGCGTCAAGCAAGGAGGGCGCACCAACGTCATGGGCCTGAGAAAGCATGCAATAAGCTCGAACTGTGGGCCTGCCGGCCATGAATGACGCGTGGAAATGGGCGACGATTCTACACAAGTCATGGCCATTGACTGTACGCGCAAGGCGAAAAGCCTGACCAGCGGATCAGAAGAGTCGCTCCCTGCCTCATGACTGACCGTAAGGCGTACCGGTAAGTTCGGTTTAGGTGATATTGCAACGCTATCAGTGCAGCGACGAACCCTGCTGGGTCAGCGCCGTTTGCACACATTCGATCAGATGCTCGGTGCTCCATGGCTTGGGCAGGAAACGCACGGAACCGCCCAGTTCTTCCGCCATTTTTGTATTACCCGACGTCAGTACCACGCGCACCGAAGGCCACCGATGGGCAACCACGCGGCTCAAGTCATAACCATTGAGCAACCCTGGCATTTGAATATCGCTGACTATCAGGTCCACAGGGTCGTTCTCGCGTTCGAGGTAAATCATCCCTTCATCGGCTGAAGGAAACGACGTCACAATCGCGCCGAAATCCTCCAGCACATCCACCATCAACGCCCGAATGATTTCGTCGTCTTCCAATACTAAAATCGATGGCTGAGCCATGATCCTTACTCCACCATCAGGGTTCAGTTAGGTGGAGTGGAGCGCAGCGGTATAGGTTCGATTGGATGTGTCCCAAGCGATGGGTGGTCGTCCAGGGCGTCTAGGTTGGGGGTTCATGCCGAGGCAATTGCAGCACAGCGATAATCCGGATGGGTGTGCATGGCTGACAAACAGGCATAATCGCTTGCAACCGCCGATGTGGAGTCGCCCATGAAGTACGCCTTTCTGACCCTCGCCCTGATCCTCAACAGCGCCCCGGCCTTCGCCGCCGGGGATGCCGAAGCCGGCGGCAGACTCTTCACGAAAACCTGCGGCGGCTGCCACAGCATCGGCGAAGGCGCGCGTGGCGGTTTCGGCCCGCAGCTCAATGGCATCATCGGCCGCCCCGCCGGCACCACTGAGGACTACCAGTACTCCGACGCGATGAAAAACTCCGGCGTGGTCTGGACCCGCGAAAAACTCGCCGCGTACATCGAGAACCCCAAGAAGGTGGTGAGCGGTACGCGGATGATTTTCTGGGGCATCAGCGATCAGGAGAAGATAGAAAATATCCTGGCGTATCTTGAGACGTTTCAGCCCAAGTAGGCATTTGTGCGGTCACACCGTGGGTGCGGGTGTTGACGGAGCGGTAGAGGAGGGTTTTTTTCATCGTCGTCCTTGGGCTGCTTTATAAGTGGCAATGAGCTGAGTAAGTAAAAACGTCAACATTGCGCATCGCACGCCAAATACAGCGATGCATTTCGTGGAAGCATCAACGAGGTGTGCTTACTGCGGTCAAGCGCGCTCGCACAAGAGCGCTGTTACTGGACCGCTTTGAGGTAATGCCTGAGTGCGTCGAGCGGGGCGTCGAGCTCCTCCAGTGTCGAGGCTTTTCGGGTGTCGACGGCCAATCGTTCCAACTCCCGTCCCAACACCGTCTCCTTTCCGCCCAGCGCCACCAGCGCCTGCGCCACGCATTCGTCCAGCTTAGTTTGAATCGCACGAAGATCACCCTGGCGCATCAGCAGACCGAACACTTCACGCTCATACGTAGCCATCACCGGGTCGTCGCGCACTATCGGGCTGCCGTCGTCGGTTTCGTGCACCAGCTTGAGGGCGAAGAGCGCAACAGCTTCCAGCGTCAATTCCATGGTGGGGCTTCCTCGGTGTTCGGGCGGAGCGCGATGATCACTGTTCTGACGCTGAAAAAAAAGATCCAGACGTTTGAGTGACACGGCCTCCAAGGAACGATATTAATTAGCCATGTTCCAAACCGCCGTGCCAAGCTCGCGCAGCCATAAATGGACCGGTGCGAAGTTGAACCGGCGCACTTCATTCACTTACAGGGACGCAAATACTCATGCAGTCATCCTCCACTCCTGCTTCGTCCGACACGGGCGAGCTGATCGCGAGCTTTCGCCACGGCAAGGGTTTTCTGATTTTCAGCCTGATATTCGGCGTGGCGCTGTTGGCGCTCGCCGCGTTCGTGCTGTACCTGGGCACGATCCTGCCGCCGGGCAATGAAGGCCCTGTCGGCATAACGACGTCACGGGGCATGACGATGAACTTCAGCAGCGCGCAATCGGTGATCAACTTCACCAGTGGCCTTCTGGCCATTCTTGGGCTGTGCGTGTTCGGCCTCTACGCTTGGCACAAGAAATTGCGCAGTACCTCTTACGAGGTGTACGAGCATGGCATTGCGCGCATCAACCAAGGCCAGCGCGAATACACTCCGTTTGTAGAGATCCAGGACCTGTACCTGTTCAGCTCCGGGCAAACGGTGATGACGGGCTTGATCACTAACCTGGCCTACCGCCGCACGGCCGCCGAGCCCTTCCATCGGGTGATTGAAAGCCTCAAGGGCTTCCAGGAATTCCAGCAGATGGTGCGCGAGCTGCACGTACGTGCGCGCATGCCGGGTGTGCTGAGCACGCTGGAATCGGGCGAGGCGGTGAGGTTCAATTGCATCAGCTCCGGGCAGGTGTGGGGCAAGCGCATGAGCGGCAATTTCCTCAAGATCACCACGGCGCCCATCCTGGTGAGTGCGCAGTGCCTGGAATACCAGGGGAGCAAGGTGCCGATGTCGACACTGCGCAGCGTCGACCTCAACGCCTGGACCGAAAAAGTGGTGGTCAAGGACGAAAACGGCAAGTCGGTCCTGTCGACCATCGCCACCGGCATCCTCAGCCACGACCTGTTCCTGCATACGCTCGACGCAGTGTTTACCAAAGAGGCTCAAGCGCGCGAGTTGGCGTAAGCCAGTCGCGTGGTCATTGATTGTGAATAAAGGGATTAAACGATGATTTATCGTGGTGCAGGCTGGCTGACGTTGTTCACTCCGGTGGCGATGATTTTATTGCTGATGTGGTTGTGGCCCGACCCCAGCGTCAAGCCCGGCAACACCTCCTTGATGCAACTGTTGGTGGGCGCGGGGATCGGCTCGGCCATCAACGCCGTGCTGGGTTTTGTGCTGAATCGGGAGGTTCATGAAGATGGCGTGCGCCACCACTTCTTTTTCCTGCCCATGCAGTGGCCGGCGCTGGTGTTAATGGTCGTCTGCGTGGTGATTGCGCTGTTCAAGTAAAATTACCGGCCGCTCGGTAAGGGCGGTCGGGTTTCAACTGGTTCGAGGCTCACGCGATACGTGGTGTCACGATCAGGTCCGCTCCCGCCGTGCGGTAGTGCCAGCCCGGCACGCTCGCGACGTGGAGCAACGCCGCATGGCCCGCCTTACCTAGAAATTCGCCAGCATCATTACAGTGAGTAAACCTGCGTTAAATGCTTGCCGTCACTCTCCAACTTGCTCTAACCAGGTTTTGAATTCGAGGGTTTGATCGTCGTGAGTTAAGGCCGCAAGCCCAGGGCGAGCAGCGTGCCAGGGCTTTCAAGCCGCAGGTAGACGATGACACCGATCATCATCACGCAGAACAGCCATTGCAACCTACTCAGGCCGGCGATCCGATAAATCGCCTGCAGCGGCCTGCGCCAGCGGTATTCGCGTTCGGCGGGCACAGCACTTTCCGGCTGCAACACGCCAATCAGCCCGGTGATCGCATAAGTGCCCAGTCCGAGCCACCCGAGCCATTGCCAAATCACAAAGCCAAGCCCCAGTAACGGACCGCTGTTACGAATCAGCAAATCGCGACGGTCCGAGGTCAGGTTGTGGCGCACACACCAGCGGCTGAGGCGTTGGTCGACGTCATGCAGGCTTTGCGCAATGGCCGCCCAGTAGGTGAGCAGCCATTTGCCGACCTGCGCCATCACGTAACCGCCGAGCGCATACAACGGCAGCATCAGCAGCAGGGGAACCAGGCTGGACTCGCTGGAAAGTTGGCTGAGCGCCAGGCAGATTGCCAAAACACAGGCCGCGCGTTTGACGCCATGGCGCAACGGGCGATGGCCGACAAGTTCTTGCCAGAACCATGAATTGTGATTGGGAAACAGCCCCAGCAGATCGCCAAAGTGCGTGGAGAATGCCGTTGACAACTGCTCACACGCCAACCAATCGGCCTCGCCGAAGGTCGCCGCCAGCTGCGCTTGCCGTGCAGGCTCCGCCGACATCAGAAACAACGCCGCCGCGTTGGCCGCCGCGCTGGGGTGTAGCTCACGTTGCTGCGCCAGGGTCTGCAGCTGGTGCAACCAATCCTGTTGCTCGCAGCGCCTGACCAAGGCTCGCCACTGCGCCGTGTCGATAGGGACGGACGCGCCTTCAGCGTCCCAGGCGAACAGCCGGCACACGCGCTGGAAGAGTTGCGGCGACCAACGCTCATGGCTCATGAACAAGTTCAGCACGTGCACCTGCAATCCCTGGCGATGCTCGAAATCCAGCAACCAGCCCTGCCGACTGGCACGCTCCAGATGCGAATAGAAAAACGCCTGCTCGCCCGGCTTCATCAGTTGTTCAAGCGCGTCGTACAGCGCTGTGGTCAACGCATGTACCAACCGCTGATGGGGGAAGCCACCGCTGTTGATCTGCTGCCACGGGGTGAGCCATTGACGCTGCTCCACGCCCCAGGTCAGCAACCCCAAATGCCCGCTCGGCGCATCGACACAACGCTGGAACAACATCTGTTCGAACTCGGCGGCACAACCTTGAGCCTGGGCTCGGGACCAGTAGTCGTCCACACGGGAGTCGTCGAAGTCGGATAACAGTGCGAAGGCGTGTTCCAGGGAGGAGGGCGTCGGGCCGGGCGCAAGGTGCGTGGCAAACCGCGACGACATCATGTCCTCGGTTTGAACGGGGGCGGATGCTCTGGCGCGTACGCTGTTGAGTGCCTGCTCGTAAGCCTCGCGTAGGCGCTGGAAGGCGACGGGGTCGTCATCCGGGCGCGTTAGCTTGAGTAACTTGGCGTAGTGGTGTTTGAGGGTGCGCTCGTCGGTGTGCGGGGGCAGGTTGAGGAACTGCCAGCAGTCGGGGGTGGGCATGCACACGGTCGTCATTGAGGCTGGGGTGAGTGATGATAGCGGGTCGGGGTGTGGCGAGGCTTTATGTATCTACACAAATCCTAAGGGCTGGCACATCACTCTGTAGTGAGCAGGCTTGCCCCGCGCTGGGCTGCGCAGCGGCCCTAAAACTACACGCTGAGTACTAACAGAAAAATCCCGGTGCCTTTAATTGGGGCTGCTTCGCAGCCCAGCGCAGGGCAAGCCTGCTCACCACAAAACCTTAGTTTCTCGGGTAATGTTTTCAGCGCAGATGTCTGGGTAGGCTATGGTAGTCGCAGGCAAGCCAGCTCACGCAGTGGATCGTGTTTTCGGCTGGCGTGAGCGGTGAATCGGCCGGCCCGCACTTTTCGACAGGCGAAAAAAAAGACCTTGAATTTCAAGGTCTTTTTTTAAGATGGTGCCCCGAGGGAGACTCGTGCAATCCATATAATTCATGCCCTGTAGCCTGATTATATAGTATGGGATACATGGAGGGATACACGGCAGTGGGGGCTGGCGCATTCTTCAATATGGGATAGTGTTCAGCACTTCGCAAAGGAGTACGTCTTCAATGGCCCGAGTTCAGCCCCCTACAGAACCTTCCACTACCAAGCTTCAAACACAGCAAAAGACTATCAATCGAAGGATCGATAGGCTGCGAGAGCGTATTTCCGAACTCGAAGCATTTGACCTGAAAACTGTTCGTAACGGCCTGACGCCAGAGGTACGAGGACTAGAGGTTAGAATCAAAGACACTCTCGTACGGTGCTTTGGCGAGAGCACGTCTACTTACAATGATTTGCAATCTGCAGCCTCCCTGGCGTTCTATCCGCGCTTTCTGACTAACGGCAAACCAATTGACTACCAAGGACGGCTTGAAAAAAACATCAAAAGGTCTATCGAGCTGCTACGTCAGGGGCAGCAAACGCTAATGGAAGATCTTGCCGACTATGAGCATGAACATGAGGCCGACCTGGATGTGACGCAAGTAAACGGAGTGTTATCGCGACGGGTGTTTGTAGTCCATGGTCACGACGATGGCTCTCGCGAGACGGTAGCTCGCTTTCTAGAAAAGCTAGGTTTTGACGCCGTGATTCTGCACGAGCAAGCTAACCAAGGCCGCACAGTGATAGAGAAGGTTGAAGCCCACGGAGACGTAGGTTTCGCTGTCGTGTTGCTCACGCCAGATGACGTAGGTTGTGTGAAGGGCGGTACGCCGGAACCACGCGCCCGCCAAAACGTTATCTTGGAGTTGGGATATTTCATTGGTCGTCTTGGACGTGGAAAGGTGTGCGCGCTGAAGCGAGGAGTTTTAGAAATACCGAGTGACTACGCAGGTGTTGTGTACGAGTCCCTCGAAGGTAATTGGAAGCAAGCGTTAGGGCGAGAGCTCGAAGAGGCAGGCCACGAAATTGATTGGAATAAAGTCATGCGGTCATGACGGCTAGCTGGTCGATAAACAAAGCTGCCCTTAGGCGATATTCGAGTTACTGAATATCGCTGGGGACCCTGAGGCTCTTCAGAACATACGGGGTCAGAAACCCGCGGGATCGTGGTAGCGGCAACCACACCAGCTTACTGAAATTTCAATGTTGAAATTGAAAGGATCTTGAAGAAAAAAGGGGATCCTTACCGGAACGGTAACGGTCCTCGGTTTTGTTCAGGATTGTGAACGGATGGCTCGGTCAACTCAGTCAACTAACTTTGGAGCCCAGCCACTAACGAGATCCGGCGGGTTCTATGCCCCGTGTCTATCCGAAATGCCCAGGGGCCCCAGCGGCTTTCCGATTCGTTGGGCAA
Source organism: Pseudomonas sp. lyk4-R2A-8 (assembly GCF_030209095.1). Classification (NCBI taxonomy): domain Bacteria; kingdom Pseudomonadati; phylum Pseudomonadota; class Gammaproteobacteria; order Pseudomonadales; family Pseudomonadaceae; genus Pseudomonas; species Pseudomonas sp. lyk4-R2A-8. Next base: position 99,167 of record NZ_JARVSS010000016.1, read on the forward strand.
ATGCACTGGTGAACAGCAGTTCACCCGGTTCACCTGCTCACTAAGCTGGGCACCTTTCCGCTAACACGATTACGCGGGTTTCCTACCCCGTACCTTCCAGAATGCTCCAGGGTCCCCACTATCGAACCAAAGCCAAGAGCCTGATCGATCTCCCTTCGCTGGAGGAACGATACTAGTGGGGCTAGGGGGATACCCTAACGAATCGTGTTACGGGTGTTACGCGTGTTACATAAGTATATAAACATATGATTTTGAACGATTTATTTTTCGTTACACAGCTATGGCTGGTTTGCCGATATGCGTGTTACATGGCAAATAGGTGTTACATCAATGAATACTCTGAGAGGAGCGGTATGTGATGATTAAAGCGGGTGTTATCGAAATAGGGGCTTTCGCCTAGAAGGTCCCCTACCGGCCAATAACTGCCGTTCAAGAGGCAATCAGCAACCCATCAGTCAGTTATGCAGAGGCCGGGTATACTTCCTCATCGTAGGTATCTTCACGAACCGAAAAACACGTACGATGGCAACACCATCCCTCGCTATTGAATCTTTACAGAGCCCCAGAGCGTGCCTGTGACAAATCCCAGTCCGACTTTCCATAACTACGACGTACTCCTTGAGAGGGTCGCCAACTCATCAAGAGAAATTATTTTCTTTTTCGGATCTGCACTGTCCCTGCCTGAAAGTGAGGGTGCTCCCGGCGTGCCCAGTGTTACTGGCATCCTGAGCCTCGTAGAAGCAACGCTTATGGACACACCAAGTGCATTTGCGCCCGTTCGCGATCAACCAGACGTGGGAGCCGCGTATCAAAAGGCATTTCAGCAATTGCAGGCCTACCGTGGACAGGATGCAGCTAACGAGGTGATACGTCGTGCAGTTTTTAAGTCACGCAAAGTGACCCCGAGTCAGGCCAATACACAGGGAACTCTAGATTTAAACTCGTGCAGAGCTCTCGACGACGACTATGCCGGATGGCATCTCCGTCCGTCGCTGATTGCCCTGGGCAAGCTTCTGGCAAATCATTCGGGAAGATTGGGCAAGACCGTCCTGACGACAAACTTTGATCCATTGATCCAGACCGCCATTCGTACCTCTCACGGTATGTATATCCGCACCATGATGCATGACGATGGGTCACTGAGCCAATCCGAAGGCCCTGGTATCCAGATAGTGCACCTGCATGGCTATTGGTATGGTACGGATACATTGCACGTTCCGACGCAAATCGGAAGCCATCGCAATAAACTAAAACGCTCACTTGAGCGACTGCTGCAGAACCGCACATTGGTTGTTATGGGGTGTGGGGGCTGGGACGATATTTTCATGTCCAGCCTGTCAGATCTCGTCAGTGACACGGAGTTGAATCCAGATGTCATTTGGACATTTTATGAGTCAGACGAAGATGTTATTCGCAGTAAGTACGCTCACGTATTTACTAGGCTCGCGCCAGCGACTAGCCGGGGTAGGGCTCAGTTTTACGCCGGCGTAGATCTCCACGTTTTTTTACCTCAATTGCTGGAACGGCTGAAAGACGGGGCCGCCTCGGACGAGCAAGCCCATATAAACGAAATATTGGAAAGATTGGGCGAACTGTCGCCGGAACTTCGGCACAGTATTCTCGGGAAAATCGACCCTTCCCTTATTCTAAGAGTCGACGATCTCAAATTGAAGCATGACACTCTTGAAAAAGAGTTATCGGAGACTCGGAATAAATCTGCAGAGCGCGCAACAGTACTTGAAGAACAGGCCGCCCGTCTCGCGGCAGAATTACAGCAAGCGCAGGCTGCATTGACATCTTCACGTCTCGCCCTGACAAGCGCGGCGATGAAGGACATATCTTGGTTGACCATGGTCCGGACGCAAATGATGCCCAAGCAGCCGGGGCGGGTACCATTCCACAATTCAAAGGAGGTTGCACTCCGTGGATACCACGCTTCTGCAGGCGCACAGCGGGCCGTGCCGGTTTTGACCGAAGTTACTTGGTCCCCGGTAGGCTATCAAGAAAACAACCTTCATCGAGGCTATTACGCAGCACTAATATTTAAAGGGGATAACTTCGTGCCCGGCGTGGTGTGTACATACCGCCGAAACGGTGAAGGCTTACCTGCAGGTAACAGCGATTATTTCTGGCAGCTTCCCAATATTTATTTCGGAGACTACCTAGAGATCTCTACTGGTGATGGGGCTCCGGAAGCACCTTTGAGTTGGCGAGGCTATGAGTTTCAGGTTAAAAACCCTGAGGGCCATGTTTCAGAATGGGTGAGATTCTCTTATCCATTTGACGACACGATTCTGGAAAGTCTTCGTATTGAATCGTTTCGGCTCGGACTCGAACTGCTGGAGTCAGGAAAGGCTTCAGAGGCAGTTGAACCTTTGAGAAAATCGTATGTTTTTACGGATCGTATGCTGGGAATCGACGACCCGGATACCCAGGAAAAAAAGGCGATATGGGATCGAGCAATCGACGAAGCAGCACTGTCGAAGCTCCGTTTTCGCGTCGGTGACTGCTTGACTGTGGTATCTGGCGAGCGAGACGGAGTAACGGGGACTGTTGAAAAACTGCTATTACGACACCTCCACGCCTATCTAATCCGACCCGACAACGGTGACGAACCGTTTCAAGCATCCGACGTACAGGTCAAACCTCGCGAAGCATGATTATGTGCAGGTGGCATATTGTCTAGCTCACATTCACCTATGTACTCCCGTACGAACGGCCAATAACAGCCCTTCAATGGGGGGTATGTAGCTCGGGACGATTCCGCTGTCGATAGCAACCCAACATCGACCGTCCTAGGCAACGCTTGACTTTAGTTTTCTTTGCAAATTTCGGTTCTGAGACTACCCTTTATTATCCTTGTTGTGGCAAATTGACATATGACTGAGAGTCCGCGCACGTTAACGTCCGAACACAACTAGTGCCCGATAGTATGCAAGTGTGGGTTATTTTAAGGAGAGAATATGAGTTCCAACGACGTAGTTAATGCTCAGTTGCAAAACCAGATATCTACTACTGACTTCAATAAATTCGACCAGTTTCTAGAATCTCTAGGTCTGCCTAAGGAAAACATTCTTGCTGTTCCTGCGGAGCGGCAAGTCATTCAAGAGAATTTCCCACGCTTCGTAATGTCCCTTCCTCCTGAGCTTAAGAGAGACTCAAGATACCTTTCTAAGTTTGCAGCTGCAAGTGCAATAGGTTTGTTTGACGCAGCTCTCAATTATGTATGGAATGAAGTGGTTCTTAATCTCAGAAAGAAAACAATAATCTACGGTTTAGAGTTGTTTTTTGACGCGGCTGTTGGGGGGAAGTTTCGAGATTTATTTTCTTCGGAAGCAGATCTTTCGGGGTTGAAAGATAAAGTGCTGTTAGATAGCTGTCACAAACTTGAGTTGATTTCAGAAACAATTTATAAAAAACTTACGCATATTCTCATTATGCGGAATGATATTGGTGCAAGTCATCCGAATGATGCAAATATAAATGCGTTTGAATTAATGGGCTGGCTACAGACTTGTGTTCAAGAGGTTATTAACGACACTCCTTCTGCCGCTGCGTTGCAGGTTAAAGCATTCGTTGAGAATTTGCGTAATCAGACTACGGTCATAGATGTATCCACACTGCAGCATATGCAAGGTGCTATTAAGGAGCTCCACACTAGAAATTGCGATAATGTGTTGCAGACTATATTTGGCATGTACATAAGCGCGGGCGCCAATAATATACTAAAGAAAAACATATCGCTTGTGTCACCCTTTGTGTGGGCGTCATCAGATGACAATCTAAAATACAAGCTCGGCGTGCAGCTAGATGGATATAGAACAAACTTGCATAATGAAAAGTTTGCCGACGGCAATGAGTTTTTTGAGTTTTGTAACGGCAACAAATATAAATCACTTGAGGCAAGGGTCATAATTATTGATGAGCTTGTCGATGAGTTGTTATCCACCCATAATGGTTGGAATAATTTCTACAACGAGGTCCCGCCAGCGAGAAAGTTACTCAGCTATATTGTAAGTGAGGCTGATATTCCGCATGAGCGCAGAGAGAAAATTATTAGGGCTATTCTGATATGCAGGGTTGGAAATGGTGTTTCATACAACGCTGGGGTGTCTCCTGCGGGACGCCCCGTATATGATTCATTCATCGCAAAGTTGGGTGACGATAATGTTGTGCAAGCGTTGGTCGCTTTTTATCGGCCTGAGCTACACGTTGTGCTTTCCAACCAATACTGCAAAAATAATGCAGTACAGATTTTGAATGACATGAGAAAGAATGTAATCAGCGATAAGCTAAAGCAGATCGTAGATTATCTAATTGCTAATGCGGTCAACCTTGAAAAGGTCATGAAGTCCACTGAATTTAAAACATTGGCGGCAACCCATATAAGTTTTGGCTAGGTTTTACTTGGGCTGACTTCAGGGAGGAAAGTCGATCAGTTATTTTAGTGCTGTAAGTTTTTCCATGGCATATCATGAGTAGAGCCTTTGAATAGTTTTGCCGCCTTTACTTTCGACAGTTGCAGTTGTCATAAACTCTGGATGAATTTTAGAGTTGGTTTAACTAACTTTGGCTCGGGCTTGGGCTTTTCAGCCCGAGCGTTCGGTTCTGGTCGATTGTTGTTTGTCGACGAGGGCCGCAATCGGCCAGAGGCTGCCATTAACAATAGGCCTAAGCGGCCATTTCGTGGCGCTCAATTTGACCTTCTAGGAAGCCTATACCGATGCACAAGAAGCATGGCCGAAATGATCCTTGCCCTTGTGGTAGCGGTCGAAAGTTTAAAAAATGTCATGGTTCCATCGACAGTCTCGATGTAGCGCTAAAGCTGAATGGGGCGCGCATGCGCCAGAAGATACAGATGACACTTGCTCGTCATGAAGCCCAAGAGTTTCAGAGGCGTGAGCAACAAGGCCTCGGTAGGCCTATCATTTCCACTGAGTTCCATGATCACAGAATCATAGCCGTCGGTCAGACGATGCACTCTTCACAGAAGTGGAAAACTTTTCACGACTTCCTGAACGACTACCCGAAGATCGTCTTGGGTAGAGAGTGGTGGACGTTAGAGGGAAGCAAGCCTCCAGAGGAGCGACATCGTATTCTCACCTGGGCGGTCCGCAGCTATGAGCACTCGAAAGCTCATATGGAACAGAAGGGGACAGGTGCTCCTCAGCCGATGACGGGTGCTATTGGCGCTTACATGCGCTTCGCATATGACCTTTACAGCCTGAAGCACGCCATCGAGGTCCAGAAGCTGCTTATCGACCGAATCAAATGCCCCGAGAACTTCCCGGGGGCGTTGTATGAGGTGCGGGTCGCGGCAGCCCTGCTTCGGGCAGGCTTCAGTCTGCAGCACCAAGATGAAACTGACAGACGTACTACTCACGTTGAGTTCATCGCTACAGACACTATGTCCGGTGCGATCTACGCCGTGGAGGCCAAGCGACGAGAAGGAGCGCGGATGAAAATCAACAGGCAAATGAATCGCGCTTTGAGCAAAAAGTCGGATCATCCTCGCATTGTTTTCATCGATACAAATGACGGACGCCTGGAGCTCGGCAGAGGCCATCCTAATCCTGTAGCGCTTGTGGAGGCTGAAAACCTCTTAAAGCTGTATGAGCGAGATCCTACTGGGCAGAAGCTTCCGTGGGCTTATGTCATAGTCACCTTCGATCCAGAGGAGCATCACCTTGATGCTATTGATCTGCCTTCCGGAGTGCTGCTCTGGGGCTTCCATCTCGAAGATCTTCACCCTGGGCTGAAAACCCTACTTCAACAGGTCAAAGTCAGGCGTCGGCACGCGCCAGTCTTCGCGCTGCTAGATTCTATGCAAAAGCACCGACGCATTCCCGCTACGTTCGATGGAGAGGCCGAGTCGTTCTCTGGCGGAGTTCCCAAGGCACGGCTACAGGTTGGCCAGCGGATCGAGGTACCAGGGCCTAGCGGGGCGCAGATCGAGGCAACGCTAGAGAATTGCGTCGTCATGCCGAAATCGAGAGAAGCATATTGTGTCGCTTGCAGCGACGATCAACAGCGCTTCATAGTCAAGATTCCGTTGACGGATGATGAGCTAAAGGCACACTCCCAGCACCCTAAGACCTTCTTTGGAGTTATTGATAGTAATGCTGGCCGCTTTTGTCCGAAGACCGACTTGGACTGGTTCGACTTCCTCTGGGAAACATACTCGAGCAGCACGAAAGAGAAACTGATCGAACTCATGGACCATGCTCCTGACATTGAACAATTGAAGGAGATGACCCAACAGGATTTGGCCGACGAATATTGCGCTCGAATGGCAAGCGCAATGATGGAAGCGCATGCGGAAAAGATCTAATCGATTCAGCGGCTCTAGCCCCGCAAAAATTCTAGTGCCTGAGAGCGACGAAAATTATCGCACTTGAATGAGCTTTGAGTGCTCCCATGAGTCGGCTCATCCTATTTCTCACGACGATTGAACGATTGCGTTCCACACTCGAGATCTTGCTTCCAAATGTCCGCACAGGGCCGTTTTCTGCCCATTGCGAGAGGCAGAAAACGACCCAATCTCATCACTTGTATGCAGTTTTTTCGAAATCACCGGGCCAGTATCGCGCTTTCTAACACTATGGCATTAGGGGCATAGTGTTGGATGGCCTGCAGAACAGCTTCGCGATCTTTTTCGCTAATACCTGATCCCAACGTTACCGTCATGTGGTCAAACATTAAGGTATCTATCGGCAGATCTATAAAATGAAGATCTGGCGATGGTGCTCCTATTCCCGAGGAATACCATTTTTCCATTAAATTGAGGAGTTCATGCTCATATTCATCAGGATTGTCTTCATAGGTTAGCTCTGGCCCTCGAATCGCCACTAGCGTAAACCGAAACTCAGATTGGTCTTCCCAATGTGCGGCCTTGATCCGGCATAACCTAGAGCCTCCGGTAATCTCAGTTATCTCTGGAGTTGAGCGAACGAACTGCTTCACATAGTCAGCAGGATCGTCGACATATAGAACGTCACCACCGAAGGATGCCTCGTCTGCCCATGGGATAAGCACAAAGCCTTTGCCGAACATTGTTTCTTTTGTAAATGGTGCTGGCACGTCATCGAGTCTAAGCCCCAACTTTTTTAATTCTCCTTCCGGGGATTTGTATGGACGGCTAAGCTCAAGTCGCAGTTTTTCCAACGGAAATGGTGAAGTTTTGAAGCTCAAACGAACGCCTCGGTGCTGATCCGCGTACCGGTACCACTGCCCTGATTTCTCAACAGTTGATTTGACCCAGGAATTTACAAAGTAAGCCTGCCGCGACAGGTGAAATGTTTCAAAAGGCAACTCTAAGAGGTCATCCAGGTGGTCAGCTCTTGTAAACCGGAGCTTGCCGCTTTGTAGGATCAATGGAAGAGTGGATGCTCGCGTGTAGTGGTGAATTTCCATGGTTCAGCTCCTGAATGGACTCCTAGTCATAAATGCATAGCTAGCTAGTATGGCGAAATGATTGCGATTTGACTCAGTCTTATGAGAGTGTGATGACGACCACCTCGGGTTCAAAGCCGCTATTTCTGGATGTATGCTTTTGGCCGAGGCTGTGTAAAAACGCTTTCGAGCGCATCAGCTACTCAAAACCGGACTATAAATCGCGCATCTGCGCGAAATCCACATCTGCTGACGTGCCGATAAATTTCAGATTTAACGTAGACGCGCGCACTTCAATTTTGACAAAGCGTTTTTACACTCTGGGCCGAAAGCGGTCATAAGCCCACAGCCGCCACAGATCAGAAGCCGAAAAATATGAAGCCTTGTTTGTAATGGGAGGATCTAGCGAAGCGGAAGCTGTTTAGGCTTCCGCTTCTTTACTATCCGTCCTTTCTTTTGAGCTGAAGGTCAATGAAATCAAGCTCCGCCTTGATTGCATCAATTGTCAGTGTTTCGACTTTAGTATCTTTGTTTGCTCTCGTACTGAGCTTTTTTATGCCGGCCAAGACGACAATTATCCCGTTTAAATGAAGCTTTCGGGCCTTCAGGTAATCTGGCATCTGTGCGCTGTTCTGTGGTGGTTTGTTCATGATTGGACCGATGGTAGGCCCGAAGCAACCAGCCCTCGCCGGTTGCTTCGGGGTAGGTTTGGGTTAGGCGGCCAGCAGGTCAAGCAGGCTGTGTTGGTGTGAACGATCCACGAGTTCGCGCCAGGTCCAGCTTCCAAAGTGCTCGCCCAGTTCAGGTATATCCAGCTTCATCAGTGCAACCGGGTCACGATTAATCAGGTTGCGTGCGGCCCACAGCTTGCCGCCGGTCTCCAGCAGTGTTTTGGCGGCCTCATTCCACTGTTCTTCCAGCACAGTGTTCGCCAGGTGAGCCGCTTTATTCTCTATCTCGGTGCGTTCCTTTTGTGCCTCTGTGATATGCAGATCAATCGTCACCAGCTCCTGCTCCAGTGCGGTGATGAGCAGTTGTTGGCGGCGGTGATGCTCAGCCGCAGCCGTGAGGTTTTTTGCTGCCTTTTGAGCTTCTGCGTTAGCCGCTTTTTCGCCCTCTACATCGCCCCAGGCGACAGCCTGTGCATAAGCGGTGGCCGCGTCCGTTTCAGCTTGTCGAGCTTTTGCCATGTCTTCCTGATCGCTCTGGCGGACCTGCTGCAATCGGGTCTCGATGCTGCTGCGCTTTTCGTTGAGTTCCATCTCGTCGGCTTTCCAGTTCGCCATATCGCTGAGATATCCCGCAGCCAAGCTCTCACGGTTTGCCAATCTCTCAAGGCGATGAATCTTTTGATTCAGGTTGCTGATCTCCAGATTTCGCGAGTCGATGCGTCTTTTGTGATCGTTGATTTCATCCTGCACGGCTCGTTGACGGCCCTGCTGGATAACCTCCGGGCTTTCCAGCGCCTCTTCGAAGGGAGCCAGGTCACCCTGAATGCTCTCCACTTCGAGGGTCAGTTGGTCGCGGCGGTCTTTCAATTCTTGGATAGTGTTCATCTGTATTGTCTCTGGGTACTGCGGTTAATAGGGATGGTTGTCGAATGGCTGGCAAGGCCGGTAATGAGCCGGCGCTACCTCGATCAGCAGGCTCGCCGTCAGGCGGCCTTGGCCTCGCCTTCGTCCGTTCCTGGAACGGTCTTCACCACGTAGCAGCGCTGGGGCCCTAACCCGGGCAGACGGATCAAGCTGTAGGCCTTGCCGTCACTACCCGGCTCAAGCACGCCGCGTTGCAGCAACTCCTTGTTCACCGCACTGATGTTCATGCCTTTGAAGATCTCGGTCCTCCAGGCTTCAGGCAGTACGTAATAGGTGTTGGTGGTGTGCAGGGCGTCGCCCATGCCGTGTTCCAGCGTCTTGCGAAAGCCCAACCGATCAATCGTGCGCGGCCCGTGCTCATCGAGCTTGGCGGCGGCGGATTCCCAGCGGGTAAAGCGGCTTTCTCCAAACCGCTCGATGACCTGGCGCAGCCGCGCCAAGATCGCATCGCCCTCGAAGTTTCCGGCGCCGCCGCGTTCGGCCAGCCACGCATGCAGACACACCCGGGCGGCGGTCGTGGCTGTCCCATCCGTCCAGCCGGTAACACCAAAGGCGGTAGCCAACTCTCCGGCCGCTGCTGCGAGACCGAAGCGAAGGGCGGCACGTTGTGCTTGTCCACTGGCAGAGGCGGGCAGGTTTTGGGTGATGAACTGCTCCACCGTGCGGCGCACGATCACCGACCATCTGAGCATTTCTCCAGGCGCGCACAGTGCGTGCAGGAAAGCGGTGAGGGGAGTGCCGTAGTATTTGGCTACGCGAGCCTTGAGTGCGTCGGAGAGGGCGGCAGCATCCTCAAAACCGTTCAGCACATCGAACATGCCAAGGCCTTTGCTTGCATCCGCAGGCACTGCGAGCATGCGTACCTCCATACCGGCCTTCAGCTCCTTGTTGGCATCCGCCATGTGCTGTGCCAACGTCTTCTCGCCGGTCGAGAGAAAGAGCAAACGCCACTCCTGTACCTGTCGGCCCGCTTGTCCTCGATCATTTGCTCTGGCCTTACCGGTGCCGTTGCCGAGCATGTACACCGTCTCGCCAATAATGCGTGGGTCACACATGCCGATTTCATCCAGCACCAGGAGACCGTCTGAGTGCGCAGCGGCGATGGACTCCAGGGCGTTATCCGTGGAGCGCCACGAACGCACCAGGCGCGGCCCGCCATAAACCGACGCAGCGACTTGCAGGTGAGTGGTCTTGCCCCCGGAGCTATCGCCATACAGGTGGAAGCCACCCGACTCATGACCTAGCAGGTTCAGCAGAGGCCCTGCAAAGGCCACAGAGACGACAAACGCCAAGCGATGGTTACCAACGCACAGGGCGCCGATTTGCTGCTGCCACTGCTCCAGAGAGCCCGCCTCGCTGATTGGTGGCAGCTGGGCACCGGCCTCATAAAAATGCAGGTGTTCGGCGTGCGAGCCAATCTGTTGTTCGGGCAATAGAAACGCCTTGTCGTGCCAGCCCAAGCGCGTTACCAAGCGTGCGCGCTGGGCGCTGTCGAAGCCGCCGAGATAACTCTGCAGATCATTGCGTGCGTTACGCCCGGATCGACTTCCTGCAAGGCGCAAACCCATATCTACCAGTGGACCAAGTACATCCTTGCCGAAGTCGCCGGTCATGGTTCGGGCTGGAATGTTCCAACGTTTTTTAGCGCCGTCCGGGTCATCGAATTCGACCAACAAGCCCCAGTTGTGGCCCTTGTCGTCGCGAGTGCGAGCGATGATTTCGAGAGGCGAACACACAGGACGCGCCTCGCCATCATCGCCGGAATAAAACACCCCTTCGGGCGTCAGGCGAAAGCCGCCCGGCAACAGGTCATTTTTCGATTTCGCAGGACGTTTGGCGGGTGCCTTGGCCTTCGGTTGTTGAGGCTCAGTGGTCTCAGTAACACTTTCGAAAAGCTCACCGCCGCGCACCAGCTCGGCGACGTGCCCAGCGGTCCAGCCTTTGGCTAACGCGTCCGCTGCATCGTCGCCTTCCACCCATTTTCCACCCTTGATGAGCGTGGGGTTTCCACCTTTGCTGCTGGGCTTGAGCTTGAACACGTCGAGCGAGATTCGTTGCACTGAAGCGGCGCCCAGCTCAATCAACTTGAGCTCGATAGCGTCCATGCACGCCGTGCCGCTGGCATCGTTATCCGGCCATAGCACCACAGTGCGCCCTTTGAGTGGCATCAGGTCGGCTTTGTGCCAGGAGTTCGAGCCGTTCGGCCAGCAGGTGGCTACGTAATCCGGCATCAGTTCGGCGGCGGCGTCAGCAGCCTTTTCGCCTTCACACAGCACCACAGGCGCATCGGCGCGCTGTGCCAGCTCATCCAGGCGCAGCAGTGGCCGAGGCTCGGGCAACCCCTGCCAGCGCCATTGTGTGGTTTGGCCATCGGAGCGCTTGCACCAGGTCAACGGCGCAAAGACCTTTCGCGGCTTGCCGTCTTCATCGGGGCCCAGGTCGAAACGATACAGCGCCATGACCGGCCGGCCCTGAGCATTCCGATAGATCCACACTTTGGACGGAACACCGTGTTGCCGGTGTTTGGCTGGACACTTGTTCATGGCCTCGACTGGGATCGGTTGAATCGCGATCCACTCCGGCGTTGCGCTCTTGGCCGGTGCGCTTTTGGTTGTCGCGGAGCCAGCGGAAACGCTGAGCAGATCCGCCAGCTTTTTGCATGCATCAACGTCCGTGTCGCCGTCGATGTAGCGCACCAGGTCAATCAGGTCGCCGCCCTTGTCGCCGGTAGCAAAATCCGCCCAGTTGCCTTTGCTCAAATTGACCTTGAGTGAGCCTGCGCGTTTGTCCGTGCGCGTGGGGTTCGGTGCGGTGTACTCCTTTCCGCCGTCGACACGTTTGCCGTTCGGCAGCCAGTGAGTAAGGACGCGTTCGATGTTCTTCAAGGCAGCGCTTTTTACGTCGGCAAAGCTGGGACGTTTTGAGGTGTTGCCGGTGCGCTGAGTCATGGCGTTGTCCTCGTTGCATACAGCGCATCGTTCACGTCATCGATCAGCGCTTTTGCCATTTCGCCCAGGTAGAGAGCAGGCCAACTGAACCGCTCGCCCTCGTTACTCATGGCTGCGTCGAGGGTCAGTTGATTGGCGTAGTACTGAAACAGCGATATCGCTTCAAGCGCTTCCTCGATTGGCACGCCTTCATTGACCCTAAACAGCTTTCGAGTACCGCTGGCAACGCATGAGAATTCGGTACTTCCGAGAGTCTTGGCAGTGTTCACAGGGCACCGCCTTTCTGGGCTATTGGCACAGAGGAGGCATCACCGTACATGGTGAGTGTTTTGATAAGGCCCAAGGTGCCGCGCACGTCCCAAATAACGGACGACAGCACGCGGTTGGAAAGTAGGGGTTTATCGCCGTCTAAGTGATCTTCCAAAAGCATGAGAACTGAATCGGCACGGTCGAGCGCGCAGGTGATGGCGTCGATAGGTAGGCCGGCTTCAGCGTCTGGGCTGACGCAGAGCAGATCCTCGGGTAATGAAAAGCCTGGGAGCATGCTCATTGGGCACCTCCTGCGGATTCCAAGGCTCGCGCTTTGGACATATGGGCGTTGTAACGGGAGAGGCGTGTAGCGAGGCTGGAGTTGGCGTGTAAAGCGGCGAGAGCCATTGCTCGATGAGCAGCGGCGCGAATTTTGGACGGATTGAGGACGTGCATGGGGCGAAACTCCTATTGTTGAGGAGCTGCCACACTTCGTCGCCAAACGAATTAGGGTGGCAGCTGTGCGCAGGTTGGCGAACCGGGACAATAGGAACCCGGCAGACCCGAAGGTCTCCCACGCACAGCCGCCATAACGCGTGAATGCGGGCACAAAAAAAGCGCCTGCAATCGTAATGGGGGCGCCTGTGCGCCTATTGTAGGTCGGGTCGCCAAACCCGGTCGCTGAATTTGCAGCGACAGACAGAGAGTAACGCCCGTTTTTTGAAAGTGCAACTGTGTGGATCGCTTGCGGATTTTTTCGATGCGGCATAAATTGACCAAGCATGTAGATTCACCTCAACGCCTCCGGTTGCCGCCGGGGGCGTTTTCGTTTCAGGCATGGACTTCCCAGCGAAGGGAGACAAAGGGCAGCAGGTCGCCTTCGAGGCAGGCGCGTGCATCCTCGTAGGCGTCGATTTGTTGGCCTTCGTCGACGATGATTGCTCGCGGGGCTTGGCAGGGAACTGATAGTGCGCACCAGATGCCATCTGCCCATCGCATCACCATGACGTCCCGATTCAGGCGTTTTTGCTCTGTGCGGTGGCGCTCAAAACGCTGCATAGCTCGTGATGAGAAACCCACTTTTCTGAGTACAGAAAAGGGCTGCAAGATGGCCCTGTTGGCGACACGATTTTTCATGCTGCCACCTGATCGCGGGCAGCGATTCGTGCGCGTGTCCATGCCTGAACTTCCCCCAAGACCCATGCAACCGGAGCACTTCGTGCATTGCTGTTACTCAGCTTTACCGGCAACGGGAATCCGCTTTCAGGTTGACGCATAAGCTTGTAGATAGTCGGGCGTGCGAGCCCTACGATTGAAATGACATCGGGCATGCGGATGAGGGTCATTGAGGGGTCATGCGAGGGAATTGCTTTTAATACGGTAGTCATAGCGAGCTAACCCTTTGTTAATTGAGACAACGGGTCATACGCTACGCAGGGGAGGGGGAGTGGACTGTGTCTGCTCCCTTTTATTTCAGAGGTCTAAGGCCTAGAGCGGTCAAATGCTCTCGAATGGTTTTTTTTGTTCCGTTGCCCGCCTGATCGAAAAGCAGATTGGTCAGTTCAGCATCGGAGAGAGTGCGCTTTTCACATTTCCGACCACTGATGATTTGCTCTGCGGCTGCCTTGATTTTTGCTCGCCTATCCATAGCGGCGGTTTTTATCGCTGAGCTGGGATTGCGGTTCCCATTGCCTGCTTCCTGGCCCCTCTTCGTCGCCTTTGTCGAAAATGCGTCGTCGAGAATTCGATGCATCAGGCTTGATGTGTTGAAGCCTTTTTTAAACACATCCATTTGCTCCACTTGGCGATAAAGGCTCGCCATCAACAAAGCCTGGTTAGCCTCACCTAACAACGTGGCGAAGTCTTCTCGCGCTCGGATTTCGTTTCCGCTACTGCGGTCCCGCTCTTTTTCGATCAGAGCAAGGTACTGGCGGGGTGAGTCATTTCTCAGTTGCTCTATCAGGTCTGCATCAATGGCGTAGGTCGCGAGTTCAAGGTCGAATAGCCAATTTGCGAGCTTCTCAACGGCCTGCGTTCCAAGTACCAGGGCGTAGGTAGCCACGAGCTGTGAGTCTGCTGCGGAACGGCTGACCCGAATGAGCCCTCGAATCACGCTTGGCAATGAGCCTGCTTCCGCAGAGTCGGCATGGTCGTAGATGGCATCATGTACGGAGTAAAGGGTTCGTGTGACCAATTCTGCATCTGGGGAGTAGGAACCCTCCTCAAGCCAGAACGATGTGGCGGTGTTGATCAGATCAAAGGCACCTTTGAAGTGTTCTTTGAACTGCGGAAACAGCGCAAGATTGCGAACGGCTGCCTCGACGTCGTCCTGATCCCACACCATGCACGTTACGTCGAAACCTGCGATTTCGAGTTCGAGCTCTTCTGCCTCGATGCCCCGCTCAAAGTCCATTTAAATCTCCCCACCGCCCCGAAGCCGGTAGGCTGTTACAGCGATTCGCAAACGGAAACGCCGATGCCAGCAGGCTTGAGGGTGTGGCCTTTCTGTAACACGACTGCTCGATGTAACACGTGGTGCTCAGAAGCTTTGCAGTGCGTGTAACGCTCAATATATTCAATAAATACAATGGGTTATTGGTAGTCGTAACACGCGTAACACCCGTAACACGATTTTTGAGGGGGTGTAGGGTTAACGCCTTCACACGGCCTTCCCAAACTGACCTTGCACTGCATTTCCGGCCACTAGGGAATCAAGATGATCGGCGTACCATTGCATCATTTTTACACGTTGCTCAAAGTATTGAGCCTTGTTGTATACCCCCGAGATGCCTTCCTCTTTGTGAGCCAGCTGCGCTTCAACATGTTCCTTCGGCCAGCCATGCTCTCGAAGTAACGTGCTCGCGGTGTGTCGAGTACCGTGTCCTACTAGACGCCCTTTGTAGCCGATGGTGGCGAAGACTTTGTTGATTGTGTTTTCGCTGATGGTTGGGTTCTTTGCTCCGACGCCGGGGAAAAGCCAGCGACTCCGTCCCGTTAAACAGTGCAGATCCCTCAGTGCTGTAACGGCTTGGTGGGGAAGGGGGCATACAAAATCCCGGCGCATCTTCATCTTGGCAGCAGGCGTCGTCCAAATGGCCTTCTCAAGGTCGAACTCTTTCCATTCAGCCAAGCGGACCATGCCTGGGCGGGATGCCGTCCAGATACAAAGCCATGCGGCGGTACGTGCCGTCAGTCTGCTCGGAGTGTTTTTGAGTGCTTGGAGGAACTCAGCGAGTTCAGGCTCCAGCAAGTGTGGATGCTGCTGAGTCTTGGGCGCCTGGGCGGCAATGTCGCGAAGGCGGCTGCCCGGATCGTTTTCGGTGAGTCCTAAACCAATCGCTCGGCCGAAGATTTGGTTGATCCAGGTGCGGCACTTTTCTGCCACGTTGTGAGCGTCTCTAGCTTCGAGGGATGCCTGGAGATCTGCACAGTCGGTACGAGTGATTTCGTCGAGGGGCTTATCTCCCAATGCGGGGAGTATGTCCTTGTCGAGGTAGGTGCGGATTTTATGAAGGGTAGATGGGGCGAGGCCTTTTTCTTCTTTGGCCTTTAGCCAAGCTTCAGCAGCAGCTCGAAACGTTCGGGCCTTGGCCGCATCGATTGCAGCTTTAGCGGAACGTTTCTGCTCAAGGGGATCGGCGCCGCTGCTTACTACCTTGCGTAGATCGGCAGCTTTGTCTCTTGCCAGCCCACCACTGACCTCTGGGTAACCCCCGAGCCCCATCCAAGCCCAATTGCCTGCCGGACGTTTGTAGCGTAGCTGCCAGGATTTACCACCATCAGGTTTGACCCTGAAGTAAAGGCCGTTTCCGTCTAGCTCCCGGTATTCCTTTGACTCCGGCTCCAGCCCTGCAAGCGTCGTGTCTGCGAGAGGGCGGCGCTTGATATCTGCGCGCTTCATCCTTGTATCCCAAAGTTCGGTATTTTTCTCAGGATACAAGCAGGGATACAGGGATACAACGGATAAGGGGATACAGAGGTAGATAGCCAGACACAAAAAAACCGGCTCAAGTGGCCGGTTTCTCTGGTGCTGAGAGTCTGGTAGAGACTTTCAGATACTGCTATATGGTGCCCCGAGGGAGACTCGAACTCCCACTCCTTTCGAAAACGGATTTTGAATCCGCCGCGTCTACCAATTCCGCCATCAGGGCTCAATGGCGGCGAAGTATAGAGAGGTGATTACCGTTGGTCAATCACGTTTCATGGTCAATTTTGACTATTTCCGCTAGACTTCCCGGCCCTGCTAGACGAACCCCATCATGCGCGTTGCTGACTTTACTTTTGAGCTCCCTGATTCGCTGATCGCTCGCCACCCGTTGGCCGAGCGTCGCGCCAGTCGACTGCTGACCCTGGACGGGCCGAGCGGTGCCCTCGCACACCGTCAATTCACTGATTTGCTTGAGCATTTACGCCCGGGCGATTTGATGGTGTTCAACAATACCCGGGTGATTCCGGCGCGGCTGTTCGGCCAGAAAGCCTCCGGCGGCAAGCTGGAAATTCTGGTGGAAAGGGTGCTGGACAGCCATCGCGTGCTGGCCCATGTGCGCTCCAGCAAGTCGCCGAAACCAGGGTCGAGCATCTTGATCGATGGGGGTGGCGAAGCCGAGATGGTGGCGCGTCATGATGCCTTGTTCGAGCTCAAGTTCGCCGAGGAGGTCTTGCCGTTGCTGGAGCGCGTCGGCCATATGCCGTTGCCTCCTTATATAGACCGCCCGGATGACGACGCCGACCGCGAGCGCTACCAGACCGTGTACTCCCAGCGCCTGGGTGCGGTGGCCGCGCCGACCGCCGGGCTGCATTTCGACCAGCCGCTGCTTGAGGCGATCGCCGCCAAGGGCGTCGAGACCGCCTATGTCACCCTGCACGTGGGGGCCGGCACGTTTCAGCCGGTGCGTGTGGAGAACATCGAAGACCATCACATGCACAGCGAGTGGCTGGAGGTCAGCCAGGACGTGGTGGACGCAGTCAATGCGTGCAAAGCGCGCGGCGGGCGGGTGGTCGCGGTCGGCACCACCAGCGTGCGCTCCCTGGAAAGCGCGGCGCGCGATGGCGTGCTCAAGCCGTTCAGCGGCGACACGAATATCTTCATTTACCCAGGCCGGCCGTTCCATGTGGTCGATTGCCTGGTCACCAACTTCCATTTGCCGGAATCCACGCTGTTGATGCTGGTGTCGGCATTTGCCGGTTACCCCGAGACCATGGCCGCCTACCAGGCCGCCATCGCCAATGAGTACCGTTTTTTCAGCTACGGTGATGCGATGTTCATCACCCGTAACCCGGCGCCGCGCGGCCCGGAGGAACAACTATGAGTCGTATGTCGTTTGAATTGCTGGCCACCGACGGCAAGGCCCGTCGCGGCCGCCTGACCTTCCCGCGCGGCACCGTGGAGACCCCGGCGTTCATGCCGGTCGGCACCTATGGCACCGTCAAGGGCATGCTGCCGCGCGACATCGTCGCCACCGGCGCCGAGATCATCCTCGGCAATACCTTCCACCTGTGGCTGCGCCCGGGCACGGAAGTGATCAAGAAGCATGGCGACCTGCATGATTTCATGAAATGGCAAGGTCCGATCCTCACCGACTCCGGTGGCTTCCAGGTGTTCAGCCTGGGCGCCATGCGCAAGATCAAGGAGGAGGGCGTGACCTTCGCCTCTCCGGTCGACGGTTCCAAGGTGTTCATGGGCCCGGAAGAGTCGATGCAGGTGCAGCGCGACCTGGGCTCCGACATCGTGATGATTTTCGACGAATGCACTCCGTACCCGGCCGATGAAGATGTCGCGCGGGTGTCCATGGAGTTGTCGCTGCGTTGGGCCCAGCGCTCGAAGAACGCCCATGGCGACAATACTGCGGCGCTGTTCGGTATCGTCCAGGGTGGCATGCATGAAAGCCTGCGCAAGCGTTCGCTGGAAGGCCTCGACAAGATCGGCTTCGACGGCCTGGCCATTGGCGGTCTGTCGGTGGGCGAGCCCAAGCACGAGATGATCAAGGTGCTGGATTACCTGCCGGGCCTGATGCCGGCTGACAAACCTCGTTACCTTATGGGCGTTGGCAAACCGGAGGATCTGGTAGAGGGTGTGCGCCGCGGTGTGGACATGTTCGATTGCGTGATGCCAACCCGTAATGCCCGCAATGGGCATCTGTTCATCGATACAGGCGTGCTGAAGATCCGTAACGCGTTCCATCGCCATGATGATTCGCCGCTGGATCCCACCTGTGACTGCTACACCTGCCAGAACTTCTCCCGTGCTTATCTGCACCATCTGGACAAGTGCGGGGAAATGCTGGGTAGCATGTTGAATACCATCCACAATTTGCGCCATTACCAAGTCCTGATGGCTGGTTTGCGCGAGGCTATTCAACAGGGTACATTGGCCGCCTTCGTCGATGCCTTCTATGCCAAGCGCGGGCTCCCTGTGCCGCCCTTGGACTGAGTTTCCCGACCCTAAGATTCACTATTTGCAACTGGAGTGCTAAATGAGCTTTTTTATCTCTAACGCCATGGCCGACGCCGCTGCGCCTGCCGCCGCGGGCCCTATGGGCGGTGGTTTCGAGTGGATTTTCCTGGTCGGCTTTCTGGTCATCTTCTACCTGATGATCTGGCGTCCACAGGCCAAGCGCGCCAAAGAGCAGAAGAACCTGCTGGGCAGCCTGCAGAAAGGCGACGAAGTCGTGACCACCGGCGGTATCGCCGGCAAGATCACCAAAGTGTCCGATGCTTTCGTGGTACTGGAAGTCTCCGATACCGTGGAAATGAAGTTCCAGAAGGGCGCCATCGCCGCCACGCTGCCTAAAGGCACGCTCAAAGCGATCTAAGTAACAACCTTTACCAATCGACGGGGCGCGCAAGGCGCCCCGCGTTATAAGCGGGCGGCGTGATGCTGAACAAATACCCTCTGTGGAAATACGTACTGATCCTGGCGGTGCTGGCGATCGGTTTTATTTATTCCGCTCCCAATCTCTACCCTGATGACCCGGCGATCCAGATCACTGGCGCCAGCACTTCGCTGCAGGTCAATCAGGCTGATCTGGACCGTGCGAGCAAGGCGCTCACCGACGCGGGTATCCAGGTCAAGGCGGCAACATTGGCGGCTGGTGCGAAGGGCGGCTTGCTGCGCCTGACCAAGCAGGAAGACCAATTGCCGGCCAAGGATGTCGTGCGCAAGGTCATGGGTGACGATTATGTAGTCGCGCTCAACCTGGCACAGACCACCCCGCAATGGTTGCGCAGCATTGGCGCGCACCCGATGAAGCTGGGCCTGGACTTGTCCGGTGGTGTGCACTTCCTGCTGGAAGTCGACATGGACAAAGCCCTCGACGCGCGCCTGAAGGTCTACGAAGGCGACGTGAAGAGCCTGCTGCGCAAAGAGAAGCTGCGTTATCGCAGCCTGCCGCAGCTCAACGGTGCCATCCAGCTGGGCTTCTCCGACGAGGCTTCCCGCGAACAGGCCCGTGCGCTGATCCGCAAGAACTTCAACGATTTCGACATCGTACCGGCTGACCTGAATGGCCAGGCTGTACTGCGTCTGGCGATGAGCCCGGCCAAGATCGCGGAAATCCGCGAATACTCCATCAAGCAGAACCTGACCACGGTGCGTAACCGCGTCAACGAGCTGGGTGTGGCCGAGCCGATCGTGCAGCGCCAGGGCGCCAACCGTATCGTGGTTGAGCTGCCGGGCGTGCAGGACACCGCTGAAGCCAAGCGTATCCTGGGCAAGACCGCCAACCTGGAATTCCGCCTGGCCGCCGAGCCGGGTGCTTCGCGCGCCACTTCCGAAGAGTTCGAGTTCCGCGAGGGCAACCGTCCTCCAGCGCTGATCGAGCGTGGCTTGATCATCACCGGTGACCAGGTGACCGATGCCAAGGCCGGTTTCGGCGAGCACGGTACTCCTGAAGTGAACATCCGCCTGGATGGCCACGGCGGCGAACTGATGAGCCGCGCCACGCGCAGCAACGTCGGCCGCAGCATGGCGGTTATCTTCATCGAGCAACGTCCGATCACCACCTACACCAAGCAAATGGTCAACGGCGTCGAGAAAGACGTGCCGGTGCAGTCGTTCAAGGAAGAGAAGAAGATCATCAGCCTGGCGACCATCCAGTCGCCGCTGGGTGCTCAGTTCCGCATCACCGGCCTGAACGGCCAGGGCGAATCGTCCGAGCTGGCGCTGCTGCTGCGCGCCGGTGGCCTGGCGGCGCCGATGTACTTCGCCGAAGAACGTACCATCGGCCCGAGCCTGGGTGCGGACAACATCACCAAGGGTATCGACGCGGCCTTGTGGGGCATGCTGTTCGTGTCGCTGTTCATCATCGCCATCTACCGCTTCTTCGGCATCATTGCCACCGTGGCCCTGGCGGGCAACATGGTGATGCTGCTGGCGCTGATGTCGCTGCTGGGGGCTACGCTGACTCTGCCAGGCATCGCCGGTATCGTACTCACCATGGGTATGGCGGTGGACGCCAACGTGCTGATCTTCTCGCGTATTCGTGAAGAGATCGCCGCCGGCATGACCGTGCAGCGCGCAATCAACGAAGGCTTCGGCCGGGCATTTACCGCGATTCTCGACTCCAACCTGACCACCTTGCTGGTCGGCGGGATTCTCTTTGCCATGGGCACCGGCCCGGTCAAAGGTTTTGCGGTGACCATGTCCCTGGGTATCTTTACCTCGATGTTCACGGCCATCATGGTGACCCGCGCAATGGTCAACCTGATCTTTGGCGGGCGTGACTTCAAGAAGTTGTGGATTTAAGGGGCTGCCATGTTACGTACAATCAACTTCATGGGCGTTCGCAACATTGCGTTCGGCGCCACAGTGCTCCTTACCGTTCTGGCATTGTTCAGCTGGTTCCATAAGGGGCTGAACTACGGGCTGGACTTCACCGGCGGTACGCTCATCGAGCTGACCTACGAGAAGCCGGCCGACGTTACCCTGGTGCGCAACGAGCTGGTCAAGGCCGGTTATCACGAAGCCATCGTGCAGAACTTCGGTGCCACCACCGACCTGCTGGTGCGCATGCCTGGCGAAGACCCGCAACTGGGTCATCAGGTCGCCGAGGCCTTGCAGAAGGTCGGTGGCGATAACCCGGCGTCGGTAAAGCGCGTCGAGTTCGTGGGGCCGCAGGTCGGTGAAGAGCTGCGCGACCAGGGCGGCCTCGGCATGCTGATGGCGCTGGTCGGCATCATGATCTACCTGGCGTTCCGCTTTCAGTGGAAGTTCGGTGTCGGCGCCATCGTGTCGCTGATCCACGACGTGATCGTGACCGTGGGTATCCTGGCCTATTTCCAGATTACCTTCGACCTGACCGTGCTGGCGGCGGTGCTGGCAATCATCGGTTACTCCCTTAACGACACCATCGTGGTATTCGACCGGGTTCGCGAGAACTTCCGCGTACTGCGCAAGGCGTCGTTGATCGAGAACATCAACATCTCCACCACCCAGACCCTGTTGCGGACCATGGCGACGTCGATCTCCACCTTGCTGGCGATCGCGGCGTTGATGATCTTCGGTGGCGACAACCTGTGGGGCTTTTCCCTGGCGCTGTTCATCGGCGTTCTGGCGGGCACCTACTCATCGATCTACATCGCCAACGTGGTGCTGATCTGGCTGAACCTCAACAGCGAAGACCTGATCCCTCCGACCACCACAGGCAAGGAGGTCGACGACCGTCCTTGATGGGCGCTTGTTGATCGCTGTTACAAAGAAGGCGCGAGTATTGAACTCGCGCCTTTTTTTTTGCTCCAAGGCTGGGTATAGCGCGGACCTTTCGGTCCGTTTGTGATGGTCAGGAGGTTCAACGTGAACAAGTCGTTACTGGTTGGTGCGGTATTGGGTGCTGTCGGTGTGACTGCCGGGGGTGCTGTCGCCACCTACAGCCTGGTAAAAAGCGGCCCTGAGTATGCGCAAGTACTGGCGGTGCAGCCGGTCAAGACCCAGATCAAAACCCCGCGTGAGGTCTGCAAGGACGTCACCGTGACCCGGCAGCGTCCGGTGCAGGATCAGCATCAAATTGCCGGTACCGTCGTAGGCGCCCTCGCAGGCGGCCTGTTGGGTAACCAGATCGGCGGCGGCAACGGTAAGAAACTGGCCACCGTGGCCGGCGCGGTCGGTGGCGGTTACGCCGGCAACAAGGTGCAGGAAGGTATGCAGAACCGCGATACCTACACCACCACGCAAACCCGCTGTAACACCGTCAACGACATCAGCGATAAGGTCGTAGGCTATGACGTGCGGTACACCTTGGATGGCAAGGAAGGTTCGGTGCGTATGGATCGTGATCCAGGCGGCCAGATTCCAGTCGACAAGGAAGGGCGTCTCGTCCTCGGTCAAAACCAGCAGTAATACTGGCCTGGGCGCAGATTCAAAAGGTCTGTGCGTTCAAAATGTGGGAGGGGCTTGCGCTCTCCCGCATTTGATTTGTGGCGCTGCTGGTATTTCGGCTCGCACCAAATCCCAGGCATAAAAAAGCACCCCGAAGGGTGCTTTTTTTGTGCTCGTTCGCTTAGCGCTTCAGCGACGCCGGCAGATGCGGCTGGATCGCCGTCAGTACTGCCTTGAAGCATTTGGTGTTCCCGGCAACCACGTGGCCTTTTTCCAGGAAATCGTGACCGCCGGTGAAGTCGCTCACCAGGCCGCCGGCTTCCTGAATCAACAGGGCGCCTGCCGCCATGTCCCACTCGGACAGGCCCGACTCCCAGAACGCATCAAAACGACCGGCAGCCACGTAGGCCAGGTCCAGGCTTGCCGCGCCGGCGCGACGGATGCCGGCGGTCTGGCCAACCAGGGCGCGGAACATGCCCAGGTAGTTTTCCAGGTTGTCCATCTGGTCGTCGCGGAATGGGAAGCCAGTGCCCAGAAGAGCGCCGTCCAGGCTGGTGCGACCGCTGACGCGCAGACGACGACCGTTCAGTTGAGCGCCACGGCCACGGCTGGCGGTGAATTCTTCCTGGCGAACCGGGTCGAGTACCACCGCGTGCTCAAGGCGACCACGGTATTTGCAGGCAATGCTCACGGCAAAGTGCGGGATGCCACGCAGAAAGTTGGTGGTGCCATCCAGTGGGTCGATGATCCACAGATAGTCTTCGCCTTCGCCGCTGCCTTTGTGCAAACCGGTTTCTTCGCCGAGGATGCCGTGGGTAGGGTAGGCCTTGCGCAGTGCGTCGATGATTTTCTGTTCGGCGGCGCGATCCACCTCGGATACATAATCCTTGGCGTCTTTTTCGTCGACCTTGATGGTATCCAGGCGCTCGATGGAGCGGAAGATCAATTCACTGGCGCTGCGGGCGGCGCGCAGCGCGATATTCAGCATGGGCTGCATGGATGTGTCACCTAAGGTTGTTAAAGAAAGCCGGGCATTCTAGCAGAAACTTTGTTCAGGTGAAGGACGACGTTCGCTTTCATGGCATAACCTTAGGCTGTTCTGTAAGATTTGCTCCCCTTTCCTGTGTCCGAGAGCGCCTCCCTTGCTGCAAAACATTCGTGTCGTCTTGGTCAATACCAGTCATCCCGGCAACATCGGTGGGGTGGCGCGAGCCATGAAGAACATGGGGCTGACGCGCCTGGTGCTGGTCGAGCCGCGTGTGTTCCCGCACCACGAGGCCGATGCGCGCGCCTCCGGCGCCAATGACATCCTGGAAAAGGCCCAGGTGGTCGCCACCCTGGAAGACGCCTTGGTTGGCTGCAACCTGGTGCTCGGCACCAGTGCGCGCGACCGCCGCATCCCCTGGCCGCTGCTGGACCCGCGTGAGTGCGGTACCAAGGTGGTGGAAGAAGCGGCCGGTGGCGCCGAAATCGCTTTGGTGTTCGGCCGTGAAGACTCCGGCCTGACCAATGAGGAGCTGCAGCGATGTCACTTCCATGTGCACATTCCATCAGACCCTGAATTCAGTTCGCTGAACCTCGGGGCGGCGGTGCAGGTGTTGAGTTACGAAGTGCGCATGGCCTGGCTGGCCGCTGAGGGTCAGCCGAGCAAGGTCGAGAAGGATGAAGTGGCGTCCACCAAAAGTGGCGAGCTGGCCACCATGGATGAGCTGGAGCGGTTCTATGAGCACCTGGAGCACACCCTGGTCACCATCGAATTCCTCGATCCTGAAAAGCCGCGGCACTTGATGGCCCGCCTGCGTCGCCTGTACGGGCGCAGCTCGATCAGTCGAGCGGAAATGAATATATTGCGTGGCATCCTCACGGAAACCCAGAAAGCGGCCCGTGGCGAGCTCCTTAAGCGGAAGGATTAAAAATGTTCGAGCGTCTGCGAGAAGATATCCAGAGTGTTTTCCACCGTGATCCGGCGGCGCGCAACGCCTTTGAAGTACTGACCTGCTACCCGGGCATGCACGCGATCTGGATCCATCGCCTGTCCGGTGCCTTGTGGAATATGGGCTGGAAATGGCTGGCGCGCCTGGTATCGAATTTCGGTCGCTGGCTCACCGGGATCGAGATTCACCCTGGAGCCAAGGTGGGACGCCGCTTCTTTATTGATCACGGCATGGGCATTGTCATCGGTGAAACCGCCGAGATCGGCGATGACGTGACGCTTTACCAGGGCGTCACTCTGGGGGGTACCAGCTGGAACAAGGGCAAGCGCCACCCCACGCTGGGCGATGGCGTGGTAGTTGGGGCGGGCGCCAAGGTGCTTGGCCCGTTTACCGTCGGCGCGGGGGCTAAAGTGGGTTCCAATGCGGTGGTGACTAAAGCGGTGCCGCCGGGTGCCACAGTGGTCGGTATCCCGGGGCGCATCATCGTCAAGCCGGAAGTCGGCGACGAGCAGGAGGCCAAGCGTAAGGCTATGGCCGAGAAAATCGGCTTCGACGCCTACGGTGTCAGCGAAGACATGCCCGACCCAGTGGCGCGCGCCATCGGCCAGTTGCTCGACCACCTGCAAGCGGTGGACGGCAAGCTGGACGGTATGTGCGGTGCGCTGAAGGAGCTGGGCAGCAGCTACTGTGCGAAAGAGCTGCCTGAACTGCGCGAAGAAGACTTCGCCGAGATCAAGAGTGAGCCTGCCACCAAGGCTGGCTGAGATCTTACATTCGCGGCAAGTTCAATGTAGGAGGGGGCATGCCCCTCCCACATTTGATCTCCATTGGTCTCGATATCGAGCCATCGCCCGGCTGCCGCTGTTCGTCCCCACCCCATCCTGCTATGATTCGCGCGCCCTTTTTACGGGTAATCCTGACTAAAGTACTAGGTCTTATAGTTGACTTAAATACTCGGGAATCGCATACTTGCTCCCATTCTGAAACACCTTGGTACTTGTCCATGAGACTGACTACAAAAGGCCGATACGCGGTAACCGCCATGCTTGATCTGGCTTTGCACGCGCAAACCGGGCCGGTGTCCCTGGCCGATATCTCCGAGCGCCAAGGCATTTCCCTGTCCTACCTTGAGCAGCTGTTCGCCAAATTGCGCCGCAGCAATCTGGTCTCAAGCGTACGTGGGCCAGGCGGTGGCTACCAGTTGTCCCGCGATATGCAGGGTATCCAGGTAGCCCAGGTGATCGACGCGGTCAACGAATCGGTCGATGCCACCAAATGCCAGGGGTTGGGTGACTGCCATGCCGGCGACACCTGCCTCACGCACCACCTGTGGTGTGACTTGAGCCTGCAGATCCATGAGTTTTTGAGTGGTATCAGCTTGGCTGATCTTGTGACTCGCCGTGAGGTGCAAGAAGTAGCCCAGCGTCAGGACCAGCGCCGTTGCAACACCAAGGCGCCGCGTCTGGACAAGATTGAAGCGTCCGCCGTCGAGTGACAGCCGCAGAGCTAACGGCACGCCAGCCAGCCTGATTTAGGAGAAAGTCCATGAAATTGCCGATTTACCTTGATTACTCAGCGACCACCCCGGTTGATCCGCGTGTCGCGCAAAAGATGAGCGAATGCCTGCTGGTTGACGGAAACTTCGGCAACCCGGCCTCCCGTTCCCACGTATTCGGCTGGAAAGCCGAGGAAGCGGTCGAGAACGCTCGTCGCCAGGTTGCCGACCTGGTTGGCGCGGACCCGCGTGAAATCGTCTGGACCTCCGGTGCCACCGAGTCCGACAACCTGGCAATCAAGGGCGCGGCGCATTTCTACGCGAGCAAAGGCAAGCACCTGATCACCACCAAGATAGAGCACAAGGCTGTCCTCGACACCATGCGCCAACTGGAGCGTGAAGGTTTCGAGGTGACTTACCTTGAGCCAACCACCGACGGTATCGTCACCCCGGCCATGATCGAAGCCGCGCTGCGTGAAGACACCATCCTGGTTTCCGTGATTCACGTGAACAACGAAATCGGCACCATTAACGATATCGCAGCCATTGGCGAGCTGACGCGCTCCAAAGGCATTCTGCTGCACGTCGACGCTGCTCAGTCCACCGGCAAGGTCGACATCGACCTGTCGAAGCTGAAAGTCGATCTGATGTCGTTCTCCGCTCACAAGACCTACGGTCCCAAAGGTATCGGTGCGCTCTACGTAAGCCGCAAGCCGCGCGTACGTATCGAAGCCACCATGCACGGCGGCGGTCACGAGCGCGGCATGCGTTCGGGCACCCTGGCGACCCACCAGATCGTCGGCATGGGTGAAGCCTTCCGTGTGGCCAAGGAAGACATGGCTGCCGAAAACGTGCGCATCAAGGCCTTGAGCGACCGCTTCTACAAGCAGGTCGAAAACCTCGAGGAGTTGTATGTCAACGGCAGCATGACCGCCCGCGTCCCGCACAACCTGAATTTGAGCTTCAACTATGTCGAAGGCGAGTCGCTGATCATGGCGCTCAAGGACCTGGCGGTTTCTTCTGGTTCTGCCTGCACCTCGGCTTCGCTTGAGCCTTCGTACGTACTGCGCGCCCTGGGCCGCAATGACGAACTGGCGCACAGCTCGATCCGCTTTACGTTCGGCCGTTTCACCACCGAAGAGCAAGTCGACTACGCCGCGCAGAAAGTCTGCGAAGCCGTCAACAAACTGCGTACTTTGTCGCCGCTGTGGGACATGTACAAAGACGGTGTCGACATTTCCAAGATCGAGTGGGCGGCACACTAACTATAGAAGCCGCCACCCAGGCTCTGTAGGAACGTGGCGCATACCGCAGGCGTTTCTACAGGGTTCCAGAGCGGCCCTGATGAGTGAGGATTCAGTACCATGGCTTACAGTGAAAAGGTCATCGACCACTACGAAAACCCCCGCAACGTCGGCAAGATGGACGCGGAAGACCCGGATGTAGGCACCGGCATGGTCGGCGCTCCGGCGTGCGGCGATGTCATGCGCCTGCAGATCAAGGTTAACGATGCCGGCGTTATCGAAGACGCCAAGTTCAAGACCTACGGTTGCGGTTCGGCCATCGCCTCCAGCTCCCTGGCGACTGAATGGATGAAAGGCAAGACCCTGGATGAGGCTGTAACCATCAGCAACACTCAGCTGGCCGAAGAACTGGCCTTGCCGCCCGTGAAAATTCACTGCTCGGTACTCGCTGAAGACGCCATCAAGGCGGCCGTTCGCGACTACAAGCAGAAGAAAGGCTTGATCTAAGCATTTGGCGACGAGTAAGGAGTCAACGATGGCTATCAGCATGACAGAAGCGGCTGCGCGGCACGTGCGACGCTCCCTGGATGGGCGCGGTAAAGGTGAGGGGATTCGTCTGGGTGTTCGCACCACGGGCTGTTCCGGCCTTGCCTACGTGCTGGAGTTTGTCGACGAGGTGGTTGCGGAAGATCAGGTGTTCGAGAGTCACGGCGAGAAAGTGATCATCGACCCTAAGAGCCTGACCTACCTGGACGGCACCGAACTCGATTTCGTCAAGGAAGGGTTGAACGAAGGTTTCAAGTTCAACAACCCCAACGTCCGCGGTGAATGTGGCTGCGGCGAAAGCTTCAACATCTGAGGCTATTCGTGGGTACTCCTTGTCATTTCGCTTTATTCGAGTTGCAGCCGAGCTTTCGGCTGGACCTTGAGCAGCTTGCCACGCGCTACCGAGAGTTGGCGCGTGGGGTGCATCCGGACCGCTTTGCCGACGCTTCCGAGCGCGAGCAACGCCTGGCGCTGGAGCAATCGGCCAGCCTCAACGAAGCCTATCAGACCCTCAAGAGTCCGCCGAAACGCGCGCGCTATCTGCTCGCGATGAACGGTGGCGAGTTGCCCCTGGAAGTCACGGTGCACGATCCCGACTTCCTGATGCAGCAGATGCAGTGGCGCGAAGAGCTCGAAGAGTTGCAGGACGAAGCCGATCTGGCGGGTGTCGCGGTCTTCAAGCGTCGTCTGAAAACGGCCCAGGATGAGCTCAACGAAAGCTTCGCAGCCTGTTGGGATGATGCAGCGCAACGTGAACAGGCCGAACGCCTGATGCGGCGCATGCAGTTCCTCGACAAGCTCTCCTACGAAGTGCGCCAGCTAGAAGAGCGCCTCGACGATTAACCCAGCGCTGCCCCGTTGCACGCCTGATTGACAGATAAGACCTGATTACCATGGCTCTACTGCAGATCGCCGAACCCGGCCAAAGCCCTCAACCGCACCAGCGACGCCTGGCGGTGGGGATTGACCTGGGCACCACCAATTCCCTGGTTGCTGCCTTGCGCAGCGGCCTGTCCGAGCCGTTGCCCGATGCCGATGGCCAGGTGATCCTGCCGTCTGCCGTGCGTTACCACGCCGATCGCGTCGAGGTCGGCGAATCCGCCAAGCTCGCGGCCTCGGCCGACCCGCTCAATACCGTGCTGTCGGTCAAGCGCCTGATGGGCCGTGGTCTGTCCGATGTGAAACAATTGGGTGACCAACTGCCTTATCGGTTTGTTGGCGGTGAGTCCCATATGCCATTCATCGACACCGTCCAGGGGCCGAAAAGCCCGGTGGAAGTGTCGGCAGAAATCCTCAAGGTGCTGCGCCAGCGCGCGGAAACAACCCTGGGCGGCGAGTTGGTCGGCGCGGTGATCACCGTGCCCGCGTACTTCGATGACGCGCAGCGTCAGGCCACCAAGGATGCGGCGAAGTTGGCCGGTCTCACTGTGCTGCGTTTGCTCAATGAGCCGACCGCGGCGGCCGTTGCCTATGGCCTGGACCAGCACGCCGAAGGCTTGGTCGCCATTTATGACCTGGGCGGCGGCACCTTTGATATCTCGATCCTGCGCCTGACCGGC
The DNA here is from genome assembly GCF_030209095.1 of Pseudomonas sp. lyk4-R2A-8. NCBI lineage: Bacteria > Pseudomonadati > Pseudomonadota > Gammaproteobacteria > Pseudomonadales > Pseudomonadaceae > Pseudomonas > Pseudomonas sp. lyk4-R2A-8. Next base: position 128,441 of record NZ_JARVSS010000016.1, read on the forward strand.
GGTGTCTTCGAAGTGCTGGCCACCGGCGGCGACAGTGCCCTGGGCGGCGATGACTTCGATCACGCGATTGCGGGCTGGATCATCACCAGCGCTGGCTTGTCCGCCGATCTCGATCCAGGCGCGCAACGCAACCTGTTGCAAACGGCCTGTGCGGCAAAAGAAGCGTTGACTGACGCCGCATCCGTTGAAGTTTCCTACGGCGCCTGGTCGGCTCAACTGACTCGCGAGGCGTTCGATGCGCTGATCGAGCCGATGGTTGCCCGCAGCCTCAAGGCTTGCCGCCGCGCCGTACGTGATTCTGGTATCGAGCTCGAAGACGTGGGCGCAGTGGTGATGGTAGGCGGCTCCACCCGCGTTCCACGGGTCCGTGACGCCGTAGCAGAGGCGTTTGGCCGCCAGCCACTGACCGAAATCGACCCGGACCAGGTGGTCGCCATCGGCGCCGCCATCCAGGCCGATACCCTGGCAGGCAACAAGCGCGATGGCGGCGAATTGCTGCTGCTTGACGTGATTCCGTTGTCGCTGGGCCTGGAAACGATGGGTGGGCTGATGGAAAAGGTGATTCCGCGCAACACCACCATCCCCGTCGCCCGCGCCCAGGATTTCACCACGTACAAAGACGGCCAGACGGCCATGATGATTCACGTGCTCCAGGGCGAGCGCGAACTGATCAGCGATTGCCGCTCCCTGGCGCGCTTCGAATTGCGCGGCATTCCGGCGATGGTCGCCGGAGCTGCCAAGATTCGCGTGACCTTCCAGGTCGACGCCGATGGCCTGCTGAACGTGGCCGCGCGCGAACTGGGATCGGGCGTTGAAGCCAGTATCCAGGTCAAACCGTCCTACGGCCTCACCGACGGCGAAATCGCCAAGATGCTCAAGGATTCGTTCCAGCACGCCGGCGACGACAAGGTCGCCCGTGTGCTGCGCGAGCAACAAGTGGATGCCCAGCGCCTGCTCGAAGCGGTGCAGGGGGCGCTGGACGCCGATGGCGAGCGCCTGCTGGACGCCGAAGAGCGCATGGTCATCGACCTGCAGATGCAGGAACTGGCCGAACTGATGAAGGGTAACGATGGTTATGCCATCGAGCAGCAGACCAAGCGTCTGTCGCAAGTCACCGATGCCTTTGCCGCCCGCCGTATGGATCAGACGGTCAAAGCCGCGCTGGCGGGCCGCAACCTGAATGAAATTGAGGAATAACTGATGCCGCAGGTCACTTTTCTACCGCACGCCGAGCATTGCCCGGACGGCATGGTCGTGGAGGCTGAGCCCGGCAAGTCCCTTCTCGATGTCGCGCATGACAACCATATCGAGATCGAAAGTGCCTGTGGTGGTGTCAACGCGTGCACCACCTGCCACTGCATCATTCGTAAAGGTTTTGATAGCCTCAACGAGGCCGATGACCTGGAAGAAGACTATCTTGACAGGGCGTGGGGCCTTGAACCGACATCGCGCCTGAGCTGCCAGGCAAAAGTGGGAACTGAAGACCTCACCGTGGAAATCCCGAAATATTCGCTCAACCATGCGGCCGAAGCACCGCATTGATTCAAGGAAATGTCATGAGCCTGAAATGGGTTGATGTACAAGAAATCGCTATACAACTTGCTGAAGCTCACCCTGAGGTCAATCCTCTAACGGTCAACTTCGTCAAGTTGCGCAATTTGGTGTTGGAGCTGCCTGACTTTGACGACGTCCCGGACCGGGGCGGCGAAAAGGTTCTGGAGGCGATTCAAGGCCTGTGGATCGAAGAAGCAGACTGAGTCGCCTTTTTACGCAGTTAGGCAATACCCAATAACCCGCGTATAATTCGCGGGTTTAATTTTTCGTAAATTACCGTTTCTGGAGTTACACCATGGCTGTTCAACGTACTTTCTCCATCATCAAGCCTGACGCTGTTGCAAAAAACGTCATCGGCGAGATCACCACTCGTTTCGAAAAAGCCGGCCTGAAGGTTGTAGCCTCCAAGCTCAAGCAACTGTCCAAGGCTGAAGCTGAAGGCTTCTACGCTGAACACAAAGAGCGTGGTTTCTTCGGCGACCTGGTTGCTTTCATGATCTCCGGTCCAGTTGTCGTCCAGGTTCTGGAAGGCGAAAACGCTATCGCTCTGAACCGTGAGCTGATGGGCGCTACCAACCCTAAAGAAGCTGCTGCCGGTACCATCCGCGCCGATTTCGCTGAATCCATCGACGCCAACGCCGTACACGGTTCGGACTCCGAAGCCGCTGCTGCTCGCGAAATCTCGTACTTCTTCGCCGCTACCGAAGTAACCACTCGCTAAGCATCGGCTTAAGAGTGAAGGTGAATCCATGACTACATCGACTGTAAAAACCAACCTGCTGGGTCTGACTCAACAGGAAATGGAAAAATTCTTCGACTCAATCGGGGAGAAGCGTTTCCGTGCCGGTCAGGTAATGAAGTGGATTCACCACTTTGGCGTCGACGATTTCGACGCCATGACGAACGTCAGCAAAGCCTTGCGCGACAAGCTCAAGGCCATTGCCGAGGTGCGTGGTCCCGAAGTTGTCAGCGAGGACATTTCCAGCGACGGCACCCGTAAGTGGGTGGTGCGCGTGGCGTCCGGCAGCTGCGTCGAGACCGTTTATATCCCCCAGGGCAAGCGCGGCACACTGTGCGTTTCGTCCCAGGCAGGCTGTGCCCTGGATTGCAGTTTCTGCTCCACCGGCAAGCAAGGTTTCAATAGCAACCTCACCGCCGCCGAAGTGATCGGACAGGTGTGGATTGCCAACAAATCCTTTGGCAGCGTCCCGGCGACCGTCGACCGTGCCATCACCAACGTGGTGATGATGGGCATGGGTGAGCCGCTGCTGAACTTCGACAACGTCGTCTCGGCCATGCATTTGATGATGGACGACCTGGGCTACGGCATCTCCAAGCGCCGTGTGACCCTCTCGACCTCCGGCGTGGTGCCGATGATCGATGAGCTGTCCAAGCACATCGACGTCTCCCTGGCGTTGTCGCTGCACGCACCTAATGACGCATTGCGTAACCAATTGGTGCCGATCAACAAGAAGTATCCGCTTAAGATGCTGCTCGAATCCTGTCAGCGCTACATGTCGTCCCTGGGCGAAAAGCGCGTGCTGACCATCGAGTACACCTTGCTCAAGGACATCAACGACAAGGTCGAACACGCCGTCGAGATGATCGAGCTGCTTAAGAACATCCCGTGCAAGATCAACCTGATTCCGTTCAACCCGTTTCCCCATTCTGGCTACGAGCGGCCGAGCAACAACGCCATCCGTCGTTTCCAGGATCAACTGCACCAGGCCGGCTTCAATGTCACCGTACGCACCACCCGTGGTGAAGACATCGACGCCGCCTGTGGCCAATTGGTAGGACAGGTGCTGGATCGCACCCGACGCAGCGAACGTTATATCGCGGTACGCGAGCTGAGCGCCGCCGACGATATGCCGCAAAGCGCTGTGAATCGAACCTGAGAGAGGATCTCTATGCCCTTGCGCCTTGCGCTGCTTCTGTTGATTTTCGGTCTTGCGGCCGGGTGTGTTTCATCGGGCCATGACAGCCCGTTGCAAACCGGCAAGGGCCGTGATGAAGCGCGAGTCGCTTATGTACAGCTGGGGTTGGGCTACTTGCGCCAGGGCATGAGCGAGCAAGCCAAGGTGCCGTTGAGAAGGGCCTTGGAGCTGGACGACAACGATGCCGACGCCAACGCCGCGCTCGCACTGGTGTTTCAGGCCCAGGCCGAGCCGGAACTGGCCGACGGGTATTTCCACAAGGCATTGGCTGCTCGTCCTGCCGACCCGCGGCTACTGAACAACTACGGCAGCTTCCTGTTCGAGCAGAAACGCTATGAGCAAGCTGCGCGTTATTTTCAGCAAGCGAGTGCCGATACCCTCTATCCTGGACGTTCGCGGGTGTTCGAAAACCTTGGAGTCGCCTCGATGCGCCTCGGCCAGCGTGAAAACGCTCGCCAGCACCTGGAAAAAGCCCTGCATTTGAACGCCCTTCAGCCCCGTGCCTTGCTTGAAATGGCTGAGTTGTCCTACGAAGACAGGCATTATGTGCCGGCGCGTGACTATTACGAGCGTTTTAGCCTGCTCAGCGGGCAAAATGCACGTAGTCTATTGCTCGGCGTGCGCCTGGCGACGGTTCATGAAGAACGCGACACGGCCGCACGATTTGGCCAGCAACTCGAACGACTCTATCCCGGTACCCCGGAATATCAGCAATACCTGTCGGAGCAATGATGAAAGCGGCGCACCCGGAAGTTGTAGCAGCTAATCGCGTAAACCCAGGCGAGACCTTGCGTCAGGCCCGCGAAAGCAATGGTTGGTCGCTGGCGGAAGTGGCCCTCAAGCTCAATTTGACCACAACGTCCCTGGCCAACCTGGAAGCCGGCGCGTTCGATAAGCTGCCAGGGCACACCTTTGCCCGTGGCTATATCCGCGCTTATGCCAAATTGCTGGGCATCGACCAGGCCGTGCTGGTCCAGGAATTCGATCAGTTTACCGGTACCGACTCTCAGGGCAGCAGCGTGCATGGCCTGGGGCGAATCGAAGAGCCGGTGCGCGTTTCCCACACTATTTTGCGAATTGTCAGCCTGTTGCTGCTGATCGCCGTTATCGGCGGTGGTTTTGTCTGGTGGCAGGACCAAACATCCCAGCGCACCAAGGACATGACCAGTAATGCCATGGAGCACGTCGAAGTCGAAAGCGCCGACGGCACCACCCAGATTCATCCGTTGGACGAGCCGGAAGACCAGGCCGTTGTAGAAGGGCAGGGCGTCGCTGAGGCGCCGCCCGCCACTGAGCAACCCGCGCCGCAAACCACCCCGGCCCCTGCTGCAAACGCCCCGGCGCCCGCGCCGGCGAACTCCGCGACGCCGGCTGCGCCGACGGTACAGGCCCATGTTCCCGCTGCTCCGGTACAGGCCCCGGCAACGACCGCGCCCGTCGCTCCTGCAGCCCCGGCGATTTCACCGCCCACCACGCCTGCGCTGATTGCCGGTGACGGGCGAGTACAGATCACCTTCATCGCTGATTGCTGGACGCAGATCACCGATGGCAATGGCAAAGTGCTGTTTAGCGGTCTCAAGCGTAAGGGAGATACGCTTGACCAGGGCGGCAAGCCTCCTTTGACGCTGCGTCTGGGCTATGCCCGTGGCGCGCAAGTGGCCTACAACGGCCAGCCTGTGGACGTGGCGCCGTTCACCAGTGGCGAGACCGCTCGCCTCAAGTTGGGACAATAGTCATGCACGGCGAATCTCCAATCAAACGTCGCGTATCGCGCAAGATCTGGGTCGGCTCGGTGCCGGTGGGCGGCGATGCTCCCATCGCGGTGCAGAGCATGACCAACAGCGACACCAATGACGTGGCCGCCACGGTTGCCCAGATCAACCGCCTGGAAGCCGCCGGCGTTGACATCGTTCGCGTGTCGGTGCCGGACATGGACGCCGCCGAGGCGTTCGGCCGTATCAAGCAACTGGTCAAGGTGCCGTTGGTGGCCGACATCCACTTTGACTACCGCATTGCGTTGCGCGTCGCCGAATTGGGTGTGGATTGCCTGCGCATCAACCCAGGCAACATCGGCCGCGAAGACCGTGTGCGCGCGGTGGTGGATGCTGCGCGTGATCGTGGCATCCCGATCCGTATCGGCGTCAACGCCGGTTCCCTGGAAAAAGACCTGCAGAAGAAGTACGGCGAGCCCACCCCGGCGGCCCTGGTTGAATCGGCGCTGCGCCATGTCGAGCACCTGGAACGCCTGAATTTCCAGGACTTCAAGGTCAGCGTAAAAGCCTCCGACGTGTTCATGGCGGTAGAAGCCTACCGTTTGCTGGCCAAGGAAATTGTACAGCCGCTGCACCTGGGTATCACCGAAGCGGGCGGTTTGCGCTCAGGCACAGTGAAATCTGCGGTGGGTCTCGGTATGCTGCTCGCCGAAGGGATTGGCGATACTATCCGCATCTCCCTGGCGGCAGACCCGGTAGAGGAAGTGAAGGTCGGCTACGACATTCTCAAGTCCCTGCATTTGCGTTCCCGTGGCATCAACTTCATCGCTTGCCCAAGTTGCTCGCGGCAGAATTTCGACGTTGTGAAAACCATGAACGATCTGGAAGGGCGTCTCGAAGACTTGCTGGTTCCGCTGGATGTGGCGGTGATCGGTTGTGTGGTCAACGGACCTGGCGAAGCCAAGGAAGCGCATATCGGCTTGACCGGTGGTACACCGAACCTGATTTACATCGACGGCAAGCCGTCGCAGAAGTTAACGAATGACAATCTGGTGGATGAGCTCGAAAGGCTGATTCGCCAGAAAGCGGCCGAGAAGGTCGCGGCTGACGCAGCGCTGATCGCGCGCGGCTAAGAACGAATTTAAGGATTTGATGTGAGCAAGTCTCTGCAAGCCATTCGTGGCATGAACGACATCCTGCCCGACCAGACGCCGCTGTGGCGCTACGTCGAAGGGACCGTCGCGCGCCTGCTGGATAACTACGGTTACAAGCAGATCCGCATGCCGATCGTGGAATTCACCGAGCTGTTCAAGCGCTCCATCGGTGAAGTCACCGACATCGTCGAAAAAGAGATGTACACCTTTGAAGACCGCAACGGTGACTCCCTGACCCTGCGTCCGGAAGGCACGGCCGCGTGCGTGCGCGCGGTGCTCGAACATGGTCTCACTGGTGGCGGCCAGCCGCAGAAACTGTGGTACATCGGCCCGATGTTCCGTCACGAGCGCCCGCAGAAAGGCCGTTATCGTCAGTTTCACCAGATCGGCCTTGAAGTGTTCAACCTCGATGGCCCCGACATCGACGCCGAGCTGATCGTGCTGACCTGGCGCCTGTGGGGCATGCTGGGGATTCGCGATGCGGTCAAGCTTGAACTCAACAGCCTGGGCACCAGCGAGTCCCGGGGCCGCTACCGCGAAGCCCTGGTCGAGTTCCTGTCTGCGCGCCTGGATCAGTTGGACGAAGACAGCCAGCGCCGCCTGAAAACCAACCCGCTGCGTGTGCTGGACACCAAAAACGCCGATACCCAGGCAGTTCTGGTCGATGCGCCGAAAATGGCCGATTACCTGGACGACGAATCCCGCACGCACTTCGAGGGGCTCAAGGCTCGCCTGGATGCGGCCGGTATTCCCTACGTGATCAACCCTAAGCTGGTACGCGGCCTGGACTACTACAGCAAGACCGTATTCGAATGGGTCACCGACAAGCTCGGTGCCCAGGGTACCGTGTGCGCCGGTGGACGTTACGATGGCCTGGTCGAGCAGATGGGCGGCAAGCCGACTACCGGCGTAGGTTTTGCCATGGGCATCGAGCGGCTGATCCTGATGCTGGAAACCCTGGAGCAGGTGCCGGAAGACATTTCGCGGCAGGTGGACGTGTACCTGTGCGCCTTCGGCGAGGCTGCCGAACTGGCGGCCCTGACCCTGAGCGAAAAGGTGCGCGATCAGTTGCCCAACCTGCGTCTGCAGATCAACGCCGGCGCCGGCAGCTTCAAGAGCCAGTTCAAGAAAGCCGACAAGAGCGGTGCGTTGTACGCATTGATCCTGGGCGACGACGAACTGGCCCAGCAAGTGATAGGTTTCAAACCCCTGCGTGGTCAGGGTGAGCAACAGAACATTGCCTTTGATGCGCTCGCTGCGCACTTGGCCACCTGCGTCGTGCAGGGTTGAAGCTGTCGAACAGCCGAATTTAGCGATTAAAGGAGTATTGGGGTGTCGAGTACTGATGATGAGCAGTTGGCCGAGTTCAAGGACTGGTGGCAGCGTAATGGCAAGCCCCTGGTTACCGGCGGCCTGCTGGCTTTAGTGGTGGTGTTCGGCTGGCAAGCCTGGACCAAGTATCAGGCCAACCAGTCCCAAGGCGCCTCGATTCTCTATCAGCAATTGCTGGAAACCTCCCTGACGCCGGACGGCAAGCCTGATCAGGCTCGAGTCATCTACCTGGCCGGTAAGCTCAAGAGCGACTTCGGCGGTAGTACCTATGCCCAGTACGGCAGCCTGTTCGTCGCGAAGGTTGCGGTGGATGCCGGCAAGCTGGATGAGGCAGCCACCGAGCTGAAAGCCATCGTCGACAAGCCGACCAACCCGACCCTGGGTGAAATCGCACGTCAGCGCCTGGCTCAGGTGATGGCGGCACAGAACAAGCCTGACGATGCACTTAAACTGCTCGACGGCGATGCAGACAAGGCATTTGTAGCCACTCGCGAAGAGCTCAAGGGCGACCTGCTGGTCCAATTGGGTCGTACCGACGAAGCGAATGCTGCGTACCAGAAAGCCAAGGCGGCGCTGTCTGATGAAGCGGCGGTCGGTGGCTTACAAATCAAGCTCGACGACTTGGCCAAAGGGGATGCGTGACGTGATCCGTTGGAAACATGCAGCATTGCTGGCTCTGGCCGTTCTGGCCGCGGGTTGCAGCAGCAACAGTAAGAAAGAATTGCCTCCGGCCGAGCTGACCAGCTTCAAGGAAGAAGTGGTCCTGCAAAAGCAGTGGAGCCGCTCCATCGGTGACGGCCAGGGTGAAACCTACAACATGCTGGTGCCGGCCATCGACGGTGCAAACATCGTGGCCGCGGACGTCACCGGCGTGGTGATCTCCATGGATCGCATGAACGGCGACGTGAAGTGGAAGAAAGACCTCGAACTGCCGGTATCCGGTGCGGTCGGCGTGGGCTATGGCCTGGTGATGCTCGGCACGCTCAAGGGCGAAGTCGTGGCCCTGGATTCCAGTACCGGTGAAGAGAAATGGCGCGCTCGCGTGACCAGTGAAGTGCTCGCACCGCCTGCCACCAATGGTGACGTGGTGGTTGTACAGACCCAGGACGACCGTGTGATTGGCCTGGACGCCAGCACTGGCGAACAGCGCTGGTTGTACGACAGCACCCCGGCGGTGCTGACGCTGCGCGGTACCAGTGGTCCGATTGTGACCAACAATCTGGCCGTGGTAGGCCTGTCGACCGGTAAAGTGGTCGCCCTCGATACCCAGAACGGCGTACCGGCCTGGGAAACCCGTGTGGCGATTCCTCAAGGTCGTTCCGAGCTGGACCGCGTCGTGGACATCGATGGTGGCTTGCTGCTGTCGGGTGAAACACTCTATGTCGCCACTTATCAGGGCCGTGTCGCGGCGCTGGACCTGCAGAGCGGTCGTGTGAACTGGCAGCGTGATGCTTCCAGCTACGCCGGTGTTGCGCAAGGGTTTGGCAGCGTTTACGTCAGCCTGGCGTCGGGCACCGTTGAAAGTGTCGACGAGCGCACCACCACCGCACTTTGGAGCAATGACTCGCTGGCTCGCCGCCAGCTGTCGGCACCGGAAGTGTTCTCCAGCTACGTAGCGGTCGGCGACTTCGAAGGCTACCTGCACCTGCTGAGCCAGGTGGACGGTCGCTTTGTCGGTCGCGAGCGTATCGACAGCGACGGCCTGCGTGCGCGTCCGCTGGTGGTGGGTAACATGCTTTATGTGTATGGCAACAGCGGCAAGCTGGAAGCCCTGACCATCAAGTAAAGGTTTGACTATGCTTGGGGTTACCCCCAGGCGGCCCTGCTTCGGCAGGGCATGCGGCATATCAAATGCCGCCCCGAGCACCAGCCGCTGCCCTGCAGCGGCTTTTGTATTTTCTGAAATAACGAAGTGGAGAGCCGCATGGTTCCCGTAATCGCCCTGGTGGGCCGACCTAACGTCGGCAAGTCCACCTTGTTCAACCGCCTGACCAGGACTCGCGACGCCATTGTCGGCGACTTGTCCGGTCTGACCCGTGATCGCCAATACGGTGAGGCAAAGTGGCAAGGGCGCTCCTACATTATTGTCGACACCGGTGGTATCTCCGGTGACGAGCATGGCATGGACGAAAAAATGGCCGAGCAGTCGCTGCTGGCCATCGAAGAAGCCGATGTCGTGTTGTTCCTGGTGGATGCCCGTGCGGGCTACACCGCTGCCGACCAGATGATCGGCGAGCACCTGCGCAAGCGCAATAAACGCTCCTACTTGATCGCCAACAAGATCGACAACATCGATCCTGAGCAGGCCCGTGCCGAGTTCAGCCCTATGGGTCTGGGCGATGCGATCCCGATCGCCGGCGCCCACGGTCGCGGTATCACCCAGATGCTGGAAATCGCTCTGCGCGATTTCCCCAAGGATGATGTCGAGGAAGAAGACGGCGAAGAAGAGATTGTTGCAGAAGGCGAGGAAGCCAAGCGCATTCCTGGTCCGAGCGAAAAAGACGGTATCAAGATCGCCATCATCGGTCGCCCTAACGTCGGCAAGTCGACTCTGGTCAACAGGATGCTCGGCGAAGACCGCGTCATCGTCTACGACCAGCCCGGCACCACCCGCGACAGTATCTACATCCCGTTCGAGCGTAACGACGAGAAGTACACACTGATCGACACCGCCGGTGTGCGCAAGCGCGGCAAGATCCACGAGGAAGTTGAAAAGTTCTCCGTGGTCAAGACCCTGCAGGCCATCAAGGACGCCAACGTGGTGATCTTTGTGATGGACGCCCGTGAAGGCGTGGTGGACCACGACCTGAACCTGCTGGGTTTTGCCCTGGAGGCCGGTCGTGCTCTGGTTATCGCAATCAACAAGTGGGACGGCATGACGCCCAGCGAGCGCGATTTCGTCAAGATCGAGCTGCAGCGTCGCCTGTTCTTCGTTGAGTTCGCGGATATTCACTTCATCTCGGCGTTGCACGGCACCGGCGTGGGTAACCTTTACGCCTCCGTCCAGAACTCGTTCAAGTCTGCGGTCACCCGCTGGCCGACCAACCGTCTGACCCAGATCCTGGAAGACGCGGTAGGCGAGCATGCGCCGCCGATGGTCAACAACCGCCGGATCAAGCTGCGTTATGCCCACTTGGGGGGTGCCAACCCGCCGATTATCGTGATCCACGGTAACCAGATCGAGAAGGTGCCCAAGTCGTACGTGCGTTACCTGGAGAACACCTACCGTCGTGTCTTGAAACTGGTTGGTACGCCGATTCGCATCGAGTTCAAGGGCGGCGAGAACCCATACGAAGGCAACAAGAACACACTGACTGACCGTCAGGTGAACAAGAAGCGTCGTTTGATGACTCACCACAAGAAAGCCGACAAAAAGCGCCGCGACAAGCGCTGATATCGACTTCGCAGAAAGGGCTCTTGATGAGCCCTTTTTTGTGCGCGTCGGTTTGTGCCTTGACCCCATGGGATTCGCAGCTTAAAACTTGGGACTTATCCGCAGGGGCCTACGATGATCATCAGCAAACTGCCAACGGTCGGCACGACCATTTTCACCACCATGTCGCAACTCGCCGCCGAAACGGGCGCGCTCAACCTGTCCCAGGGTTTTCCCGATTTCAATGCGCCTCAAGGCCTGCTCGACGCGGTGGGCAGGCACGTGGGGGCCGGGCACAACCAATATTCTCCCATGACTGGCCTGCCGGCCCTGCGCCAGCAAGTGGTCGCCAAGATCGCCCGCAGTTATGGCGCCACGGTCGATCCTGACGCTGAGGTCACCATCACCCCCGGGGCCACCGCGGCAATCTTCTGCGCCATTCAGGCGGTGATTCGCAACGGCGATGAAGTCATTGTGTTCGACCCGTGCTACGACAGCTACGTGCCCTCTGTGGAACTGGCCGGCGGCCGCTGCGTGCGGGTGCAATTGAACCTGCAGGGCTTTGCACTCGACTTTGAGCGGATCAAGGCCGCACTCTCGCCACGCACGCGCATGATTATCCTCAACACCCCACATAACCCAACCGGTGCGCTGATCAGCCGCGCTGAGCTGGACCAATTGGCTGAATTAATCCGCGACCGCGATATCTACCTGCTCAGCGACGAAGTCTACGAGCATTTGGTATTCGATGGCGCGGCCCACGTCAGCGTGCTGGCTCACGAAGAGCTGTATGCGCGCGCCTTCGTGATCAGCTCATTCGGCAAGACCTACCACGTGACCGGCTGGAAAACCGGCTATGTGGTAGCGCCAGCCGACCTCACGGCCGAGTTGCGCAAAGTGCATCAGTACGTCAATTTCTGCTGCGTGACGCCGTTGCAGTTCGCGCTGGCCGACTTTATGGCCGATCATCCAGAGCATGTCGACGAATTGCCGGGGTTCTATCAGGCCAAGCGCGACCTGTTCTGCGATCTGCTGGCACCGTCGCGTTTCACCTTTACCCGGGTAGCCGGAACCTACTTCCAGCTGGTGGATTACTCCCGGATACGCCCCGATCTGGACGACGTCGCCATGTCCCTGTGGATGACCCGCGAGCATGGCGTGGCGAGCATACCTATCTCGGTGTTCTACCAGAACCCGCCCAAAGAGCAGCGCCTGGTGCGCCTGTGCTTTGCCAAACGCGAGGAGACGCTGCGCCATGCAGCTGAAAAACTATGCGTGATCTGACCGCACTGCCCGATCTGAATATCGCCCTGGTCCAGACCACCTTGGCCTGGCATGACCGCCAGGCCAACCTTGAGCATTTCGAGCCGCTGCTGGCGCAGGCCGGCAGTGCCGATCTGATCGTACTGCCGGAGATGTTCACCACCGGTTTTTCCATGGATTCGCACGCCCTCGCCGAGCCGGAAAACGGCCCCACTCAGCGCTGGTTGCAAGCCCAGGCGGCTAAACACAACGCGGTGATTACCGGCAGCGTGATTATCCAGGCGGCTGACGGCAGCCATCGTAACCGCCTGCTGTGGGTGCGGCCGGATGGTGAGGTGCTGCACTACGATAAGCGTCATCTGTTCCGTATGGCCGGTGAGCACAATCACTACACGCCCGGCGAGCGCCAGGTGCAGTTCGAGTTGAAGGGGTGGCGTATTCGCCCATTGATTTGCTACGACTTGCGCTTCCCGGTGTGGAGCCGCGACGCCCAGGACACTGACTTGCTGCTGTACACCGCCAATTGGCCGGGAGCGCGGCGTCAGCACTGGAATCGATTATTGCCGGCGCGGGCCATCGAAAACCTGTGTTACGTGGCGGCGGTGAATCGAGTGGGTACCGACGGCAAAGGCTTCGCCTACACCGGCGATAGCCAGGTATTGGACTTCCAGGGCGAGACTCTGCTCAGTGCGGGAGAGGCTGACGGGGTGTTTGAGGTGAAGCTGGATGCGGCGGAGTTGGCCGCATATCGCACCCGGTTTCCGGCGAACCTGGATGCCGATAGTTTTCAGTTCGTCTGACCGACCGCTATCGGGGGCAAGCCCCCTCCCACAGGTTGAGCTGTGAACCGTTCAAAATGTGGAAGAGGGCTTGCCCCTGATGAGTCCCCGGCAATCAACCCAAATTTGCCACTCAATAAAAAGGCCCCTGGATTCACACCCAGGGGCCTTCAGCACTCAGCGGCCATCGTTTACGCCGCTTTTGCTTCCTGCTGGCTCAACGAGCGGTTCAGCGCACTGAACAGCGCCTTGAAGCTGGCCGTGGTGATGTTCTCATCGATGCCCACGCCATGCACCGGGCGTTCGCCGTTCACACGCAGTTCGATGTAGGCCGCCGCCTTGGCGTTGGTGCCTGCGCCGATTGCATGTTCGTTGTAGTCCATGATTTCCACGCCAATCGGCAGACCAGCCACCAGGGCTTCCAGTGCGCCGTTGCCCTTGCCCTTCCAGTGCAGGTTGGTTTCGCCCTGGCCTTTGCCCGAGACTTCCACTTCGACAAAGCTGTTGCCGTTTTCTTCCTGCAGGCGATGGCTGACCAACGCATACGGCGTGTTGGCTTGCAGGTATTCACGTTGCAGCAAGGCGTAGATCTGCGGTGCGGTCATCTCCAGGCCCACGCGATCGGTTTCGGCCTGTACCACCTGGCTGAACTCGATCTGCATGCGGCGTGGCAGGCTGATGTCGTATTCCTGCTCCAGCAGGTAAGCAATACCGCCTTTGCCCGACTGGCTGTTTACGCGAATCACCGCCTCGTAGCTGCGGCCGATGTCGGCCGGGTCAATCGGCAAATACGGCACTTCCCACAGGGCGTCGTCTTTCTGCTGGGCGAAGCCCTTGCGGATTGCGTCCTGGTGAGAGCCGGAGAACGCGGTGTGCACCAGATCGCCAACGTACGGGTGGCGTGGATGTACCTGGATCTGATTGCACTCCTCAACGACTTTGCGTACGCCGTCGATGTCGGAGAAGTCCAGTTGCGGATCGAGTCCCTGGGTGTACATGTTCAAGGCCACCGTGACCAGGTCGACGTTACCGGTCCGCTCGCCGTTGCCGAACAGGCAGCCTTCGACACGATCCGCGCCAGCCATCAGGCCCAGCTCGGTAGCCGCCACGCCGGTGCCACGGTCGTTATGGGTGTGCAGGCTGATGATCACGCTGTCGCGACGATTGATATGGCGACCGAACCATTCGATCTGGTCGGCATAGATGTTCGGCGTGGCGCATTCCACGGTGGCCGGCAGGTTGAGGATCACCTTGTGCTCCGGCGTCGGGTTCCACACCTCGATAACGGCATCGCAGACTTCCTTGGCAAACTCCAGTTCGGTGGCGCTGAACGTCTCGGGGGAATACTCGAACGTCCACTGGGTTTCCGGCTGCTGGGCGGCGTATTTGACGAACAGCTTGGCGGCATTGACCGCAATCGCCTTGACTCCGTCCTTGTCCTGGTTGAACACGATGCGGCGGAACGACGGCGAGGTGGCGTTGTACAAATGCACGATGGCTTTCTTGGCCCCGCGCAGGGATTCGAAGGTGCGCGCGATCAAGTCTTCACGGCCCTGGGTCAGCACCTGGATGGTGGTGTCCTCGGGGATATGGTTGTCTTCGATCAGGGTGCGCACGAAATCGAAGTCGGTCTGCGAAGCGGCTGGGAACGATGCCTCGATTTCCTTGACGCCCACGGCGACCAGCGTCTTCCAGAAGCGCAGCTTTTTCACTGCATCCATCGGTTCGATCAGCGACTGGTTGCCATCACGCAGATCGGAGCTGCACCAGATCGGTGCGGCAGTGATGGTTTTCGACGGCCAGGTGCGGTCCGAAAGATCGATGGTCGGGAACGCGCGGTATTTCGAAGACGGGTCTTTGAGCATGCTCATCGGGGAATCCTTTGTGTCGGGGCCGAAAAGAGGCGGCCTGCCGTGGAACTGTTATTGGAGATAAAGCACAAGACGAGGCAGATCGATTCAGCCCGGCAGTCGTGCGCTGACAAGGCACAGGCTGCGGTGCTGGCGGAGCTGGATGAGGGTGTGAGAGGTTTTCATAGGCTCAACCCTAACCGTCGAGGTGAATGATGGCAAGCAGTCGAAAAAAATTGATAGAAGTTCTTCGATTGAGGATGAATGCGAGATTTTATGGTTGTAATAATTGAATGATCTGGTTTTTATTGCGCGCCGATTATCATGCGCGCAATCGATGCCCTCAAGGCTGGAACGCGCCGATAAAGATCGCCGGGTCCACCCGCGCGTCGTTCAGGCTGACGTTCCAGTGCATGTGAGGCCCGGTCGCGCGGCCGGTTGATCCGACTTTGCCCACCACCGCACCTCGCACCAGTTGCTGGCCGACCTTCACGTCCACCGCCGACATGTGGCAGAACATGCTGATAAAACCTTGGCCGTGATCGACGAACACCGTATTGCCATTGAAGAAGTAATTGCCCACCAGGATCACCTTGCCATTGGCCGGTGTCTTGATCGGCGTACCGGCGGGCACCGCGAAGTCCAGGCCCGAATGCGGGTTGCGCTCCTCGCCGTTGAAAAAGCGGCGCACGCCGAACTTACTCGACAATGGACCATTGACCGGCTTGTCCAGTATCAAATTGCTCGGCAGGTTCGGGCTGAAGCTGCGGTAAGCCTTGATCTGCACCGCAAGCTCGGCTTCGATCCGCTTGAGCTGCGCCGGAGCAGGGTTGACCTGGCTTTTGTTTTTCAAGGTGATGCGCTGTTCCGGGTACTTTTTATAGCCGACGATAAACGGCAGGCTGCGTCCGCCGCTGCTGATGCGCTCGTTGCCGGGCTTGACCGTCAGCGGGATGCCGACAATCGCCAGCCAGCTGTCCTGTTCCTTGATCACCAGCACCGGTTTGCCTTGATACGTGGCTTTGGGCGCCGCTGCCGAAGGGCCCAGTTCGACCACCGCGACGCCCCCCGGCACCGGCTTGTTCAGGGTGCGGCTGATGTAACTGTCGGCGTGGGCGTTAAAGGCGAGGCACAGCAGCATCAACAGGCTAAAAAGACGTGGCATCGATCAATCCAATAGCGAAAGGGTAACGGGTGTCAGGTGGTTGTCTTCCACCCGCACTTGCAATTGGCCTTCACCGAGCCTGGCGGTGAGGCGTTGGCCGGTGTGGGTTTGCGCGGCGCTGCGAATGGCTTGGCCGCGCTCATCCAGGAGGATGCTGTAACCACGGCCCAGGGTGGCCAGCGGGCTGACCACCTGCAGCGTCTGCACCTGGCTTTGCAGCTGCAGGCGACGCGCCTTAAGGCCTTCGCGCATGGCGCGCGGCAAGCGTTCGGCGAGGCTGTCCAGGCGCTGGCGCAACAGGGCCAGTTGGCGCCCCGGATGCTGGCCGGCGAGGCGGGTTTCCAGGCGTATCAAGCGCTCGCGACGGGTGTTGAGGCTGCGCTCGAAAGCGCGGCGCAGGCGCATGTCCAGATCGTCCAGGCGTTGGGCCTGCTGGCGCAGGCGTTCGCCGGGGTGACGCAGGCGGCGGGCCATACCCTCGACACGCAAGCGGTCGTGCCGCAGGCGGTTGCGCATCAGCATCACCAGGCGCCGGTGCAGGTTTTCGACCTGGCGTACCAGATGGCTTGAATCCGGTGCCAGCAATTCGGCGGCAGCGGATGGTGTGGGCGCGCGTACGTCAGCCACGAAGTCGCTGATCGACACATCGGTCTCATGGCCGACGGCGCTGACAATCGGTGTGACACAGGCATCCACCGCGCGGGCCACGGCTTCTTCGTTAAAGCACCAGAGATCTTCCAGCGAACCGCCGCCACGGGCCAGGATCAGTGCGTCGAAGCCGCGTGCATCGGCCAGCTTCAGCGCCCGCACAATCTGCGGGATCGCTTCGCGGCCCTGCACGGCGGTGGGGATCAACGTCAGTTGCACCTGCGGCGCTCGGCGGCGGAATACGCTGATGATGTCGCGGATCACCGCACCGGTGGGCGAGCTGATAATGCCGATGCGCTGCGGGTGCGCCGGCAGCGGCACTTTGCGCTCGGCGCTGAACAGGCCTTCGGCGCTGAGTTTTTCCTTCAGCGCGTCGAAAGCCAGGCGCAGCGCGCCGTCACCGGCGGGCTCCACGGTGTCGAGAATCAATTGGTAGTCGCCACGGCCTTCGAACAACGAGACCTTGCCGCGCACCTTCACCGCCAGGCCGTCCTTCAATGCCTGGCGTACCCGTGCGGCGTTACTGCGAAACAACGCGCAACGCACCTGGGCGCCACTGTCCTTGAGGGTGAAATACACATGGCCGGAGGCCGGGCGGGCGAGGTTGGAGATCTCACCTTCGACCCAGATATTGGTGAACACATCTTCCAGCAACACCCGCGCGCGGCCGTTGAGCTGGCTGACTGTCAGGACTTCGCGGTCCAGGCCCAGGCGGGCAAACGGGTCTTTAATCATGGCAGGAGGTCTTTAATCATGGACGGCAGTTTATAGGCATTCGTGCAGCGTTTGGCAGAATTGCTCAACCAGCGCGCTCGGCGCCTGATGGCAGGCCAGAGCCACGGTGCTGAGGCTGTCCGGCTCGGCCAGGGTTAAAAAGTGCAGGTTGGCGGGGGCAATGTCCTGCATGGATTTTGGTAACAGGGCAATACCGAACCCGGCCTGGATCAACTGCAACTGCGTGGTCTTGCGCGACATCACCCGAGCCGCCTTGGGGAAAAATCCTGCGCGCATGCACAGTTCGGCTGACAGATAACTCAGACCACCGCGTTGCGGATGGGGGATTGAGATAAACGCCTCATCCCGCAACCGCGCCAGCTCAATGGGCGCATCACAGCCCGCCAGCGCATGGCCCGCCGGCACCGCCAGCATCAAGGGCTCGCTGTATAAAGGCGCTACGCGCACACCTTCGCGCTGGCGCAACACCGGCAAGCGCAGCAGGCCAATGTCCAGGCGTCCGTCGGCGATCTCTGCCAATTGCGCCTCGGAGGACATCTTGACGATATCCACCGACGCCCCAGGGCAGCGTTCCAGCCAGGTACTGATGCCGCGCAGCAGCGCTCCGCTCATCGGCACGGTGCTCGAGTGGCTCAGACGCAGTGTGCCGACCTGGCCGTTGCCGATCTGGGTCGCCACTTCACCGGCCTTGTGCAGTTCGCTCAGCAAGTTGCGCGCTCGCGGATAGAAGGCCGCGCCCGCTGCCGTCAGCTTTGGCTGGCGCGCCGTGCGCTCGAACAGCGGCGTCTGCAGTTGGGTCTCCAGCACCTTGATCTGTCGGCTCAAGGCCGACTGCGCGACGAACAGGCGTTCGGCTGCGGCACTGAAGCTGCCGCTGTCGGCGATTTCAACGAAGTAGCGCAATTGGCGGGTGGAAATCACACGTCATGCCTTTTTGAGATGACTGAAAGGTTTTGAAGATATTAGTCGCAACGCTCGTCGATGGCTAAAGTGAACGCCATCTCTTGCAAGGAATCTCCCATGGGCCCGGTCGAGCTGATGAGTCAGTGGTCGTTCAGCGGTTTGGAGTGGTTGGTCATCGGCCTGGGCGTGGCGGTTGCCTATATCGTGTTCGGCATCGCCGGCTTTGGCACGGCGCTGGTAGCCGGGCCGGTACTGATTGTGTTCATGCCGCTGTCGAAGATCATCCCGCTGTTGGTGCTGCTGGACTTTGTCGCGGCGTTTGGCGGTTTGCTGCAAACCCGACGCGATGTGAGCAAGCCTGAGTTACTGCGCCTGCTGCCGTGCATGGCCATCGGGTGCACACTGGGCGTGGTGTTTTTGCTCAATCTGCATTCCGACCTGCTTTTACTGTTGATGGGGGTGTTTATCAGCGCTTACGCCCTCTACAGCCTGGCGATCAAGGCGCGCCCGACACAGTTGGCGACGGGCTGGTCGATCCCGATGGGCACGGTCGGCGGGCTGTTCGGTGCGCTGTTTGGCAGCGGCGGTTTTTTGTATGCGATCTATCTCAACAGTCGTTTGCCCAAGGACGCGGCGCGCGCCACCCAGAGCGCGTTGATCAGTTGCAGCACTGTGGTGCGCCTGAGCCTGTTCCTGGTGGCCGGGGTGTATGCGGACTTACCGTTGTTGCTATTGGCGGTGTGCTTGTTACCGGCGATGGCATTGGGGTTGTGGACGGGGCGCAGACTGACGATGCGTCTGTCACGGGAAGCGTTCGTGCGGTTGGTGACGTGGCTGGTGCTGGCCAGCGGCATTGCGTTGATTGGTCGGTATTTGAGTACTTGACCTGATTTCTTCAGGGATTAAGCTGCCGTCCTCCCGGGCCTCATCGCGGGCAAGCCCGGCTCCCACCTCGGAATGCAATCAACTGTGGGAGCTGGCCTTGCCCGCGATGAGGCCAGAAGCCACACCGCAGGACTCCCATGAACTCCCAAAGCATCCTTGTTCCGAAAATCTCCACTTTGCCCGTGCACGAGCCCCGCGCCCGGGCGATTGTGCGCTGGCTGGTGCGCAAGAACATCGTCAAGGAAGAACTGACCACCTGTGGCCGTACCGGCAACCGCATGGGTTATGCCCTGGCCGATGGAGCGCGTGCCGTGGTGCTGTACCCCGAAGCACTGCCGTTCAACGAGCCGGTCAATGGCCTGGAGATCATCTACAAACGTTGTATCTACACGCCCGCCAAGGGCTTTCTTGGAGAAGCCGGCTGCCCTGAATGCCGTCGTGAGGTAGGGGAGGCGCTGTTCGAGAGCCTGGAAGACTGGATGCCCGGCCATACCGACAACTTCACTTGCCCGCTGTGCGGGCATGAAGATGACATCAACGGGTTTCTGTTCCTGCAGGAATGCGGATTTTCCAACCTGGGTTTCATCTTCAATAACTGGGCCGAAGCAGGCTTCAAGCAGAGTTTTATCGACGAGTTTGCCGATTGGCTGGATCAGAAGATCAGCTGGGTCAAGGTCGAGCTTTAATCCATCTATCAGTATTACCAAGTTTGTCAGAGTTTTACATTGAGCCGGGCAGGGTGCATGTATATAATGGCGCGCTTCCATTTTCCCGCTCGGGAGCCCCCGCGATGCTGCGTATCAGCCAAGAAGCTCTGACATTCGACGACATTCTCCTAGTGCCCGGTTATTCCGAGGTGCTTCCTAACGAAGTCAGTCTCAAGACCCGCCTAACCCGTGGCATCGAGCTGAATATTCCCCTGGTTTCCGCTGCCATGGACACCGTCACCGAAGCCCGTCTGGCCATCGCCATGGCTCAGGAAGGCGGCATCGGCATCATCCACAAGAACATGACCATCGAGCAGCAGGCTGCCGAAGTGCGCAAGGTCAAGCGTTACGAAGCCGGTGTGGTGAAGGATCCGATCACCATCGAAGCCGACGCTACCGTGCGTGACCTGTTCGACCTGACCCGCCTGCACAACATCTCCGGCGTTCCGGTACTGCACGATGGCGACCTGGTCGGCATCGTCACTTCCCGTGACGTGCGTTTCGAGAACCGTCTTGAAGTCACCGTCCGCGAAGTGATGACCCCGAAAGAGCGCCTCGTGACTGTCAAGGAAGGCGCCGACAAGAACGACGTGCGCGAACTGCTGCACAAGCACCGCATCGAGCGCGTGCTGATCGTCGACGACAAATTCGCCCTCAAAGGCATGATGACCGTCAACGACATCGAAAAAGCCAAGGCTTACCCGCTGGCCAGCAAGGATGACCAAGGTCGTCTGCGGGTCGGCGCCGCCGTCGGCACCGGTAAAGACACCGGCGACCGCGTTGCAGCCCTGGTCGCTGCCGGTGTCGACGTAGTCGTGGTGGACACCGCCCACGGTCACTCCAAAGGCGTGATCGACCGCGTGCGCTGGGTCAAACAGAATTTCCCTGACGTGCAGGTGATCGGCGGCAACATCGCCACCGGCGCTGCCGCCAAGGCCCTGGCCGAAGCTGGCGCCGACGCCGTCAAGGTCGGTATCGGCCCTGGCTCGATCTGCACCACCCGTATCGTTGCCGGTGTAGGCGTGCCGCAGATCAGCGCCATCGCCAACGTCGCCGCTGCCCTTGAAGGCACCGGCGTGCCGTTGATCGCCGACGGCGGCATCCGTTTCTCCGGTGACCTGTCCAAGGCCATCGTAGCCGGTGCTTCCTGCGTGATGATGGGCTCGATGTTCGCCGGTACTGAAGAAGCGCCGGGCGAAATCGAGCTGTTCCAGGGGCGCTCGTACAAGGCTTACCGTGGCATGGGTTCGCTGGGCGCCATGTCCCAGGCGCAAGGTTCTTCCGACCGTTACTTCCAGGACTCCTCGGCAGGCGCCGAGAAGCTCGTACCGGAAGGCATCGAAGGCCGTGTGCCGTACAAGGGCACCCTGAGCGCCATCATCCATCAACTGATGGGTGGCCTGCGCTCCTCGATGGGCTACACCGGCAGCGCCGACATCGAAGAAATGCGCACCAAGCCAGAGTTCGTACGGATCACCGGCGCCGGCATGGCTGAATCCCATGTCCACGACGTGCAGATCACCAAGGAAGCGCCAAACTATCGGGTCGGCTGATGCCGACAGCTATAAGCCACAAGTTATAAGCTGCAAGCGGGGCTGTATTCGTACAGCTACCGCGCGGCTTCCGATTACTTGCAGCTTGCAGCTTGAAGCTTGCAACTGCTCTTCAGAGTTTCTCTCATGGCCCTCGACATTCACGCCCACCGCATCCTGATCCTCGACTTCGGTTCCCAGTACACCCAACTGATCGCCCGCCGCGTGCGTGAAATCGGTGTGTATTGCGAACTGCATCCGTTCGACATGGACGACGAAGCGATCCGCGAATTCGCCCCTAAAGGCGTCATCCTCGCCGGCGGCCCCGAGTCCGTACACGAAGCCAACAGCCCGCGTTGCCCGCAGGCGGTATTCGATCTGGGCGTGCCGGTCTTCGGTATCTGCTACGGCATGCAGACCATGGCCGAGCAGCTGGGCGGCAAGGTTGAAGGTTCCGAGCTGCGTGAATTCGGTTATGCCCGTGTCGACGTGGTCGGCAAGAGCCGCCTGCTGGACGGCATCGAAGACCACATCGACGCGGACGGCCTGTTCGGCCTCGACGTGTGGATGAGCCACGGTGACAAAGTCACCAAGATGCCGGAAGACTTCCACATCCTGGCCAGCACCCCGAGCTGCCCTATCGCCGGCATGTTCAGCGACGAGCGTCGTTACTACGGCGTGCAGTTCCACCCGGAAGTGACCCACACCAAGCAAGGCGGGCGCATCCTGTCGCGCTTCATCCTCGACATCTGCGAGTGTGAAGCCCTGTGGACCCCGTCGAAAATCGCTGAAGACGCCATCGCCCAAGTACGCGCCCAGGTCGGCACCGACAACGTGCTGCTCGGCCTGTCCGGCGGCGTTGACTCCTCCGTGGTTGCTGCGTTGCTGCACAAGGCCATCGGCGACCAACTGACCTGCGTGTTCGTCGACAACGGTCTGCTGCGCCTGCACGAAGGCGAGCAAGTGATGGCCATGTTCGCCGAGAACATGGGTGTCAAAGTGATCCGCGCCAACGCCGAGGAGCAGTTCCTCAACAACCTGGCCGGCGAGTCCGACCCGGAGAAGAAGCGCAAGATCATCGGTCGCACCTTCATCGACGTGTTTGATGCCCAGTCGAGCAAACTGGACAACATCAAGTACCTCGCCCAGGGCACTATCTACCCCGACGTGATCGAGTCGGCCGGCGCCAAGAGCGGCAAGGCCCACGTGATCAAATCCCACCACAACGTGGGTGGCCTGCCGGAGGAAATGAACCTTAAGCTGGTCGAGCCGTTGCGCGAACTGTTCAAGGACGAAGTCCGTCGTCTGGGCCTGGAATTGGGCCTGCCATACGACATGGTCTACCGCCACCCCTTCCCAGGCCCGGGCCTGGGCGTGCGCATCCTCGGTGAAGTGAAGAAGGAATACGCCGACCTGCTGCGTCGCGCCGATCACATCTTCATCGAAGAACTGCGCAAGGCCGACTGGTACCACAAAGTCAGCCAGGCCTTCGTGGTGTTCCAACCGGTGAAATCGGTTGGCGTGGTCGGCGATGGCCGTCGTTACGCCTGGGTTGTGGCCCTGCGTGCGGTGGAAACCATCGACTTCATGACTGCTCGTTGGGCGCATCTGCCGTACGAACTGCTGGAGACTGTCAGCGGCCGTATCATCAATGAGATCGAAGGTATTTCGCGCGTTACTTATGACGTGTCGAGCAAGCCGCCGGCGACGATTGAGTGGGAATGATCGGGCGTTTGTTAGATTGCTTCCCTGAGTCAAAAAGTAAAAAAGCCCGCGTAATTGCGGGCTTTTTTACTTTCAGGTATGCCAATATCACTGCTTTAAGAACCACTAGGTCACCCTCGGAGTGGCATGGTCGGCTGTGTAGCTATACGAGAGTTGTCACAGTTTAAGCGACATATTTTTTCAGTCTGGCTGCGATGAGCTTTTTGTTAATTGAAACTTAAGCAGTTATTTGGTTGTGTACTGTATGAAAGGATTCGGAAAATGTTGATAGAGAGGATTCATATTCCAGCAGTAGAGTTTCAATCGCTTGGTCTTAAAGATATTCATATGCGGCGCCTTGGATGATTAGTGGCGTTAGCAGGAAAAAATGGTTCAGGTAAGTCTCGTTTATTGGCTGCAGTCGATGCTGTAATCAATATGCGTTGGCGAGCTCGATCAGGTGTGGATAAGTTAATTTCTGAAAAAAATAATTACGATAGGAGTATTGAAGGTAATCCTGATGGTAGTTCTACGAAAGTGTGGCGTGAGCATTCTGATACTCTAAGATTAGCAATTTTAGCTACCAATGAATGGATCAGTACTACGGGAAATGATTTTTTTAATAGCTTGTACTTTGTTCCAAAAAAATTAAATTTGACAGATCCACGTAAAGAAATGCGAGGAGAAGTAGAGAATCGAGCGGATGCCGCTATGTCTTGGGGGGCATCTGATTACCATGATCTCAGTCTATTCTACTTGCATCATGTTTTAGAAAAGTGGTTCGCCGTGACGCATTCCAGTCATTCTTTTGATCTTGAGGCAAGAGCAGAAGTCGAGGCGAATTATTGTCGGCTTCAGGCTCTAATGCAGAGGATGTTGGGAGAGAGGCTGGAGAGGAACTTCTCAGGAGACCCAATGCTTTTCGGAAAGCCAATTGCTGATGCTCGGCTTTCGGATGGCCAGAAGGTTTTGCTCCAGCTATGTGTTGCGTTACACGCTCAGGGTAAAAATCTAGATAATACGGTATTGCTTCTTGATGAGCCGGAAAATCACTTGCATCCCTCGGCGGTGATAGAAATTGTCAAAGCTTTACATGATGCTACAACAACTTCCCAGATCTTTATCGCCACGCATTCTGTCCCGCTGCTAGCCTATATGACCAGCATTGATCCTATGTGTCTATGGTATGTGAGCAATGGCGGTGTGGAGCATGCGGGGAGGCGCCCTGAGATTGTGCTCGACAGCCTGTTGGGTGGAGAGGAAGGGGTTGCTCAATTGAACGCGTTCTCTGGCTTGCCCGCCGTGCTGGCCGCCGTTAACTATGCGACTGAAAGCCTATATCCCCCGACCGTAATTGCGGCGAGCGGTCCTGATCCGCAGGTCTCGCAAATCCAGTCGATTCTCCTTCGTGCGCGCAACGAAAAATCCCTGCTGAGAGTTTTAGATTTCGGGGCAGGTAAGGGGCGACTTCTTGAAGGTCTTGCGACATCTATGCACGAGGATGGAGTGAAGGTTTCCGATGTTATCGATTACCACGCTTATGAACCGTTTCCGGATGACCGAGCTATTTGTGAGGGGGTGTTGGCAACGTACTACCCTGATAGTCAGAACCGCTATTTCAGCACACCTGATCAGCTGTTCGAGAAAAAAGACGAAGGCTCTTTCGCGTTAGTTGTATTGTGTAATGTTTTCCACGAAATTCCACCGGAGCTATGGATTGAAACAATCGGTAGGTATGGAGTAGTTTCTAGAGCATTAAGCGATAACGGTTTCGTTTTAATAGTTGAGGATCAACGAATTCCAGTGGGCGAAAAAGCACACAAAAATGGATTTCTGGTTCTGGATAGTGCTCACCTCAAGGCTTTATTCGATATTAGAGAGGTGGATGTTGCCAATGCACTATTTGTGTCGCACGATGCGCGAGCGGATGGTCGGCTTAAGGCGCATCTGGTTGGAAAGTCTTTGTTGAGTAGGATAACTGGAAAATCCGTCAATAAGGCAATAGGCCTTTTGCGTGAAACCTCTCGTCGAGAAATTCGTTCTCTAAGAGAAAAAGTACCCAGTTATGCGAATGGTCAGCTAAATGGTTTTTGGACTCAACAGTTTGCCAATGCTTCACTTTACCTTTCGTCTGAACAGGAGTGAACCAGGAGATTTTTATTCGGATAACAGCGCTATTTCATTAGGTTGTTGACAAGAACCTAGAGGTGGCTTCTTTTAGCTGCTGTCTCATCAGTGGTGGGAGCTTCGAAGGTCTCCATACCTCAGGAGGCTCTACACTTCTTTCCATCTCTGCCGGAGCAAATGTTTACTTAGTAAATTTTCAGCTCCGGTGATGGTTTGTCAGTTATCACTGCCGCCCTTGATACCTACGGCAGGGCTATGCTCGTGACTCGCTCAGTCCTTTGTCGCCACACACGACTTTCGATCAACTAAAGCTGAACGGAAAAGTTGATCTATGTGTCTGCGCTGAGTGAAAGACCAAGACGCCTGACAAGGACATCTTGGGTGCTTATTTATGCGATTTTATCGCGTTGCGGCTTGCCCTGAGTGCCCGGAAGCCACTGTCCCTAGGCTCATATCACCGCCGCGCAATATCCGAAAAGTAAAACTTATCCAGCGTATGCCGCGACTCGGTGTACTCGAACTGCCGCCCATCCTGCAAAAACGTCTGGTTGCTCACCACGATCACATGGCTTTGTCCGTCGAGGTCAAGGTGCGTCTGGTCGTCCTTGCTGCGCGGCAGCGCTTCGATGGTGCGTTGGGCGTAGCTTATCTGCAGCTGCAGAGTCTGTTCGATGAACGCGTAGATCGACTGCTCGGCGATTGTCGGGTCCAGGCCCGGGATCAGGTCGGCGACGAAGTGGTTGATGTCGAGAATCACCCGTTTGCCGCCGATGCGTCGCACGCGTTTGATGCGGGTGATCAGGGTGCCGGGCTCGGCCTCGATGTGTTGCAGCAGCGCACCTTCGAGTGGGAGTTGGGTGAACTCGACCACTTCGGTATGTACGTCATCGCCCAGGTCGGCGTGGGTTTCATGGAAGCTGACGATGCCGCCCAGTTGGAACTCGATCGGGTTGGGCGATAGCACGAAGGTGCCCTTGCCATGGATCTTTTGCGCAAACCCGCGCTCCTGAAGCTGCTCGATCGCCCGGCGCACGGTGCCGCGGCTGGCCTGGTAGCTGTCCATCAATTCGGTTTCGGAAGGGAGGCGCGTGCCGCGTTGCAGGCGTTCGGTGGTGATGCTGGCAAGCAGATCGGTATAGATCTGGTTGTATTTGCTCATGGAGAGGGCTCTGTGCGCGGCTTGAGTAAGGTGAACGGCGCGTTCAAGGCAGGAACCTTAGTGGCAGAGGTGGGGTTTGTCCATTGAGCGCGCGCGTAAGAAGCGAAATGTCTGACCTCTGAATCAGAAAAGAAAACAATTTGTAACTCGTACAGACGAGTTGTTGCTTTAACTCGTCTGTACGAGTACTTTTGCTTTCGGCGTGCTGCCAATGACTGCCCTCCAATAAAAAAATCAAAGTGGAAACCAAGCATGAGCCACGACTATTCGACGATTGCCCGCGAGATTATCGAGCACCTCGGGGGCAGCGATAACCTCGAGCAAGCTGCCCACTGCGTAACCCGCCTGCGCCTGGCGCTCAAGGACCCGAGCCTGGTCAATAACAGCGCGTTGAACCAGGTCGACCTGGTCAAGGGCTCGTTCTTTACCGGCGGCCTGTTTCAGGTGGTGATCGGCCCCGGTGAAGTCGAGAAGGTCTACGCCGCCCTGCGCGAAATCACCGGCCTGGCCGCCGCCACCATCGCCGACGTGAAGAAGAAGGGCGCCGACAAGATCAACGCCCTGCAGCGTCTGGTGCGGGTGTTCTCCGATGTGTTCATGCCGATCCTGCCCGCACTGATCATTGCCGGCCTGCTCATGGGCATCAACAACCTGATGGGCGCCAAGGGCATGTTCATCGAGGGCAAGACGCTGCTGGAGGCCTACCCGAATCTGGATGGCCTGTGGAGCCTGATCAACCTGATGGCCAACACCTCGTTCGTATTCCTGCCGGCGCTGGTGGGCTGGTCGGCGGCCAAGCGTTTTGGCGGCAGCGAAATCCTTGGCATTGTGCTTGGCCTGATGCTGGTGCACCCGGACCTGCTGAATGCCTGGAACTACGGCAAGGCAGTCGCCGGCCTCGATGGCCAGAGCCTGCCGTACTTCGATATTTTCGGTTGGTTCCAGATCGAAAAAGTCGGCTATCAGGGGCAGATCCTGCCGATCCTGATGGCCGCGTACGTGATGAGCGTGATCGAGAAGTGGCTGCGCGCGCGCGTGCCCAATGCAATTCAACTGCTGGTCGTACCGATCACCACCATCGTCGTCACCGGCGTGCTTGCCCTGGCGATCATCGGCCCGGTCACGCGCCACATCGGCATCCTGATCACTGAGGGCATGGTCACCCTGTTTGACCTGGCGCCCATGCTCGGTGGCGCGATTTTCGGTCTTCTGTATGCCCCGCTGGTGATCACCGGCATGCACCACATGTTCCTGGCCGTGGACCTGCAACTGATCTCCACACAGGGCGGCACCTTTATCTGGCCGATGATCGTGATGTCCAACCTGGCCCAGGGCAGCGCGGCGCTGGCGGTGTTCTACACCACCCGAAATGCGCGGGATAAAAGCATGGCTTCGACTTCAGCGATTTCCGCCTACTTCGGCATCACGGAACCGGCGATGTTCGGGGTGAACCTGCGCTTCAAGTTTCCGTTTTACGCGGCCCTGGTGGGCTCGGCGCTGGGCAGCATTTTCCTGTCGCTGAACAAGGTGCAGGCCTCGGCCATCGGCGTCGGTGGTTTACCTGGATTTATCTCCATCGTGCCGCAATCCATTGCGATGTTTGTGATCGGGATGGTCATCGCGATGGTCGTGCCGTTTGTGCTGACCTGTGCGTTGAGCATGAAGATCGTTCGGCCCGGATTCAGGGTTGCCTGATCTACCGCCCGAGGCGGCCCCAAAGCCAGCACACCATTAATTGAAGGAACCCCACCATGCAGACTTGGCAGCACTCGGTGATCTACCAGATCTACCCCAAAAGCTTCCATAGCCACGCGGGTAACGCCACCGGTGACCTGCTGGGCATCGTGGACAAACTCGACTACCTGCAATGGCTGGGCGTGGACTGCCTGTGGATCACGCCGTTCCTGCGCTCGCCGCAGCGCGACAATGGCTACGACATCAGCGACTACTACGCCATCGACCCCAGCTACGGGACCATGGCCGACTGTGAGCGGTTGATCAGCGAAGCGGCCAGGCGCGGCATCAAGCTGATGCTCGACATCGTGGTCAACCACACCTCCATCGAGCATGAATGGTTCCAGCAGGCACGCAGCAGCCTCGACAACCCCTACCGCGACTTCTACATCTGGCGTGACCAGCCGAACAACTGGGAGTCCAAGTTCGGCGGCTCGGCCTGGGAATACGAGGCGCAAACCGGGCAGTACTTCCTGCACCTGTTCGACCACACCCAGGCCGACCTCAATTGGGACAATCCTCAGGTCCGCGCCGAGGTGTTCAAGATGATGCGCTTCTGGCGCGACAAAGGCGTCGGCGGGTTTCGCCTGGACGTGATCAACCTGATCTCCAAGCCCGCCGATTTCCCCGAAGACAACAGTGACGGTCGACGCTTCTACACCGACGGTCCGAATGTGCATGCATACCTGCAGGAAATGCACCGCGAGGTCTTCGAAGGGTATGACCTGATCAACGTCGGCGAAATGTCGTCCACCAGCCTTGAGCACTGCATCCGCTATTCCAATCCGGCCTCGAAAGAGCTGTCGATGACCTTCAATTTCCATCACCTGAAAGTCGATTACCCCAATCTGCAAAAGTGGGTGAAGGCCGACTTCGATTTTCTGCAGCTCAAACGGATTTTTTCCGACTGGCAACAAGGCATGCAGGCCGGTGGCGGCTGGAACGCGCTGTTCTGGTGTAACCACGACCAGCCGCGGGTGGTCTCCCGGTTTGGCAACGACGGTGAGTACCGCGAGGTTTCGGCCAAGATGCTCGCCACGGCGCTGCATTTTTTGCAGGGCACGCCGTTTGTGTACCAGGGCGAAGAATTGGGCATGACCAATCCGGACTTCGACCGAATCGAGCAGTACCGCGATGTAGAGACACTCAACATCTTCCGTCTCAAGCGGGATGCGGGAGAGGACGAAGCGTCGAGCATGGCGGCGATCATGCAGAAATCCCGCGATAACGGGCGCACGCCGATGCAGTGGAATTCACAACCCAATGCCGGTTTCAGCACTGGCGAACCGTGGATCGGGCTGCCGGCCAATGCCGCGCAGATCAACGTCGAATGCCAGCAGCAAGACCCGGATTCGGTGCTGCATCACTATCGAGCACTGATCGCCTTGCGTCGTAGCGAACCGCTGATCCAACACGGCGTTTATCGCCAGCTGCTGGCGGACCACCGTCAGGTCTGGGCGTATCTGCGTGAGGGCCAGGGCGAGCGCCTGCTGGTGCTGAACAACTTCTATGGCTGGCCCTGCGAAATCCAATTGCCCGACGACGTGCTCCACGCGGCGGGCAAGCAACGCCTGCTGATCAGTAACTACCCCGACTGCCCGCCACGTACCGCAACGGTTGCGTTGCGCCCCTACGAATCGTTTGTGCTGCACCTGATCGACTGAAACTCCCCGCCAGCGAACCGCGTTGTGCAACAGAAGCAATACAACAATAAAAATAGAAGGAGCGTTCATGAAAACCACAATAAAGCTGGGCGTCGTCGCGTCTTGCCTGAGCCTGCCGTTGGGTGCCCAGGCTCTGGAATTTGCCGGTTACCTGCGCAGTGGTGCCGGCACATCCACCGGCAGCGGTCCCCAGCAGTGTTTCCAATTGCCGGGGGCGCAGACCAAATACCGGCTGGGTAACGAATGCGAGCAATACGCCGAGCTGGAATTGCGCCAGGACCTGCTGACCTTCGATGACGGCTCGGTGCTCAGCGTCGATGCCATGGCCTCGCTCTATAACAAGTACGACCGTGAGCTGAAATTCCAGGGCGAAAACAACGGTACCGCGCGCATGCCGCAGATGTATGCGCAGTGGTCCAACCTGCCCAGCCTCAACGGTGGTTCGCTGTGGGCCGGTCGCCGTTACTACAAGCGTAATGACATCCATATCTCCGACTTCTACTACTGGAACCAGAGTGCCACTGGCGGGGGCATCGAGGACGTGCGGATCGGCGACCTCAAGTACAGCTACGCCATTTCGCGCAAAGACAATCTCTACCAGAAGGAATATGCCACCCGTCACGACTTCAACGTTGCGGGCTTCAAGACCAACCCTGGTGGCGAGCTGGAGCTGGGCTTGAGCTACATCGAGAAGGCCGGCGGGCGTGACACCCACAGCGGCTGGGCACTCACCGCGCAGCATGTGCAAACGCCTTTCCTCGGTGGCAAGAACAAATTCGCCTTGCAGTACGGCGAAGGCCCCGGCACCGGCCTGGGCTACACCGGCAACACTTTCCTGGATGACAGCAGCAAAAGTTATCGCGCCGTGGAGTTCTTCGATTGGCAGGTAACGCCGCGCTTTGGTGGGCAGATCGAAGCGGTGTACCAGAAGGACATTCGCCCCGGCAGCCAGGACCAGACCTGGATGTCCCTTGGCGTGCGCCCGGCGTATGCCATCAGTGAACAATTCAAACTGGTTACCGAGCTTGGTCATGATCAGGTCGACGCCAGCGGCGGTACGCGCAAGCTGAGCAAATTTACCTTCGCGCCCACGTGGTCGCCCAAAGGCCCGGATTTCTGGGCGCGGCCGGAAGTGCGTGTGTACTACACCTATGCGACCTGGAACGAAGCGGCCAAACGCGCCGCGAATGAACTGGCGGCGGGCTCGGCGTTGTCCGACACCGGTTCCTACGGCACCGCGCGGCATGGGTCGAATGTGGGCGTGCAAGTCGAATACTGGTGGAAATAACCGCCATCCGTGGGATGTGCATCCACCCAATGATTTTTACAGAACAAAAAGCAGGTGAAGTCATGACCGCAATTGAACCCCTGGAACTGCTGGCGCCCTTAGCGGGTGTCCTGCTGTCACTGGACGAGGTGCCGGACCCGGTGTTCGCCAGCCGCATGATCGGCGACGGCCTGTGCATTGATCCCACCTCGCAGACTCTGTGCGCGCCGCTGGCCGGCGTAATCAGCACTATCCAGGACAGCGGGCATGCGGTCAGCATCACCGCCGACAGCGGCGTGCAGGTGCTGATGCATATTGGCCTGGACACCGTGAACCTGGCAGGCAAAGGCTTCACCCGCCTGGTTGAGGAGGGTCAGCGGGTGGAGGCGGGGCAGCCGTTGATCGAGTTCGATGCCGACTACGTGGCGCTCCACGCCCGCAGTTTGCTGACCCTGATGCTGGTGGTCAGTGGCGAGCCGTTCAGCCTGCTGGCGAGCGGGCTGGTGGAGGCGGGCCAGCCGCTGATGGAGGTATCGCCTGTCGACACAGCTGAGGCCGCAATCGACGCGCAGGGCGATGCGTTGTTTTCCAAGCCATTGACGCTGCCCAACGCCAACGGCCTGCATGCGCGCCCAGCGGCGGTGTTGGCCCAGGCGGCTAAAGGCTTCAATGCGAGTATTTATCTGCACAAGCAGACCCAGAGCGCAAATGCCAAGTCGCTGGTGGCGATCATGGCGTTGCAGACGGTGCAGGGCGATACGCTGCAGGTGAGCGCGGCAGGTGAAGAGGCCGCGGCGGCGATCCAGGCATTGGTGGCGCTGTTGGCTGAAGGCTGTGGAGAACAGGTTGCCACTGTGGCCGCTGGGATTGAGCCGGTCGCATCCTTACCGTCAGCCGGCGTGCTGCAGGGCGTCTGCGCGTCGCCGGGCTCGGCGTTCGGCCAAGTGGTGCAAGTGGCCGAGCCGGAGCTGGACATTGTTGAACACGGCACCGGTCAAGCGGCCGAACGCGCGATGTTGGAACAAGGCCTGCGGGCGGCCACCGAGGCCTTGCAAACGCTGCAAGCCAAGGCCGCCAACGCTGCGGAGGCGGAAATTTTCCGGGCCCATCAGGAACTGCTTGAAGACCCGACCCTGCTGGAGCAAGCCTACGGGCTACTGGCCGAAGGCAAGAGTGCCGCATTCGCCTGGAAGCGCGCCACGCTCGCCACCGCCGAGTTGTTCCTGGGCCTGGGCAATGCCCTGCTGGCCGAGCGTGCAGCCGACCTGGCCGATGTCGGCCAGCGGGTGCTCAAACTGATCCTCGGTATCCAGGACCGCGCCTGGGAGCTGCCGGAACGCGCGATTCTGATCGCCGAACAACTGACCCCCTCGCAGACCGCCAGCCTCGACACCCACAAGGTGCTCGGCTTCGTCACCGTCGGCGGTGGCGCCACCAGCCACGTTGCGATCCTGGCGCGTGCCCTTGGCCTGCCGGCGATCTGCGGCGTGCCTGCGCAGGTGCTGGCGCTGCCCGATGGCCAACAGGTTTTGCTCGACGCAGACAAAGGCGAGTTGCATCTGCAGCCGAACCTGGCCGACATCGAACAACTGGAAGCGGCGCGCCAACGGCAGATTCAACGGCGCGAGCGTGAAATGGCACAGGCTGCGCTACCCAGCATTACCCGAGACGGCCATCACCTTGAAGTCACAGCCAACGTCGCCTCGTTGCAGGAAGTCGAGCAGGCCCTGACCTTGGGCGGCGACGGCGTGGGGTTGCTGCGCTCGGAATTTCTCTACCTGGACCGTAACCGTGCGCCCAGCCCGCAGGAGCAAGCCGGCACCTACACGGCCATCGCGCGCGCTCTGGGCAGCGAGCGCAACCTGGTCGTGCGAACCCTGGATGTCGGTGGCGACAAACCGTTGGCCTACGTGCCAATGGCGGCCGAGACCAACCCCTTTCTGGGTTTGCGCGGCATTCGCCTGTGCCTGGAACGTCCGCAGCTGCTGCGCGAACAGATGCGCGCGATCCTCGCCTGCGCCGGTTTCGCACGCCTGCACATCATGTTGCCGATGGTCAGCCTGCTATCGGAGTTGCACCTGGCCCGCCAAATCCTTGAGGAGGAAGCGCTGGCCCTCGGGCTTGAAGAACTGCCGAAACTGGGGATCATGGTCGAGGTGCCATCTGCCGCCCTGATGGCCGATGTGTTCGCGCCCTACGTGGACTTTTTCTCCATCGGCACCAATGACCTGACCCAATACACCCTGGCCATGGACCGCGATCATCCGCGCCTGGCCGGCCAGGCCGACAGTTTTCACCCGGCGGTGCTGCGCCTGATCGCTACCACGGTGAAGGCCGCCCACGCCCATGGCAAGTGGGTCGGCGTGTGCGGCGCCCTGGCCTCCGAAGCGTTGGCGGTGCCGGTGCTGGTCGGGCTGGGGGTGGATGAGCTGTCGGTCAGTGTGCCGCTGATTCCCACCATCAAGGCCGCGGTGCGCGACCTTGATCTGCATGGCTGCCAAACCCTTGCAACCCACGTGCTGGGCCTGGAGGGTGCCAGTCAGGTGCGCGAGGCGCTGCGCCTGTATCAGGCAACCGCCGTTGAAACCTCACCTGTCATGGAGCACTGAACATGTTCGAGAAATTGCAGCGGGCGTTCTGGAAAGCCCTGACCCCGGATCTGGTCGCCGAAACGGTGGCGACACCGACGCAGGGGCTCTTGTCGGCCGATGTGCTGAGTGCGTTGGGCGGTGCCAATAACCTCAAATCGCAACAGCGTGTGGCGCTGACGCGGGTGAGGGTGCACTTGCAGGATGCGGGCCGGTTGGATGAGGCGGCATTGAAAGCGACGGGTGTGCAGGGTGTGATGGTGTTGGCGGGAGGAGTGGTCCACCTGATCACCGG